>DGOW01000057.1:0-740 GCA_002390225.1 Gemmatimonadales bacterium UBA4456 | reverse complement strand
TCGATCACCCACGTACTCGCGCCGGTGGCGATCGCCGTCATGAGCGGACCCATCAGCCAGGGGACGCCGGCGGTCAGCCCCAGTGCGAGGAGTATGGTGTGGAACGGCGGGTAGATCGAGGCCCAACCGGCTTCAGTCATGACTCCGTTCTGGATCAGCCATGCCGCTGCCGCCTCACCGGTCGGGAGGGTCAAGCTTCCCCCCGTGAGGAGGGCCGCATGGAGGAGCTGGACCATCTCGTCCACAGTCGTCGGGGCTAGCCCATGCACCCGATGCGCGATGATCCCCGATCCGACGAAGGCAAGAACCCCCGTCGCGGTCGCGAATGCCTCGGGGGTTGGTCGGAGAACTGCGCGCCAGACCTGCTCCAGTATCCGCACAGATCGTCCGACACCCGGCTGCATGCGCATCGCGACCCATGCGAGCGTAAGCACGATCAACGAGCCCGACAGGCCCAGAACCCAGGCGGCCTCGGCCGCATCTCTTGTCGCCGCGCCGGCGGGCCCGGTTTGAGCCGGATCGAGAAGCCGATGGACCGGAAAGAGTACGAACAAGACGAGGGCGAGGCCGACGACACGTTGAGGGAGAGTCATCGGGGAATCTGGACCCCCGCAGCGTCGGGAGCCAGAACCACCCTCGGCCCGTGGGGCTCCTATTGACGTGCATGATGCAAGGGCACACGTCTTACATTTTGCGAGCAATTTGAAATACTATTGTTGAGCCCGGTCAAGCCCTTCATT
>DGOW01000038.1:260-2888 GCA_002390225.1 Gemmatimonadales bacterium UBA4456 | reverse complement strand
CATGATCTCATCCAGGATCCCCTCCGAGAGAAGCGTTCGGGGAAAGCCCACGAGATTGAGGACAAAGAGCGGCCGGGCCCCCATCGCATAGATGTCGGAGAGGGCATTGGTCGCGGCGATCCGGCCGAAGTCGTACGGATCGTCGACGATGGGCGTGAAGAAATCGGCGGTCACGACCAGCGCACGATCATCGGAGAGACGGTATACCGCAGCGTCGTCTCCGGTGATGTGGCCGATCAGGACATTCGGATCTTCGACGGGGAGCACGTGACGCAGAACCTGCGTCAGCTCGGACATGCCGAGTTTACACGCTCAACCGGCGCCATGACTGAGCTGGGACAGCCGGATCTCTGGCCTCTTGTCCCTTGGCTCTTCTGCCATGTGGTCTCCTCGCTGGGCGTGAGTGCTCGAATCGAAGCCTAAAGTCGATCGGAAACACGGTGGCGTCCACGGGTAAGGGATGTGCCCGCGTCACATCGTCGACGTGGGAAGCCTGGACGAGACGGAAACGAATCCCTTGAGCGCTCCACAACGATCACCACGACACATGCTTGCCGATGAGCTGTCGCGCTCGGAGGCGGAGCTCGATCTAGGCCGTGCGAGCCTGTTGATCGCTGCGGAGGAGTACCCACAACTCTCGGTGGATCTCTACCTGGCTCGTCTCGATCAGGTCGCGGAAGAGGTGAAGGATCGGTTGGCGAACGAGACCGCTCCGCTGGTCGTCCTCAATGATCTGCTGAAGACACTCTACGAGCGGCGAAAGTATGCCGGCAACAGAACGGCGTATTATGACCCGAGGAACTCCTTTCTGAATGACGTGCTCGATCGTGGCGTGGGTATTCCGCTCACGCTCGGGATCGTGCTCCTGGAAATTGGATGGCGCCTCGACCTGCCCCTGGAAGGCGTAAATTTTCCGGGTCACTTCCTCATCCGTTACTCGGGCAGCGAGGTGCTCCTCCTCATCGATCCGTTCGATAAGGGGAAGATCCGCTTCGAGGACGAGGCGCAGCAGCTTCTCGATCAGGCATATGGCGGTGCAGTCGCGATGCGTGACGACTTCCTGCGGTCGGCCTCCAAACGTGACATGCTTACGCGTCTGCTGACGAACCTGAAGGGGATCTATACGAAGATCTCTGATGATCGGCGCGCACTCGGCGTCGTCGAGCGACTGCTGATGATCTGGCCGACGTCACCGACCGAGAGCCGGGCACGGGGTATTCTGCTGGCCCGGCTCGGACGTCACGAGGACGCGGCTCGTCAGCTCGAGGCGTACCTTCGAGTCTCTCCATCTGCCGATGATCGCGGACACGTCCAGGACATCGTACGCGAGCTTCGGTCCGGCCGGTACGACGGCGACGGGGGCTTGGAATGACCGACTCTGCTGCCACGGCCAGCCCGCTCCTTCCGAGCCTGCTCGAAGCGGGTGGCATCGCGACCGAGTATCACGGTCAGACAGCCGTCCGTCATTTCGGAGACCCCTCCGCCGAGTATGGTGCGGCGGCAGAGTCGACTGCGGTCTTTGACCGTAGTCACCGGGCTCGTCTGGTCATTTCTGGCCGATCTCCCGGTCAGATGCTGAACGGTGTCCTGACGGGGCGTATGCCCGGATTGCCTTCGACCGAAGGCGAGGTCGTGAGCGGCGTCGGAACGTATCATGCGGTGCTGACGCCCAAGGGGAAGATGATCTCCGATCTGTGGGCGTATCGCCTCGGCGACTCCGACACGGAGTCGTACCTGATCGACGTACCAGTCGCTGGACTTGCTGGTCTTCTCCAGCACTTCCGTCGCTTTCTTCCTCCTCGCTTTGCCGCGGTGAACGACGTCTCGGCTCGCACCGCCTCGATCTCCGTCGTCGGTCCTGATGCGATCGCTGCGGTAACGCGACTCGCGCTCGGCCTGCGCCTCGAGCCGGCGGCGCTTGAGGCGACACAGGAGGGAGCGTGGTTTGCGACGGGCAGCCCGAGCTCGGGCGACGGCGCGTCCCTGGCAGGGCTGGTGGTCACACGGA
Organism: Gemmatimonadales bacterium UBA4456; assembly: GCA_002390225.1. Taxonomy (GTDB): domain Bacteria; phylum Gemmatimonadota; class Gemmatimonadetes; order Longimicrobiales; family Gaopeijiaceae; genus UBA2589. Next base: position 880 of record DGOW01000038.1, on the reverse strand, counting down.
CTGAAGAAGTGTGGCCGGATGCCTGGACCGTCTACGGGCCTGTCGACGCGGTGCGGGCCCTGTGGGCTGCCCTCGTCGCCGATGGTGCGACCCCTGCGGGCCTTGGGGTCTGGGCGACTCTTCGGGTCGAGGCGGGCCGCCCGGCGTTCGGCACCGACATGGACGAGACCACCATCCCGCCTGAGGCCGGGATCGTCGAGAGAGCGATCGATCAGACGAAGGGGTGCTACACCGGGCAGGAGGTGATCGTCCGGATCCGTGACCGTGGGCACGTGAACCGGCACCTCTGCGTCCTGGAGCTCGGCGATGTACCTGCGCCTGGGAAGGGTGCGGAACTCCTCGCGACCGATGGCTCGGGCAAGGTCGTCGGTCAGCTCACTTCGGTCGTGCAGTCACCGAAGGTTGAGGGCGTGCTGGTGATGGCGTATGTACGACGCGGGGTGAGCGAAGTCCTGTCTGGGGACCGGACGGTCAGCGTACCGAGTTAGACTAGTCCCGGTTGCCCCGCATCAGTTCTGCAGTTCGGCGAGCGCTGCGAGAATGTCCTCGTTCTCCGGACGGATCCGATAGTTCACCTCGGTCATCTTCCAGTGGATGACCCCGTCCATCCCGATCACGTA
>DGOW01000038.1:0-211 GCA_002390225.1 Gemmatimonadales bacterium UBA4456 | reverse complement strand
CGGTTGATGACGGCAGCGCCCGGGTCCGAGAGGAGCGTGTAGTTCAGCATCAGCCCTTCGTTCTCGTCTGCGACTCGGTCGACCATGAGTTGCAGGTCGGACGGATCATCCGATGAGAGCGCGATGATCTCCGTGGTGGCCTGCTGCTCCTGGGGAATGAGTCCTTGCAGCTCACCGAGCTGCTGAGCGCAGTAGGGTCACCAGTGACCGC
>DGOW01000063.1:4007-10247 GCA_002390225.1 Gemmatimonadales bacterium UBA4456 | reverse complement strand
CTGAACTCTCCCAGCGAGTGTCCCGCAGCCAGCGCGGGTGGGCCCGCCCGGTCACCCAGCACACGGAGCGCCGCAACCGAGTGCGTCAGGAGAGCAGGCTGCGCGTTCCTCGTCGCAGTGAGCTCGTCGGCCGGGCCATTCAGCATGAGTCCGGAGAGCGAGAAGCCCAGCGTCTCATCTGCAAGAGCGAACACGTCCGCGGCCGCTGGTTCACTGTCGCGCAGCGAACCGGCCATCCCGACGTATTGGGATCCCTGGCCGGGGAAGATGAGAGCGAGGGTCATGCGGAAGGTGGGTTCGAGCTACATCCGGAGCGCCATCGCACCCCAGGTCAGTCCGGCGCCGAACGCAACCGTGAGGACGTTGGAGCCAGGGACGACGCGACCCTGCTCACGGGCCTCATCGAACGCGACGGGAACCGTGGCCGAACTCATGTTGCCGTACTTCTCGACGTTCACGAAGACCTTGTCCATCGGGATCCCTGCGTATTTCGCAGTCGCTTCGATGATCCGGATGTTGGCTTGGTGTGGAACGAGAAGGTCGATGTCGTTCGCGGTGAGTCCAGCCTTGTTCATAGCGATGTCGCACGCCTCGGCCATGGAGCGTACGGCGTTCTTGAAGATCTCCCGCCCGTGCATTCGCATCAGGTGTCGGCCTTCATCGAGTACGCTCTGGCTGACCGGGTCAATCGCGCCGCCCCCGGGCCGATACAGGAGGTCGGCAAGGTTCCCGTCGGACTGCAGATGTGAAGAGAGAATTCCACGCCCTGATCCATTGCAGGGGCGCAGCACCGCCGCGCCACCACCGTCCCCGAAGAGCACGGCCGTTGTTCGGTCCGACCAGTCGACAATCGCGCTCATCTTCTCCGCAGCAACTACCAGGGCCACCTCGGCACGACCGGCTGCGATATATCCCTCAGCCATGCTCAAGGCGTAGATGTGGCCAGTACAGGCAGCCATCAGATCGAACGCCACTGCGTTTTTACATCCCAGAACTGCCTGGATGTCACAGGCAGTCGACGGGAGCCATCGATCAGGTGTCGCGGTGGAGACGATCAGGATATCGACTTCCCCGGGTTCCACACCGGCTTCGGTCATTGCGGCCTTGGCCGCCTCGGCGCCGAGATGCGCCGTGAACATGCCGTCTGGGGCGATACGGCGCTCACTGATGCCCGTACGCGAGTGGATCCATTCGTCGGACGTGTCCAACTTCTCCGCGAGATCGTCGTTGGTCACGATGTTGTCGGGAAGAAATCGTCCAGTGCCTGTGATCTCGGCGATGGGTGTCGGCGTCTTCATGTCTGAAATTCCTCGGCACTGTGCTGCACCAGGCCCGAACGCCCCGCACGGGCGGCCACAACTAACGCGTTATGGATCGCCTTCGGCGGTGAACCTCCGTGGCAGATGATCGATACGCCCCCAAGTCCCAGGAGCGGTGCTCCACCATACTCTGCATAGTCGAGAACGCGAAAGACGCGCTCGAGGCCGGAGTTTGAGTCGCCGACTGGACCAATCTCAGCCTTGAGCAGTTGGACGATGTACCCCGCCACCGATTCGTAGAATTTCAGCAGGATGTTACCGACGAACCCGTCACATACGATGACGTCGCACTCACCGCGAATGATGTCCCGGCCCTCGATGTTCCCGATGAAATTCAGGCCCGTTTCCCTGGTCAGCAAGTCGTAGGTCTCGATCGTGAGCTCATCGCCCTTGCCCGGCTCCTCACCGATGTTGAGGAGTCCGACGCGCGGGTTCTTCCGACCCATCACATCACGCATGTATGTACTACCAAGATGCGCGAATTGAACGAGATGGCCCGGCTTGCATCCAATGTTCGCGCCTGCGTCCAGGAGGAGACACAGCTCTCCTGCCGTGGGCAGCAGCGTTCCGACCGGCGGCCGGTCAACGCCCGAAAGAGGGCGCAGCGTAAAGAGCGACGAGGCCATGACAGCCCCCGTCGAGCCCGCACTGACGAATGCGTCGGCTTCGCCAGCCTTGTGAAGCTTGAGTCCGACAACCATCGAGGAGTTCGGCTTGCGTCGGAGCACCGACGCCGGAGAATCCTCGACGGTGACGCGGTCAGGGGCGTGATGCACCCGTATGCCTTCGGGAACGTCATCGTGACGGGCTAACTCAGCCCGGACAAGGTCCTCGTCTCCGACAAGGATGATCTCGACGTCCTGAGTCGCCGAGTCCCGTAGAGCACCGATAGCGCCTGCCACCTCGGCAGCCGGGGCAGTATCCGTGCCCATGGCATCCAGGGCTATTCGCACCGGCGCCCTCCGGGCATGAACGCGTACGCTGTGAAGCTACGGTCTGAACAACCGAAGCCCGAGCAACGCATCACTCAGTCTACGTCGACATCGAGGACAGACTCGCCCTTGTAGTGCCCGCAGGTCGGGCATACACGATGAGGCCGCTTGGTGTCACCACACTTCGGGCAGGAGTGCGTGGTGACGCCCTCCGCCTTGTAGTGCGTGCGACGCTTCCGCTTCCGCTGCTTTGACGTGCGTTTCTTTGGTACAGCCATTTGAATTACTCGCTCTTCAGGTCTCGGAGCGCCGCCCACCGCGGATCGACCTCTTCAACCGAGCAGTCGCACGCACCTTCGTTCAGGTTCACGCCACAACTCGGACAGAGACCCACGCACTCCGGATCACAAACCACATACGGATTGACTGCGAGGATCAACTCCTCGCGCACTGCATGACTCACATCCAGCTCGGACCCTTCAGGCTCGAAGGCGTAAAGGCCGCCATCGTCATCCTGGCCGGATGTATCAGTAACAAACACCATCGTGAGATGCTTCTTGAACCGCGTCTCGACCTGCATGAGACAACGCCGACACTCCTGGCTCAGCGTACCGTCCGCCTCCCCACGCAACACCACTTCCCCCGTCCCGGCATACGAGGCACGCAAGCGCACCTCGACATCTCCGACCCAGGAGAAACCAACGTCCTTCCAGAGCTCTTCATCGTTTGGCAGACGACCGTCGACAGCGACGGAAGCTTCCCGTCCAAGCTGCCCAAGATTAACTCTGAGCATAGTCGTAAAAACTAGTAGCAACCGATCGAAAGTCTAGTTATTTCGCCGCCATCAGCGGTTGCGACGGGGCGAGAGACCCTAGAGCCCGAGCCGGTCGTAGTTCGAGAAGAAGAAGTCGATCTCGAGGGCGGCGTTTTCGTCCGAATCTGACGCGTGGATTGCGTTCCGGCCCTTTGACTCAGCATAGAGCTTCCGCACCGTCCCTTCGGCCGCCTCGGCCGGATCTGTCGCCCCGATCGTCTCACGGAGCTTTGCGACTGCGTTGTCAGCTTCCAGGACCATGGGGATGACCGGACCGGACATCATGAACTCAACCAACTCTTCGTAGAACGGGCGGCCTTCGTGCACTGCGTAGAACGCGCCTGCCTGGGCCTTGTTCAGCCGCGCCAGGCGCATGGCATGTACAGTGAAACCCGCGCCTTCGAGGTGCGCGAGTACCTTTCCGGCCTTCCCTGACCCGACGGCATCGGGCTTGATGATTGCAAGTGTGAGGCTCATGAGTCTTCTTCTCGTTCGTCTTGGTCGTCGCGGCGTCCGTGCAGCGCACTCAGGACCGCGTCGCGTGTGATCAGGCCAATCAACTCTCCGTCACGAACGACGGGGAGCTGCCCTACATTACGGTTCACCATCGTGCGTGCCGCATCCAAAAGCGGCTGCGTTTCCGACACGCACAGGACCGCGCGGGTCATGACGTCGCGGGCGGTCAGCTTTTTCTCCCGCCCCTCACGACCTTCCTCGTCCTCACCCGGGCCCTCTCGCAGGACACGATCCAGCGCGTCGCCTACGGTGATGATGCCCAGGACTTCGTACTGCTCTCCAACGACCGGCAGAGCGTTCAATCTGCGACGCACCATAAGGCCCACGACCTCCGTCAACGGAGTCTCGGGATACACCCGATACTGAGCCGCTGCGAACACATGTTCGACGCGGAGATCACTACTCTGCCTTTCTTCCATGATGTACTCCCTCGCTCGCCCGGATCAATGTGGACCGACCTGGAGGAGCGAAGACGAGCCCTCTACCCGAGGGCGTCCTGGATCAGGCCGACGATGTCCGCCGGGCGCTGTGCAACTGCAATCCCATTGTCTTCGAATGCCTTCATCTTCTCCTCGGCCGTACCGGCCGAACCACTGATGATTGCGCCGGCGTGACCCATCTGACGTCCGGGAGGCGCCGTCTGACCCGCGATAAATCCGACCACAGGTTTGGACATCTTCGCCTTCACGAACTCAGCGGCCTCCTGCTCATCCGTTCCGCCAATCTCACCGATCATCACGACTGCCGAGGTCTCGGGATCCGCCTCGAACGCCTCCAGGCAATCGATGAAGTTCGTGCCGATGAGTGGGTCACCACCGATGCCGACGCAGGTCGTCTGACCCAGCCCGACGCTGGTGAGCTGGAAAACGGCCTCGTACGTGAGCGTGCCGGAGCGAGAGACGACGCCGATGGGCCCTTCGGTGACGATCTGCGCCGGCAGGATGCCCACCTTGGACTGACCAGGTGATAGCAGCCCCGGGCAGTTCGGCCCGAGAATCCGGACACACTTGTCACGGGCAAACGCATGGGCGCGCGCCATGTCCAAAACCGGGACGCCCTCCGTGATCGCCACGACCAGTGAGACGCCGGAGTCCACCGCCTCCAGAATGGCATTGGCTGCGAACGCCGGCGGGACGTAGACCACAGACGTGTTGGCACCCGTCTGGGCAACTGCTTCGTCCATTCCGTTGAAGATCGGGACCATGGTACCGTCCGGGCCTTCGAAGGTCTGCCCACCTTTACCGGGGGTGACGCCGGCGACGACCTGCGTGCCGTACTCCATCATCTGGCTTGTGTGGAACGAACCGTCCCGGCCAGTGATGCCCTGCACCACGAGCTTGGTGTCGTTATTGATGAAAATCGACATTTTTTTCTATCCCTTCGCCAGTTCGACGGCCTTTTCCACAACGTCATCCATCGACGTGTAGGCCGAGAAGCCTGCTTCTTCGAGAATCTGGAGGCCAAGCTCCTCGTTCGTACCGGTCAGACGGATCACGATCGGGGGCTTGATGTCGATGCGCCTTGTGGCTTCGACGATGCCGGTCGCCACGTCATCGCAGCGCGTGATGCCTCCGAAGATGTTAAAGAGGATCACCTTAACGTTCGGATCAGAGGTGATGATCTCGAGCGCTGAGACCACCTTGTCCGGGTTCGAGGAACCTCCAATGTCTAGGAAGTTCGCGGGCTCTCCACCGTAGTACTTCACGAGGTCCATCGTCGCCATCGCAAGACCGGCGCCGTTCACGCAGCAGCCGACGCTGCCTTCGAGCTTCACGTACGAAAGCCCGGCCTCACGTGCCTTAGTCTCTGATGCCGGCTCCGCCGAAAGGTCGCGCATCTCAGCGACGTCCGGACGGCGGAAGAGTTCGTTCCCATCGATGCTCATTTTCGCATCGATGGCCTTCACCTCGCCTTCGGGCGTGGTGATCAATGGGTTGATTTCCGTCATCGACGCGCCCGAGTTCACAAACGAGTCGTACAGTTGCGCCACGACCTTGCTGGCCTGCTTGATGAGCGCGGGGTCGTCGTAGAGGAAATTCGCAAGCCAGAGCGCCTGATGCGGCATCAGGCCGTAGCGCGGGTCCACGGAAAGCTTCCGAATCCGATCCGGAGTCGATGCGGCCACTTCCTCGATGTCCATGCCACCATCGGGCGACACCATGAATGTGGCAGCCTGGTGCTTCCGGTCGATCAGTACCCCGACGTAAGCCTCCGTCTCGATCTCTTCGGCGGGGGTGACGAGGACCTTTTCGACGGTCAGCCCATTGATATCCATACCGAGGATGTTTGAGGCGTGCTCGCGTGCCTCCCCTGCGTCATTGCAGTACTTCACGCCTCCGGCCTTTCCACGACCGCCGGAGTGAACCTGCGCCTTCACCATGACCGCGCATCCGTACTCGGTCGCGATCGCTTCGGCTTGGTCGGGCGTCGTCGCGATCTGTCCGGGAGGAACGGGAATGCCTTCGAGAGCAAACCGCTCCTTGGCTTGGTATTCGTGAATGTCCATGCGTTCTCGTGCGAATGTTCAGGAGTCCCGGGGCAACGCAGTGCAGAAGCGAGTCCGGGAAAGCACGAAAAGCTATCAGAGCCCCAACGGGGGATCAACGCAGGTCAGCGCCCTCCGAGATCCAACTGCTCGAGAAGCGCTCGCAACTCGGCC
>DGOW01000063.1:0-3998 GCA_002390225.1 Gemmatimonadales bacterium UBA4456 | reverse complement strand
ACCGAAACCGGCCCAGTCGCCCGCACGCGCGCGCTCCTCTGCCCGCTCTAGCATCGCCAGCGCCGCCGTAGGCCAGGCTCGCGAGACAGCGTCCTCGAGGGGCATCGTCCCGACGGATGCGCTCTGCGCTTCGGCAGGCGAGAACGAGATGCCCGCCATCTGCGCAATTCCTTCGGCCAGAGACTCCGCCATCACAACGCGAACACCGTCACTGATGACGAATCGGGCGAGGTCCGGGATCGCGTCCTCCTCGGCAGCCAGGAAGACGGGCTCCATGTACAGGATGCGATTGCCGACCGGGACCAAATGAAGGTGACCAGTCCAGACCTCACTGCCCCCCGTGCGCCACAGTGAGAACTGCTGAGAGATCACGGGATCCTGTTCCAGACGAGCCTCGATCAGGCGTGGCCCGAGTACCTCGTCGTCGACGTGAACGTCCATGAGGATCGTCTCTGGCACCCCGAAATCGTCCGTGCGGGCGACGAGCATCGCAGTCAGGTTTTCTCGACCAGCCGGAACGAACACGTTCGAGAGCTGGAACCGTGCCTCGTCTTCGTCGGGGAGGCGGAAGATGCCGTACTCGGGAACATACCGAACCGGGTTCGACGTGTTCGAGAGTTCCTGTGCTTCGACCCAGACATCCTGCTGCCCGTGGAATTCTGCGGCCGTTTCCTGATGGTATTGCAGGAGCACGCTACTCTGAAGCTCGAGCAGAGATCGAGGATAGCGGAGGTGGTCTCTGAGCTCCTGCGGCATCTGGTCGATGTCGCTGAAGAGTCCCTCGTAGGCGGAGTCGAACGCGTCCGCGATCGGATCCTCGATCGGTACACGGTAGAACGCCATCTCTCCTGTGACCGCGTCGACTGTGACCTTCACACTGTTGCGCACGTAACGCACCGGGCGACGCACGCTGCCCAGGTCGTAGGCTGCGGAAAGCGGGAAGGCCAGCGTGCCCGTGAAGCCCTCGATCACCCATACCACACGCCCTTCCGTAACGACCGGATAGGGAGGTTCCGGGAAACGCAGGAAGGGCGCGACGGCGAGTACCCGATCGGTCACCCGTCGACGATGAATGAGGCGGCTGTCGTCCGTGAGCTCGGACGAGAAGAGAAGGTTGGCCGCCTGGAAACGCCATGCGAGGAGGGCTGTGCGGAGGGTGGACGCGATCTCGATCCCCTCCGGGTAATCCGTGCCCGCGCTACCCATCGAACCATCTGGCGCCTGGAACTGTTCTGCACCGGGTGTCACGATCACGTACTCACGCGACCGGTCCGGACGGGTTCCGAAGAAGACAGCAGGGCGCTCGAGGGAAAGGGGAACCGTGCCGAGCGAAGAAGGGAGACTCTCGGGCGGGAGGCCACGCACCAGCATCTCGGGGCGTCCCTCGGCTGTCCGACTGTTGGCGATGCTCGCCACTACGCCTACTCCGGCGACGTAGCGCTCGCGCAGATGAAGATTCTGCCAGTTGGCGTCTGGGATACCTGTCGGGTCGACCTGGCGCACCGAGATCGTGACAGGCGCGAGCCCCTGCTCCGTTGGGTATCGATCAATAGAGACGCGATCGAAGTCGTAGTACTGGAATCGTGCCTCGACCTCGCGGTACGTGGTGAGCAAAGGCGCGGACACGCCGGAGCCCCAAACCGGGAGGCCAGCAAACTGCTGGGCCGCCTCCGTCCAGTCGATTGGGGCCGCCGGTTCAAAGTCGAACGGCCGGCGTTCGAGGGACAGCGAGTCGAGACCGTACGCAAGGCGCGTGAAGTTCAGGTTCTCTTCGATGAAGCGCGTCTCACGCTCCAGCTCGTTCGGCTCGACCCGAAAGCTCTGAATGAGTGACGGATACACGTTGCCGATCAAAACCATGCCGACGACGACGGCAGTGAACGATCCGATGACTGGAACGGGACGGTTTCGCCACGAGCCCCAGAGCGTTCCTGCGGCAGCACCCAGCGTGATGATCGTCAGGGTCTGGAGCGCCGGGAGACGCGCCTCGGCGTCTGCGAAGCCGAAGATGCCCTGTATCGCGGAGTTGCCGTTGATCAGCAGTCCGAATCGGCTCAGGTACAACCTCGCGGCGAGAAGGACGAAGAACGCCGCGATGAGGATGCCCAGGTGGCGCCTTGCCAGCTCGTGAGCTTGCACCTGGCTGCCGGTCCACGTCAGTGCCCCCGTGGCCGCATACCCTGCAACCGTCAGCGTGAAGATGAGGAAGCCCGTAATGAGCGCGTAGCTAAGCGCGGCATCGAGAACCGGCAACCAGAAGACATAAAAGCCGACATCCCGGCCCAGAATCGGGTCGATGACACCCCATCCGCCGGAGGAGAACGCATGCAGGGCCTGGCGACCAAGCCCTGCGGGAAGAGATGCCCCGAACCAGAAGCCCAGGAATCCCGCGGCGGTGAGCATGGCCCACATCACGTACCGTTTCGGAATCTGCTCGGAGATCTCCAGGTTACCGAAGCGCCTTCGAATCTGGATACCGCCCAGCGTCGTGGATGCCACCTTGAGGTTGTAGAAGACTAGCACAGCCACGGTGACTCCACCCAGGACGCGCACGCCGCTTTCCCAAATAATCCGGCGCCAGAAGACGCTTAAGTACCCGGTCTGGGCCTGCCAAAGCACCTCGACGTAAAACGATGTTAGAGCGCGCCCGAACACGCCAACGAGCGCGACGACCAGGATCAATGACATGGCGAGGCGGCCGCCGCGAAGGGCGCCGACGAGATCCTGACGTGGTGTGTTCATGCAGCCTTCGACCCCGTGGGCAGGTCAGCGTTCCTATGGAGAGGTGGGGCAGTCGTGCCGGTGATCCTCAGGGGAGCGACACTCCGTGACCCGCCAGCCAGGCCGCGATCTCCGAGCGGATCTCGTCCAGTCGCTCTGTCGTCTGTGCCTCAAATCGAGCCACGATCACCGGTTGGGTGTTGGAGGTGCGGAGGAGCGCCCAGCCATCACCGAAGAGTACGCGGACCCCGTCGACGTCGATCACATCATAGATCGACCGGAAATGGGCCACGGCCTGCTCGACAATATCCCACTTCTGCTCCTCGGTTACGTCGATCCGGATCTCCGCGGTGGACACGTAGACCGGGAAATCGGACACGCGATCCGAAAGAGAGCGGTCGGATCGGCTCAGTAGCCAGATGAGCCGACATGCATCATACAGAGCGTCATCGAAGCCGAAGTAGTCATCGGCCACCATGATGTGCCCTGAGAGCTCCCCGGCCAGCAGTGCACCCGTCTCCTTCATCTTCACTTTCTGGAGCGAGTGACCGGTCTTCCACATGATCGGCTCACCACCCGCCGCTTCAAACACCTCTGGAAGCGCCTGGCTGCACTTTACGTCGAAAACGAGCTTCTGGCCCGCTCCCTTCCGCTCGAGCAGATCGAGTCCGAAGAGGAGAAGAAGGATGTCCCCCCGAACGATCCCCCCGTCGGCGTCCACAGCCCCGATCCGATCGGCATCCCCGTCGAAGGCGACCCCGAGGTCGTGGGGTTCAGCTTCAACCGCCGCGATCAAATCCTCAAGGTTCTTGTCGACGGTGGGGTCCGGATGGTGGTTTGGGAAACTCCCGTCCGACTCGCAGAAGAGCGGCGTGACCTCGACGCCCATCGCGGCGAACAATTGTTCCGCGACGAGGGCACCGCTGCCATTTCCACAGTCGACGGCCACCTTCATCGGGCGCTCGAGGGTGAAACGCCCAGCGATGTCCTCGACATACGCGTCGAGTACTTCGATCCGTTCGACGCTCCCTGCGCCCGAGTCAAGCTCATTCGACTGGATACGGCTGAGCAGACCTTGAATCGCATCGCCGTACAGCGCGGCGCGGTCGCACGTCATCTTGATCCCGTTCCACTCGGGCGGGTTGTGCGAGCCTGTGATCTGAACGGCGGCATCGGTCTCGTGCACACACTCGGCCCAGTACAGGACCGGCGTCGGTACCGTACCGATATCGAGCACGTCCGCCCCGGCTGCCGTAATGCCCCGAATCAGCCCGTCT
>DGOW01000027.1:5329-8156 GCA_002390225.1 Gemmatimonadales bacterium UBA4456 | reverse complement strand
ATCAATGGCTCACGGCTCGGGCTCTACGACTTCGACCGACGCCTTCTCCAATCGACCGGGTTCCCGCCGGTCGTGATCCCCACTCACTGGGACAACTTCCGCCTGCCATACGACTTCTCTCAGCAGCCCAACATCGAACGAAACCTCATCCCGTTCATCGAGACGGTTGGGACCCTGTCGCCGGGTACGAAGGTGATCACCCCGATCCACCTCGAACCGTTCATTGTCCGATGAGAGGGCACTACGCGTTTCTCCTTGTCGCCGCACTGCTCCCGTGGCCGGTGTCTGGTCAGGTGCTGTTTCAGTCCACGAACCGGCTGGTTTTCGGCACCCCTGAGGATCTGACCGCCTCGATCGTCTTCACCGATGTCGACTCGGACGGCGACCTGGATGCGGTGCTGGCCAACGGGCGGCACTGGGCGCAGGTAAACGAGGTCTACCTGAACAACGGCACGGGCCAGTTCACCGTCGGTTATCCCCTCGGCCCAGAGAAGGCCACGACGTATGCGGTGCCGGCCGGGGATCTCGACGGTGACGGCGACGTCGATGTTGTGGTGGGCAATGACCGAGCTGAGAACTGGGTCTACCTCAACGACGGAGCCGGCCACTTCGAACGAGTGTGGTCGGTGGGCTCGGAGATCGAGCCGACGCGTTCCGCCCAGCTGTACGACCTCGATGGTGATGGCGATCTCGACGTACTGGTGACCAATCGTGGCACCCCGAACGGGTTCTACCTGAACGACGGGGAAGGGCGGTTTGGGTCCAAGCGTTCCTTCGGCGACCCCGAAGGGTCCACGATTGCGGTCGCGATCGGTGACATCGATGCGGACGGCGACTCAGATCTGGTGCTGGCGAATCGGGACGGGCAGGCCAACCAGATTCTCCTGAACGACGGCGCGCTCAACTTCGACGAGGTACTCAAGTTCGGTACCGGTTCCGACGAGACTCGGTCTGTCGTTCTCGCTGACCTGAACCAGGATGGCATCCTCGATATCGTGGCCGCAAACATCGGAGAACCGAACGCCGTCTACCTGGGGAGTGGGGGCGGACACTTCGACGTGGGCATCCCGTTCGGACAAGATGAAGGGACGTATGCGGCTATCGTGATCGATGTCGATCAGGATGGAGATGAGGACATCGTGGTCGGAAACGTCCGAGGACAAAACGTGTTGTACCTCAACGAAGACGGTGGGACCCGGTGGAGCGAGCAGCTGATTGGCGAGGAAGCAGAGGCCACCTATGGGCTGGCTGCTGCTGACGTGAACGCTGACAGCTTCCCCGACATCGCCTTCGCGAACTCGGAAGCACTCAACCGGCTGTTCTTGAACCGGAGCGGCCGTTAGACCTCACGGACCACGGGTCCTACTCAACTCGCGTCCGGAAACGCTCGATCCCGACGGCCGAAAGGTCCGAGGCTCTCCCGTTCCTACTCGCTGTCGTGTCGGAGCGGGTTGAACTCGAGGTGGATGGGGTCCCTCGAGCCGAGTGCCCGGGCCCGACCGAGCTGATCCCGGAGTCATCGGGGTGACCGGAGTCTGCTCCGTCGACGGTATGTAGTAGGTGGCACGCTCGGGATCGACGAGGCCTTGGTGACCCTCCATGACCCAGGCCGTAGCCTCTTTCATCGACAGTTCGAGTGCCGTCGGTGGGAAGAGGTGTCTAGCCTTTCTCCAGCTTTTTACGTCCGTGCGCCAGGACTTCATCTGCGAATGCCTGGTCTGGTGTGCTCATGATGCTCAGCCTCCGACCCATCGACGGTATAGAAAGCTGTCGGGATCCCACTCGATCGGTCCCATCTCATTGGTAATGTGATACGTCACTAGGAGATTGGCGCGAAGCTCCCGGCGAACCCCTTCCAGGTCGAGGGGCTGGACGAAGTCATCCGAGGGCTTGTGGTACCGCTCGACGATCCACTTATCGAGCTCCGCCTGTGGATCCCGAGCTGGATCGAGCCCTGTTCGACCGCCCTGAACCCAGATGGCAGGGATACCATTCCGGACGAACGCGTACTGATCACTCCGGATAAACAGGTTCTCTTCCGGGGTGGGATCCGGGCTGACCGGAGTCCCCGTGAGGCTGACGGCATAGTCGACTGCCTGAGACAGGTTGGAGTGCTCGTACCCGAACGCGAGCACGTCCGTCGCGGCGGTGATCATGCCCATGACGCCATCGATGTTCTGATTTGCCACAATTCGACGCGGTGAGACGGTGGGGAAGCGCGCGAAGTATTCGGCGCCGAGCAGGCCTGACTCCTCTGCCGTCACCCAGAGGAAGAGAATGGAGCGTCGAGGAGCATCCATGCGCGTGAGTACGGAGGCCAGTGTAAGCAGGGCCGACGATCCCGACGCGTTGTCCAGTGTGCCGTTGTACACCGAGTCTCCGGCGATGGCCGCGCCGATGCCAAGGTGGTCGAGGTGTGCCGTAAGCACGAGAACTTCGTCTTGAAGTGCGGGGTCAGATCCGGGCAGGAGCGCTGCCACATTCGTGCTTTCGAAGGTCTCCAACTCGAAGCCGGCGCGGACGTGGCCGTCCGCTGAGAGGTCGAACGATGCGGGTTTGCCCGACCGGATGCTGGAGACCACGTCGTCGAAGTCGCGTCCCGTCCGCGCGGCCCAGTCGGCCGCGATCCGTTGTGGGACGACCAGTGAAGCCTCGAGCTCTTCGGGTACGACGGCGTGCGGAGCCCGGTCGTCGGGGTACACGTAGCGAGTGCGAGGCCTCACGGTGCCGTTGAGTTCACTGGTCTGGACGACGATGACCCCGGCCGCGCCTCGCTGTCTCAGCTCGGCGTCGCGGGACGCGCTGCTCGAAAGTACAGTCCGCTCGA
>DGOW01000027.1:0-5297 GCA_002390225.1 Gemmatimonadales bacterium UBA4456 | reverse complement strand
GCTCGAGCGAGCCGAACGCATCCGGCGCACCCGCGATGACCACGGCAAACTTCCCGGTGATGTCGACGCCCTCGAAGTCGTCGTAGCCGAGGTCTGGTGCACTGATGCCGAATCCGAGGAATACCATCGGGGCTGTGAGGTCCACGTCAGCCCGTGTCGTGCGGGGCGAGACGGAGAAGTCCGAACCGAAAGACAGACGATCACCGTCCACGGAGAAGGCAGTCTCCGAGTCGTTCAGAGAAGCTCGACGGAAGGCGATCCGCTGCAGGAACGTGCCCGGCATGCCCCCTGGCTCGAGACCGAGTGCCGCGGCCTCACGTACCACATACGCAGCGGCCGAGTCGTACCCCGCCGTGCCCGGTCGGCGGCCCGCCATGGCGTCACTCGACAGGGCCTCCATGTGGGAAAGGAACGTGTCGATGGAAAGGCTGTCGGCGGCGTGAGCGACCGTAATTGTCTGGGCGGCTGGCTGGCAGGCGAGCGAGACAGAGGTCAGCGCGAGGCCAAGCGCGAGCATATTGGAGCGGATCATGCCCGCATGGTAAGGGCAGGGGGGTAGGTCGGAATAGGTCATCCAGTGTTCTGAAGCGCTCAGGCGATCCTGTGGACGGCGGCCAACAGCACCTGTGGATCGTTGCTCGGCTGTTCTCAGACCACGGAGGTCACGACGCCCAGAGCACACAAAAAAGAATCCCGCCTGAGGTCTGTGCCTCAGGCGGGGAATCTCGCTCTGCTACTCATCAACTGACGGGGTCAGTGGATGAGCACATTAAATCACCGATCGCGGTCTGGCTGCTGACTCACGGGGCGTGAGCGCTCCGCCTTGATCTTCTGGAAGCCCTCTTCATCCAGATGCGTGACGGCAATCCAGGCATGTGACATTTCATCCGCTGTACGGTCCCCAATGCCTACCCACTGATCGGGATCCGGGTTGTAGCGGTTCTCCTCGGTGTTGTCGTACCAGCCCGTGAGGATCAACTGGTCGCCGACTTCGAGTAGCGGTGCGACATCGTCATCGTAGATGTGGCTGTGATGCCAGAGTGCGCTCCAGTTGGACACCATGCTGACTGTTTCGCGTCGACCGTTCTTCCGGAGGATCTGGATCGACATTGCGACGAGGCGTGTGTGGCCGTGCGGTTGCCAGCTGTCGATACGGACTGGAGTGTCGAACGAATGGAAGCCCTGCGTCATCAGCGTCCCGTGAGGGGCGATATCGAAGCCCCGACCACCGTTCAGATAGTACAGGGTCAGGCTCTGATCGTGCGTACCCTCATAGTCTTCATCGTGGAGCCAGATCGCGACCTCGATCTGGTCGCCCTCGATCTCCACGCCATTCGGCCAGTAGTGGATGTCGAACGCCACGTCAGCGTTGGCCGGGATCCTTCGGCATGCGCCTTCGGGTACGATCTCACCGACCTTTCCGAGCGCATACTCGGAGAGGCGACCGGCCGACTCACCATCGACGCGGAAAGAGGAGTTCGCGTGGTGCGCCACGGCACGGCCCACGACGGAGGGCTTCGTTTCGATCGCCTTGATGCAGCGGTCCGAGGTGACGCCCGTTGGCACGATGGGCCTCCACCAACGATCCTGGCCCACCTCCGGGACGTTGTACGGTTCGGAGTACACGATGACATCCGGTTCACCGAAGCGGTCAGCGAGCTTGAATTCAGCGGGGTCGGGCCATTCGACCGGCTCCGGCATGTCGGCCGGATCACCTTCCGGTGACCCTGCGGCCACCCAGGCGCTGATTGTCGCGATGTCGTCATCGCTCATACGCCAATCTTCTTTCAGGTCCTGAATGCCGACATCTGCGTCATACTGATACGGTGGCATGTCACGGGCCTCGACCATGCGCGTGATCCGGCGCGCATACCGGCGCACGTCCTGGTACTCCATTAGAGACATGGGTCCGATCGCACCAGGCTGGTGGCATACTTGGCAGTTGGCCTGAAGGATCGGCGCGACGTCCCTGGTGAAGGTCACGTCGTTGCCCGGGTCGGGGCTCGGACCAGTCTGGGCAATGAGTTGCTGAGACGTTCCCACGTTCACGAGCAGGGCGAAGACGCCCGCCGTAACGATCTGTGACGTGAAGCGATGGATGGACATCTGCATGGTCTACTCCTCTCCTGATGCACTCACGGCCTCGCCTGGTTCGGCGATGCCATCCTGCAAGATATGCTCTATTGGTCGCTGACGCTTATTCGCACGTATCCATTGGTCCAGCAGCACTGGTGGCCAGGCGCACTGTCGATGAGCCCGAAGCTGTCCACTTTGACGCGGATCACGTACTCGCCGGGTGTATCGAACGTCGCCGTGAACCGGCCGTGATGCGCGTGCGGACCCTCGAGGGGAAGGTTCACCGTCTGCCGAGTCAGTAACGGTCCGGGGCCGGGCGTACGGCCCCCGCGGCGCGGTGGCCGTGCATCCGGAAGAGCTTCGACCATCGATTCGAACGAGATCTCGCCGCCGATCGGTCCCTGGTATTTCCACAGAGAGACGTTGATGGTTCCAAGATCCCGTTCACCGCGATCCTGGGCCCAAAAGCTGAGGTCGAGCGGCTCACCGACCTTCGTGGTGAGGACCTCGGGTTTCCACGTGCCCTCGATGCCCCAGTCGCCCTCATCGCTCTGCGTCCAGTGGATCGTGGGCCGCAACGTGCCGGCGGCCATGGGGCCTGTACTGAGCTCGTAGGCGGCCTTGATGATGGGGCCGGGTGACTCTAGCCGGCCCGGCACCCTGGTCGTGTAGCCATCGGTAGTGATCGTCCACCAGAGGTCGCCCTCGAAGTCCGCTGGCACAATGACGCCAAAGACGCCTCGCTCTCGCGGCCCTCCGAAGCCGGAGTACCGTACCGTAGGGAACGAGGTCGGCTGCCCACCGTTGTATTCGGCCGGCTCGATGAAGTTGTTGGGACCCAGCTCGATTTCGATCAGCTCTTCGTCGTTTCGGTTCATGAAGCCGAACGAGAGGGTGTAGGTCCCGTCGGCATTCTGATAGAACCCATCGAAGTACGGGGCGACGAAGTTGCCGGTCGAATTCGGCGGCGCCAGCGGGAACTCACGTCGAGTCCAATCCTGCGCATCTCCGGCCAGGGGTGACAACATCGCCCACACGGCCGCGAGCATCAGGGTCATGGTCAGTCTACGCAACTCGATCCTCCTTGATACTGAATCCTCACCTCAGTTTATCGCTTCTTCGCGGCAACGAAAGGATATCAAGTGGGCTGTCACACTGCTTGGCCTTCCTGCGTATTCCTATTTAGCGAGCGGCCGTGGCGCTCGGGTGATGTCATGTCACTGGCCGTGCGACCAATCCTGCCGGTGTTCGGGGTGGCGATCGCTTTGCGCTGAGGTCTTCCGAGGCCGGCTCGCCTGGTGACACCCCCGAGCGGCGCCGTGCTGTGGAACGGTCTTTGGGATCTCCCTCAGGGCGACACGGAATTCGGCTCCGACGGCGCGCATGTGATCACGCTCTCAGCTCAGGACTCGCCCCCCGTGGCGGGTCTACTGCGGCGCGAGGGTCAGGTGGTGACACTGCTGCCCGCGGTGAACTCCAGCATCCATGTTCGGAAGGTGGATTCTACCGACGACGCCGTCGTGATCGAGACGCCAGTCACCGAGCCGATGATTCTCGAGAACGATCGCGCAGGTAAGACCACGACGCTAACGCTCGGTGCGCTCGGGATGAGGATCCACATGGAGCCGGGGTCGGACCGCCTCTGGCTCCGCACATGGGACGAAGACATGCCGGAACGTGAGAGCTTCGCGCTCCCCGATTACTTCCCGGTCGCGAATGAGTGGCGTGTCGCAGCACGCTTCGACGAGTACGACGATCCGATTTCACTCCACTTTGCGGATGTGACCGGTGGCTTGGTGGAATATCGTGCGCCCGGAGAGCTGGTCTTTCAGCTCGGGGGTGCGGAGCGCCGATTGATTGCCACGGCCGGGGAGACGAGCTCGTCCTTCTTCATCCTGATGTGGGACTCGACCGCGACCGAGAATACCTATCAGGGTGGACGGTATGTACGCGCCGAGTTCCCTGACTCTACAGGGTGGACGACCATCGACTTCAACCGCAGCTACAATGCCTCGTGCGTGTTTACTTCGTACTCGGTATGCTCGCTACCGCCGCTCGACAACTGGCTGCGAGTCCACGTTCAGGCTGGCGAACAGCGCCCGGACAAGTCCACGTACTGACGAAGGACGACTCACAGTGTCGCGACGGCAGCGGCGATGTTGTCGACAGCGAGCTGAATGCGCCCCCTCTGCGTTCCCAGGTTCATACGCATGAAGCCCGAGCCGCCCGCGCCGTAGACGTCACCCGGGCTGAGGAAGACGCTCGCATTCTCAGCCAGCCATGTCTGGACGATGTCTTCTGGCGAAACGTTCCGGCCTGTGCTCTCGCTCGCTTCCCTAGCCAGTCGTTCGGCGTCGACGGCCTCGAAGATTTCACTCATGTCGAGCCACGCCAGGTACGTCCCCTGTGCCTTGCGGTACTTCACGCTCGGCAGCTTCTCCTGAATGTATGACGCAACGAAGTCCTGATTGCCGTCGAGGTACGCTACGGCCTGATCGAGCCACGGTTCTCCCTCGGTGAGGGCTGCGTGGTTCGCGGCCAGCCCCAGCGTCGGAAGATCTGCGCGGGTGTTCGAGCGCGTCCGGGCCTCGTAGTCCCGATTCGTCGTGAACCACCACGACACTTTCATGCCCGCCAGATTGAACGACTTGCTCGCCGCTTTGAACGTCAGGCTGTTGTCGACGATCTCGCGGTCGGGTAGTGCGGCGAACGGTGTGTACGAGCTGCCCGAATTCAAGAAGTCGCAGTGGATTTCGTCTGACAGGACGACCACACGGTGGCGCAGGCAGATTTCACCCATACGTAGCAGGTCTTCCTCCGACCAGACGTTACCGGTCGGGTTGTGCGGGTTGCACAGAATGAAGACGTGTGAACGAGCTGCGCGCTGTTCGAAGTCGTCGAAGTCGATCTCGTAGCGCCCGTCGACCATGACCATGGGGCTATCCTCGGTCACGGTCCGTGTGAAGCGAAGATCGGTGTAAAAGCCGCTGTAGGCCGGTGTCGTCATCAACACGCGTGAGCCTGGCGGGGCGAAGGTCTGCAAGGCCGCAATCAGGCCGGGGTGTACTCCGGTCGTCCACACGAGTCCGCCGGGATCGACCTCCAGACCGTACCGCCGGTAGTTCCATTCGGCGACCGCCTCCGAGTACTCGGACGGTCTCCGAAGATATCCCCAGACTTCGTGCTCACACCGCTCGGCCAGTGCCTTGGTGATGCAAGGA
>DGOW01000045.1 GCA_002390225.1 Gemmatimonadales bacterium UBA4456 | reverse complement strand
CGACCTCATTCTGAGGAATCTCGATCGGCATCTGCACGATCACCCGATCGAGGATTGGGAGAACGTCGTCGACAAGGGCGCGGGCTACTAGGCGAATCACGGCCGGTCGCCGTCAAGGGTCGTTCGGGTCTCCGGCCCGTTCCACCGCCTTCACTTCATCCCAGAGCTTGTCGAGCGCGGGTAGTCCGGCCGTGGCCAAGTCGATGCTGCGTTCGCGCGCCAGCCCTTCCAGCGCCTCGAAGCGACGCGTGAACTTCGTATTGGCCCGGGCCAATGCCGTCGTAGGGTGTGCGCCTCCAAGCCGGGCAACATTCACACAGGCGAAGAGCAGATCTCCGACCTCTTCCATGAAGTCGTCGGACCCAAGGGCTTCCGCAGTCTCGGTCAGTTCCTCGCTGACCTTGTCGAGTGCCCCGCTCACGTCGTCCCAGTCGAAGCCGACGCCAGCGACGCGTTCCTGGATTCGGTGGGAGCGGGTCAGTGGATCCAAGCCCTTTGCGAGGCCCGTGAGCACGCGTTCGTCGGCGGAGCGCTCCTCTGCCTTCATCTCCTCCCAGTCTCGCTGCTCGCCGTCGCCAAAGATGTGCGGATGACGGGCGATCATCTTGGCTTCCAGTCGGGCGTAGACAGAGTCAGCGTCGATGGCGCCGGCCTCCTCTATTACGACGATCTGGAAGGCAAGGTTGAGCAGGAGGTCTCCGAGTTCTCCTTCGAGCCCGTGGTCGTCACCCTCACGGATCGCGTCGACGACCTCATGCGTTTCCTCGAGCAGATGAGGAATCAGCGACTCTGCTGTCTGCCTGGCATCCCACGGGCATTCCTGGCGGAGGAAGCGGACGAGATTCAATGCCCGATCGAGGGTGCCTGGACCGGGGAAGTGGTGCATTTGATTGGAGCCGTTCATGTCGGTCGATCCCAGGTGTCGGACGGAGTTCGACGCTGCCCTCGGTGAGGGCTGCGGGGGGTCGTCGGAGCGACCTGTTTCTGGCATCTTTCGGGGCTTATGTCAACGAATCCTAAAGCCCGCGCCTGGGTGCAGGTGCGCGCTCAAGCTCTGCGCGACAACTACGTCCGTGTTCGCCATCAGGTTGCGCCCGGGACCGGGCTGCTTCCCATGGTCAAGGCGAACGCGTACGGCCTGGGTGTCGAGGCGGTTGTGCGGGCGCTCGAGCCCCTCGAGCCCTGGGGGTTTGGCGTCGCCGGAGTCTCAGAGGGCGTGCGGCTTCGAGAACTCGGCGTCGAGGGTCGGATCGTCGTATGCAGTCCCGCGCCGTATGAGGATGTTGCCGCTGCCGTCGAGCACCGGCTTCAGCTGTCGATATCCAGCCTGCGCGCGCTACAGCAACTGGGGGCGACGGCTCGCTCAGCGGGCACGACCGCCGAGTACCACATCGACATCGATACCGGCATAGGCCGAAGCGGATTCGACTGGCGACAGGCTTCGGAGTGGCTGTCTCATTCGGTCGCTGGTGTGGAGGACGCCTGCTGCGTCGGGTTTTACACGCACTTGCACTCTGCCGATGAAAACGAGACAACGGTTCGAGAGCAGTGGGTTCGCTTCTCGGAACTCGCCGCGCAGATCGTCTCGCTTCGAGGGTCGGAGGGTCCAGCGCTCGCGGTTCACGTGCTGAACAGCGCCGGTGTCTTCCGAGCTCCGGAGATGGCCCGCTCGGTGGTTCGACCAGGGATCTTCCTGTATGGGGGAGGAGTCGGACCTGGTCAGCCTCGGCCGACGCCGGTGGTGTCGGTCCATGCACGGGTCGCGCTGGTTCGGTCCGTACCGGTCGGTACGACGCTAGGATACGGCACCACATATACGTCCCAACGGGATGAACGCTGGGCAACACTTTCGATCGGGTATGGCGACGGACTGCCAAGGGCCCTATCCAACCGAGGAAGTGCGATACTACACGGCACGACCGTGCCCATCATCGGGCGGATCTCCATGGATGTGACTGTGGTAGACATCACCGACGTTGACGGGGCATGCGAGGGAGACATCGCGACACTGGTGGGTTCGGAGGGTACGGCCGAGCGAACCCTGGACGACGTGGCCGCCGAAGCAGGTACGATCAGCTACGAGGTGCTCACCGGGCTGACGGGTCGGCTGCCGCGAGTATGGATGGACGAAAGCGTGTGAGCACCGCTTCAATTGGAAGGAAGAGCAGGTCTTTGAGCGTTTTTGGTGCATATCGCCCCGGAGTAGCTGTCGCCGCACTTGGCCTGTTGGCGGCATTCACCGCGGGCTGTGAAGAGCAGACGCCAGTCGCGCTGGGGGGCGAGCCGCTTCCGGGCTCGCCGATCACCGTGACTGTTGAGATCCCTTGGAGTGAATTCGCGTCGAACCTGGAAGTGTTCGGCGGATACGGGTCGGCTGAGGATATCGGACAGGGCGTGCTGGCGGAGGATTACGCGGGTGTCCTGGATGCACGTACGCTCCTGCGTATCGGTGCATATCCTCGCATTGCCACCGTACAGGATACGACCGGTGCGTCCCGCCCGGACTCGACCCTGACCATCCTTGGTGGTCGGTTCGTGGCATTCTTCGACCCGGTGCAAAGCACGAACACCGCACCGGTGATGCTCCAACTTGGAGCGACCACGGAAGAGTGGGATCCGACAACGGCAACGTGGGACTTGGCGATCGACACCATCAATGATCAGCGTTCCTGGGCGGAGGCTGGTGGTGGCTCGGTAACTCCGTTTGCCCAGGCCACGTGGGATCCGGCAACGGGCGACACGGCGGTGTTCATTCTGGACTCTGCTCAGATTGCTACGTGGACCGACACCACGGACCTCAGCGCGGGCGCACGCATCGCAGTTCTGGACACCGGCGAGCGTCTCGCCCTCAACCGTGCCTTGATCCGTCTCGACGCGCGGCCCAGCAGCAATCCTGACACGATCATCGAGCTGACGGCGACGACGAGGGGCTCCACGTTCATCTACAGCCCGTACCCGCAGCCACCGCCGGATGGCGTTCGGATCGGGGGTGCGCCGTCATGGCGCACGATTCTTGACTTGAATGTGCCCAAGGTCATCGACGGCATCCCGGAATTCTGCGCTATCGTGAGCTGCCCACACACGCTCTCACCCGGCCAGATCTCGTATGCGGCATTGGTACTGACGAGTCGGCTGACCGAGGCTGCGTTCCAGCCCACAGATTCGATCCGCCTGGACGTACGACCCGTGCTCAACCGGGCCTCCATGCCCAAGTCGCCGCTCGGCGTCTCGCTCATCGTGAGCCCCTTCGGTCGGAGTGTTTCGCCGGAGGCGTTTGGGTCTGCGCCAGGGCTTGAAATTGAGATCCCCTTCACAGGCTATGCACGCGACCGCCTGCGGGGCACCGACCCCAGTGGTAATCCGACACCGGAAACGCTCGCGCTTCTGTCGGTCATTGAACCCTTCTCCATCGCCTTTGCATCGTTCGAAGGCCCCCTGTCGCCGGCCGAGCCATACCTGAGGCTCGTGCTCACGATCGGCCCGCCCGTGGAGCTACCATGATCAGCCCCATAACGACTGCTGCGAAGACCGTGACGGCGGCGGTACTGGTTCTGCTCGTCAGTGCAGCGCCGGTCTGGGGACAGTCGCTCTTTAACGCGGCGGGTCTCGGAACGCCGGTCGAAGCGCTTGACGGTCGGGCGCGTGCCTTGGGAAGCATGGGCATTGGTCTCGGTGGACCCTCGATCATGCCGACCGATCCTGGTGGGCTGGCCCGCCTTGGCATCTCGACTGGGGTCATGGCCGCGTCGCCAAGCTGGGTCGACTACTCGGCTTCGGGTGATCGCTCAGGCAGCTTCCAGGGCAATCGTTTTCCACTGGTTGGCATCGGCTACCCGTTCTTCGGGGGCATGGCGTCCGTCCAGTTCGGTTCTTTCCTCGATCAGTCGTATGAAGTCACCGACGTCAGCGACGTGGACCTCGGAGACGGACCAGTCCGGACCTCCGACGCATTCAGCCAGGACGGTTCGATATCGAATGTGAATCTGGGGTTCGCGCGGGCGATAAATGGACACTTTGCTGCTGGCTTGACGGTTGGGCGGTACGCGGGCAGCCTGGACCGCACGCTCGTTCGGACGTACGGCGATGAAGACGACGAGGGGAACGTAGACCAGTACATCGAGTCCGGTGTGTGGTCCTGGGCTGGCTGGTCATTCACCGCCGGCGGTTCCGCAAGCTTCGACGGCCTTGAGGTGGCGGCCAGTGTCCAGATGCCCTCGATGCTCAGTGGTAATGCGTCCGGGGAGACACGGGGTTCGGATCGCCGCTTCTCTCTACCGATCCAGTACCGTCTGGGAGCAACCGCCAACCTTGGCCCGAGCGTTCTCCTGCACTCCAGCGTAGTGCTGGCGGACTGGTCGAAAACCGAGGACGAGTTGTCGGACGCGTATGTGACCAGCGGTAGCGGCTTCGGAGTAGGCCTGGAGCTGTCTCGGGCGAGGTTGCTCGGCAAGGACGCGCCGCTGCGCTTTGGCTTCCGTCGCGTTGGCCTGCCCTTCGCGTTCGAGGACGAATCAGTTTCGGAACGGACGTTGTCGAGTGGCTTCGGTCTCGTACTGAACGAGACGGCTGGCATGGTGCTCGCCCGAATCGACATGTCGATCGAACGTGGTCGTCGCAGCAGCGCCAACCTGACGGAGAACTTCTGGAGGGCCACACTGTCGCTCCTGACCTCCGGTTTCTGATCGTCACTTCTCGTGCGCGTCCACTACCACACGTTCGGCTGTAAGGCGAATCAGTACGACACGGAGCGGATGCGCCAGGAGTCGGAAGCCCGTGGCTCCACGACTGCCGGTGGCGCGGTCGATGCCGATGTGCTGGTGGTCAACACTTGCACGGTCACCAACCAGGCGGACGCTCAGGCTCGCCGGTTCATTCGCAGGGCGGTCCGGGAGCAGCCTGACCTCCGGGTTGTCGTTGCGGGGTGCTCCGCAGCCCTGCGTGAAGCCGACTATCAGGCGATGGATGGCGTGGTCGATGTCGTTACCGGGCATGATCCGATGCTCGTGGCCGGCGCGATCGGTCGGCAGCAGGGTGGGGGACTGACGCAGATCCAGCTGAGAACCTCGCTGGACCGGATCGATCATGAGCCGGTCGGCGGGGAATTGCTCCGCACGCGACGCGGGGCGGCCCGGGGCTGGCTCAAGGTCCAGGACGGTTGCGATCGGAAGTGCTCATTCTGTGCGACCCGGCTCGCGCGCGGTGAGTCCCGGTCGCGGGCGTTGTCCGAGGTGGTGGCGGAAGCCCGCCTTCTTGCCGAGCGTCACGTCGAGCTGGTCATCACCGGCATACACATCGGGCACTATGGTATCGATCTGGATCCCAAGCTCAGTCTGTCGCAGCTCTGTGCTGTGCTGCTCGAGAAGGTCCCCGATGTTCGATTCAGGATCGGAAGCGTCGAAGCCACTGAGATCGACGACCTCCTGATTGAACTCATGGTGACGTCAGGCGGACGTCTCGCGCCGCATCTGCACATGCCACTTCAAAGTGGTGCGGATCCCGTTCTTCGGCTGATGCGTCGTTGGCACACACGGGAGCAGTATCGAACGCGAACCCTGGAGATCGCTGAGCACGTCTCACCTCTGGGACTGGGGGCGGATGTCATCACGGGCTTCCCCGGTGAAACGGAGGAGGATCACGCGACGACGAGGGCTCTCATTGAAGAACTCCCGTTTACATATCTGCACGTGTTCCCGTTCTCTCCACGGAACGATACGGTCGCGCAAACGCTGCCTTCACCGGTTCCCCAGCGCATCGCGGCTGACAGAGCGCGCGAACTGCGTATGCTGGCTCAGGATCGGGGAGACGGATACCGCGCAAGGCGATCAGGTTCCATGGCCACCGTCGTGGTCGAGGGAGATGGCGGAACCGGACTGACAGAGGATTATCTGCGCGTACGTGTCGGAAGTGGGCACCCCGGGAACACGGTAGAGCGGTCGTCTATGCTGACCGGAACCCTGCATGGTGATCCGGACGATCTGTATATTGTTGCGCCCCACGATCCTGCACTTTATTCCCCATGATCACGAAGCCCTCGAAACGCGCGTACGTCGAGACGTACGGGTGCCAGATGAACATCAGTGACGGTGAGCTGATGGAAGGCATCCTTGAGCGTTCCGGCTACGACATCGTCGGTAGCCCGGAGGACGCGGACGTCGTGCTCGTGAACACGTGCGCGATCCGGGAGCATGCGGAGAAGCGTGTGCTCGGTCGCGTGTCCCAGTTGAACGGGCTGAAGCGTGATCGTCCCGATCTGGTGATCGGCGTGACGGGCTGTATGGCCCAACGCATGGGCGGTACGCTGCTCGAACAGGCTCCCTATGTCGACATCGTGATGGGACCTGACGGATATCGTGGACTGCCCGAGACACTGGATCGGCTGGAGGCCAGTCGTAACGGGGAAGATGAATCGGCGTTGAGAACGGTGATTAGTGGCCCCAAATCGATCGAGGTCGTTCGCGAGAGCAGCAAGCGGGGACCACAGCTGGCTGTCCTGCAGCTCGATATGGACGAGAACTATCAGGGACTGGAACAGCGCCGGGCGGATGGGCCAAGCGCCTGGGTCCCGGTCCAACGCGGCTGTGATCATCGTTGCACCTACTGCATTGTTCCGTACGTGCGGGGCGGCGAGAAGAACCGCTCCGCAACCGAGGTGCTCGCCGAGATCCGGAGCCTTGCCGATCAGGGGGTCACCGAGATCACGCTACTCGGCCAGACGGTGAACTCGTACGTGTGGCAGGACGTACCCTTCCCGGAGCTTCTGCGGCGGGTCGCGCGGGTCGACGGCATCCGTCGGGTCCGTTTTACGTCACCGCACCCCCGCGATGTGAACGAGGAACTCCTCGATGTCATGGCCACGGAGCAGGCGGTGTGCGAACAACTACACCTGCCTGCGCAGTCCGGAAACAACCGAACGCTCAAGCGTATGCTGCGACGCTACACCGTCGAGACGCTGCTCGAGAAGGTCGAGATGGTCCGGGCGGCGGTTCCCGATATCGCGTTGTCAACCGACATCATCGTCGCGTTTCCGGGTGAGACCGACGAGGAATTCCACGACACACTCGACTTGATGCGTACCGTGCGCTTCGATGATGCGTTCACCTACAAGTACTCGCTGCGTGACGGGACCCCCGCCACCCGCCTGCCCGATACCGACTTCATCGAACCGACGGAGGCGCAGGCCCGTCTGGCCGAACTCATCGCCGTCTCTCGTCAGATCCAGAACGAGATCAATACCAGTGAGGTCGGACGGATCGAAGAGGTGCTCATCGAGCACGAGGGCCGTGATCCGGGCCAGATTCGAGGGCGGACCAAACGAAACAAGGTTGTCGTCTTCGATGGTGATGCTGCGCGTATCGGAGCCTACACGCATGCTCGGCTAGAGCGGACCACGGGCGCGACATTCGTGGGCTCTGAGGTCGAGACCTCCGAACTGGTGACGGCGGCGGTGTGAATCGCCTTCCAGGGTGGGTTGGCATCGCTGTCCTGCTCGGAACGTCGCTCCTGTTCGCTTCCCTCAACTCGGGACATCAGGTCACACTGCGACTGGGGTTCACTACACTGATTGGCGTACCGCTGACGGTCGTCGCGTTCGGAAGTGTGATCGTCGGGATGGTCGTGATGCTGGTCGCAGGCGTGCAATCTGACCTGAAGGTCCGGCGCATCCTGCGTGCGCGTCTGGCCGAAGAGGATCGAGAGGAACGAGGACGCTTCATCGATGATTCGCAGCAGGATCTCTTTCCGGAGTCGGATGACTCCCCGGAGGATCACGGACATACGTGACGAACGCGGAGTGAGCCGCCTGAGGTGACGGCGGCGGCCCCGATCGCGCGCTTCGCCCTGGTGTACGCCGCGGGTGTGGCCGTGGGGCTTATGAGCGTGCCGGTCTGGGTCGCGCTCCTCGCGGGTCTCTTGGCGCTCGCCGCGCCCAAACGACCATCCGGAGGACCCCTCGAGTTACGTGCTGGCCTGATTGCGGTCGGAGTGGCCGGAGCGCTCGCCGGATACGCGACTCCGTCGACGGATTCGACCACCGCGGGTGGTCTCGCCGTATGCGCGGTCGACAGCGTCCTCACGGGACGCTTCCTGTCGCCACCTCTGTCCGAATCGGTTCCGCTGGCTCGGGACGACGGCTGCGGCGTCATGACGGTCGTCCTGCGGGATATGGATCGGGACGCCACTCCGCTTGCTGCGCGCTCGGCTGGCAAGCCGGTTCGTGTTCTCGGTCGCCAGCGCGAGGGCCGACATCGTCCGTGGTTCTCGGCGACCCACATCGAAGCGGTGGATCACGTGGAGCCGAGGCTTGCGGTGGTCGATCACCTTCACTGGGGAGCCGTGCGATTCCGAGGTGGCCTGGTCCTTCGCATTCACGAGTTGTACGGCGTCCGCGCACCTCTGATCACAGCGCTTACGCTGGCCCGCACCGAGGGGCTCGATCGAGACGTGCGTGATGCGTTCGCGGGAGCAGGCATCGCACATCTGCTCGCCATTTCCGGCTTCCACGTCGGGGTGGTTGCCGGATTGGTCTCGATTTCCGTTTCGGCCCTGCCGTGGGGACGCCGGCGCAAGCGACTGCTGGCCGCCGCTGTGACGGCCGCGTACGTCGCTCTGATCGGCTTTCCCGTTTCCGCGTGCCGTGCAGCACTGATTGTTGTTCTCACGGCCCTCTCCGTCGCGCTGGGGCGTGTCCCCAGCCGTTGGGGAGCATTGGGGGGGGCAGCACTGGTGCTGTTGTGGATTGACCCACGTGAGATCGTCAACCCTGGCTTCCAACTCTCGTTCGCAGGAGCAGCGGGCCTGGCCGCTTGGGCACGCCCGCTCGAGTCATGGCTTCTCACACGTCTTCGGGGCCCAACGCAGCGCATTCCGCGGACTGTGACATCCAACCTCGCCGCCGGAGTCGCAGCCACCGTCGCGACCCTCCCGTTCGTGGCTTGGCACTTTGACCGAGTCGCACTCCTGGGCATCCCAGCGACTCTGGCTGCGACGCCTCTCGTCAGTCTCGCGCTACCCGGAGCCTTGCTCTCGCTCCTGGTCGGTTCGGTCTCGGAGGCGGGTGGCCTGGTCCTGGCGGGTGGGATCTCCGTCTTGCTCGATGCCCTGTCCCTCGTGGCCCGGGCCGCCGCGGAGGCCCCAATGGCCTCCGTCTGGGTGTCACCGCCGTCGGTCCTGGCCGGGAGCACTGGTGTATTTCTGGCGTCCTGGTTTGCTCGCCATCCGGGTGTCGACGCACGCGGGCGTCGTCGGATCACATTGGCTCTTGTCGTGAGCGCTCTGGTGGGGTGGCCGACGCTACTGGCCCGGGAGGGTGGTCGTGGCCTCGACCTGTGGATGATCGACGTAGGACAGGGAGACGCGCTCGCCATACGGACGCCCGGCGATTCATGGATCCTGGTGGACGCAGGACCTCCATCGGATGCGCCCATCCCTGCTCAGCCAGTCGTACAGACCCTTCGGAGCCTGGGCGTGCGGCGGATCGATCTGCTGATTCTCACACATCCAGACGCCGACCATATCGGCGGAGTGCCTGGTGTGCTCCGTAGCTTCCACGTCGCCCGGGTGCTCGAGCCGGCACTGCCCGTTGGTAAGCCCGTCTACGAGGATGTTATGGCCGAGGCAGACGTACAGGGTGTGCCATGGGGCGCGGCTCGGGCGGGCCAACGCTTCGCCTATGGAGGCGTGAGCTTTGAGGTACTCCACCCAACGGACTCGGCGGTTTCCGTGGAAGAAGACAGGGGCAGTTCCGTGGAGGCGAATCGCGTGTCCGTGGTGCTCCGCGTGTCATGGCAGGGGGTCGACATCGTGCTCACCGGTGACGCTTACGTCGACGTAGAAGAGACGCTCATGGCGGATCTGGGTGATATCGACATCCTGAAGATCGGTCATCACGGGAGTCGAACGTCGACGAGCCGTGCGTTCCTCCGCACTACAACGCCCGAGCACGCGCTGATTTCGGCCGGACGGAGCAACCGTTATGGACATCCGGCATCCGGAGTGCTGGCTCGTCTCGAAGACGCCGGGGTGCGGATTCATCGGACGGACGAGCTGGGCACGGTGCGGTTCCGCATCGGCCGAGACGGCCGTGTCCATGTCCAGTCCGCGAGGTGAGCGCTGGCGGGCGGCAAGGGGACCCGACAGCTTGCCATCCGTTAGACCCTCTGCTCAGGAGACGACCGATGGGACGCTGGATTCGAATCACGGCGACGACCGCCGCCTTCGCGGCCGGTATTGCGGTAGGCACCACGGCTCAGTCGGCTTTCGTGGCCTCTGCCGACACCCAGCGCGAACAGGTCTTCGAACTCAGGACATATACGGCTGCTGAAGGCAAGCACGACGCCCTCCTGACCCGCTTCCGGGACCACACTATGCGCATCTTCGAGAAACACGGGATGCACAACGTGGGCTACTGGATCCCTCAGGATGCGCCTGACTCCGAGAACACGCTGATCTATCTCCTTTCACATGCTTCCCGAGATGCAGCTAATGCGAGTTGGCAGGCGTTCATGGAGGACCCGGAGTGGCAGGCCGTTGCGGAGGAGTCTCAGCGCGACGGCCGACTCATCACGGGACTGGAACGCGTCTACCTGGACCCAGCGGACTTCTCGCCGATGCGTTGAGGCGCATAGGAGAGGACCCGTCGGCGAATCTCAGGAAAGAGTAACGATGTCCTCCCGTGACGTGCCCTGTCCGCAGTAGTTTTCAAGCAGACGAACTCCCTTCACGCTCAGGATCCATGCCGCCAGAAAGCCACGTCGTTACCATCTCGAGATTCCTCATCGACGAGGAACGCAAGTACCCGGAAGCAACGGGCGCGTTTACGAGTCTCCTTTCAGACATCGCATTGGCGGCGAAGGTCATCGGGCGCGAGGTCAACAAGGCTGGCCTCGTGGACATCTTCGGTGCAGTGGGCCACGAGAACGTCCATGGCGAGGATCAGCAGAAGCTCGATGTCTTCGCCAACCAGGTCATGTATCGGGCCCTGGATCATACGGGACTCGTAGCGTGCCTGGCCTCGGAGGAGAGTGAGGAGCTCATCTCGATTCCGGCCAAGTTTCCGGCGGGAGAGTATGTCGTCATCTACGATCCCCTCGATGGCTCTTCCAACATCGACGTGAATGTGTCGATTGGGACCATCTTCAGCATCCATCGGAAGATCACCTCCGGTGCTCGCGGAACGCTTGAAGACTGCCTGCAGCCGGGTAGCAGGCAGGTCGCCGCAGGTTACATCCTTTACGGATCGTCCACGATGCTGGTCTACACGTCGGGGACGGGCGTGCACGGCTTCACGCTCGACCCGTCGATCGGCGAGTTCATCCTCAGTCATCCGGACATGCGGATGCCCGAGCCCCCAAAGAAGGTCTACTCGGTCAACGAAGCGTATTTCACCCGGTGGTCGAGAGGACAGCAGCTACTCGTCAGCCATCTCAAGAACGAGGGTGGGTTCGGGTCCCGCTACATCGGGTCGATGGTTGCCGACGTGCATCGTACGCTGCTTCAGGGCGGACTCTTCATGTATCCCCCGGAGAGGGCTCAGCCCGAGGGTAAGCTCAGGCTACTCTACGAAGCTGCACCCATGGCGATGATTATCGAGCAGGCCGGAGGGCGGGCCAGCACGGGGACGCAGGACATCAACGACATCACACCGACCGGATTGCACCAGCGCGTCCCGATCTACATGGGCTCGAAGGAGTTCGTAGCCTTGTCGGAGGAGATGCTCGCAGCGGAGTAGGCAGGCAGGTCGCGCTCGGACATGTGAGCCGCAGGAGGACCTGCCTCCTCCTGGCGCTATGAATGCGCCAATTTCGCCGCTTGGCGCTCGAATGCCTGGAGCATCGTAGCTCGGATCGGCTCGCCCACGAATGCGTGTTCGAACCCGGTTCGCGCGATCGCGGTCAACTCGTCCTTCGTCATCCCGAGGGCGTCTCGAGCGTTCCGATACTCGTCCGCAAGAGTCACCCCGGACATGAGGCGGTTGTCTGTACCCAGCGCGATCGGGATCCCGGCCCGCAGGTAGCGATGCGCAGGGTGCTCGGCCAGGGAGGAAACCACTGCGGTCTGAACGTTCGACGTGAGGCAGACCTCGAGTGGAATCCCGTCGTCGCCTACCCGGTCGAGGAGCGCCTGATCTTCATGGAGCCGCGTGCCGTGCCCGATCCGACGCGCGTGACCCAGGTCGAGTGCCTGCTGAATCGACTCGGGCCCGAACCCTTCACCCGCATGCAGAGTCACGGGAAGCCCGGCTGAGTGAGCGCGATCCACTGCGTCCTGATGATCGGCAACCGGATGACCGGCTTCCGCTCCCGCCAGATCAAAGCCGCAGACACCACGGTCCCCATACGCCACAGCAACCTCGGCCGTTTCCGACGTGACGTCTGCTTTGTGGGAGCGCAGGCCACATACGATGATCGCCGACTGGATCGTGCCGGCTCCTGAGTTCACCTTTGCCTCAGCTCGGCGCATTCCGCGCAGCGCCGCATCCAGGACTTGATCGAGCGTCAGGCCCAGACGTCGATTCAGCTGGGGGCAGAAGCGCAGCTCGACCCAGCGGACCTGTTCTGCAGCATGGTCGAGTACCAACTCGTACGCGATCCGCTCTAGCGCCTCCGCGTCCTGCATGACGGAGAGGGTCAGCTCGAAGCGCTCCAGGTACTCTACGAGGCTGGTCGCATTCTGAACGACCATGTGCGCCCTGAGCTCCTCTGGCGTGGACGCGGGTAGGCGTACCCCTCGCTCGGCCGCCAGCTCGAACATGGTAGACGGCCTCAGCGATCCGTCCAGGTGGACGTGCAGCTCCGCCTTTGGAAGTGCGAGAATGAAGCTGTCGTCAGCCTCCATCGACGCTCCGTGGGCCCTGGACATCGTTTGCCTCCGTCACCGGACGCGGACCGAATACGAATCGCCGGTCACCATGCGAACCACGACTCCGTCTTCCTCAACGAAGCGCACGACTTCACCGACAGCGCCCCCACCGGTCGGTGCGATCATACGGAAGGTCCCGTCACCGATCGGCTCTAGGTAGGTCGGCTCACCGATACTCGTCGACCACGGGTTCATCGAAACGAGACGCTCGTTCATGACGAGTACGCGCGTTTCCCCGCCGCGACTCCGATAGACACCGGCGAAGCGCTCCCACGCGGGATCCCATGCAGCCACGTCGGGCTGTACCGCGGTGGCTTCGGCAACGGCATGACCCACGGTCTCCATGAGTTGCTGGGCGATCTGGGCGGGGTTGGAATCATTGGTGTTGGTGAGGACGATCACGCCAACTTCAGAGTCGAGCTGGATCGTCGTGTTCGTCGTGTATCCCGGGTAGCCTCCCCCATGACCGACGTAGAGCGTCCCGTCTCGTCGCTGTACGCTGAACCCGATCCCCTGACCGCGGGTCCACGTCGTCTCGAGCATCCGCACACGGTGCATCTCTCTGAGGGATGCCGTACTCAGCAGCTGGTCGCCGCCACGGGCACCTTCACGGAACTGGGCGGATACGAAGCGCGCCATATCCTCGACGTTGGAGGTCAGGCCGGTCGCTGCCGCCATACCTCGCGCGTCCACGAACGGAAAGACCTGGCGGGAACCGTCGGGCATCCTGCGACCGTAACCAGTAGCCATCATCGGATCAGGTTGATCCACGGTCGATGCACCCATGCCCAGTGGATCGAAGATGTTCTGCTGGAGGTAGTCGGCCCAGCTCATTCCGCTGATCTCTTCGATCACCATGCCGGCGATCGTAAAGGCGAGATTGGAGTACTTCCAGCGGACCTCCGGGGAGAACGGAGCCGCGCGGTCCTGCATGAGTGCACGGACCTCGTCTGTGGTAGGGAAATCGAAGTCCGTCCAGTGCGATCCGGCTTCGCGGGGCAGGCCGGAGCTGTGTGTGAGCAGTTGCTCGATCGTGACCGGCGGGTCATCGGGTGATGCCGTCTGGTAGGTGAACCACGGCAGATAATCGGTGACCGGGTCATCGAGTCGGATCCTGCCGTCTTCGCGCAGCTGCATGATCGCGGTAGCCGTGAAGAGCTTGCTGTGCGATGCCATGCGGAAGCGCGTGTCCGATTCCATGTGCCGATCTGCGTCGACGTCAGCATGGCCGAAGCCATGAGCCCAGACGAGGTCGTCTCCGGAAACGACCCCGACGGCAATCCCGGGCAGGCCACGGATCTCGAGTTGCCCCTCCATCCATGCCGAGAACAGCTCGATCTGAGCCTCGACCTCAGGGGTCGCAGCCACCGACTGGGCCCAGGTCGGGGCAGCGCTGACGGCGCTGACGAGGAGCGTGAACAAAATTGAGCGGACGGATGACGGAATCGACACGCGCATGGCGTACCTCGCAGTCGTGAGGGTCAGTTCTGATCGATGAAGCAGAGCCGAGTCAGATTCTACAGCTCCGGACAGGCGACGCGCGAGACGTGGTCAGGCCACCCCTCGACAGCTCCGCGCGTTTAGAGCCGACTCACCGCGGGCCCTTCTTTCGAAGCCGTCCCCTTTTCCACGTCTACGAGCGGGGCAGGGTAGTCACCCGAGAAGCATGCGGTGCAGTATGGGCCAGCGTCGGCGACAGCATCGACCATGCCGTTCAACGACAGGTATCCGAGCGAGTCCACACCGAGCTTCTCAGCGATTTCCGGGATCTCGAGCCCGGACCCGATGAGTTCACCTCTGGTCGGCATGTCGATGCCGTAGAAGCACGGGTGACGCACCGGCGGGCTGCCGATCCGGAAATGGACCTCGGTAGCCCCTGCGGCCTTGAGCATGCGCACCAGGCTTCGACTCGTCGTACCCCGGACGAGGGAGTCGTCCACGACGACCACGCGCTGTCCGGCCAGTACATCCCGGACCGGGTTGTACTTCATCCTGGCGCCGAAATCGCGGTCCTTCTGATCGGGCTTGATGAAGGTTCTACCGACGTAGTGATTCCGAAGCAGTCCAAGCTCAAAGGGGATTCCACTCTCCTCGGCAAACCCGAGAGCGGCTGAGTTGGCGCTGTCCGGGACGGCGATCACAGCGTCGGCTTCGACCGGGTTCTCTTTGGCGAGCTGACGACCGAATGCGCGTCGGGCACGATCGACAGACTCGCCCCAGAGCCCGGAATCGGGACGCGCGAAATACACGAGTTCGAAAATGCATGCGGCGTGTCGTGGCGCCGGGTCGAGCTGGCCGATCTGCTCGACATGACTTCCCTCGATCCGAAGGACCTCGCCCGGCTCGAGGTCACGGACGTAGTCGGCCCCGAGAATGTCCAGCGCGCAGGTTTCGGACACCACGACATGTCCGTCGTCTTTCCGCCCCAGGATCAGGGGCCGAAATCCACGTGGGTCTCGTGCGGCGTAGAGGATCCCACGAATGACCAGTGCCATCGAGAAGGCCCCCACCAGGTGGGACAGCGCGTCGAGCACCTGTTCGTTGATCGTCTCCGCTCTCGACTTCGCGATGAGATGGACGAGAGTTTCCGAGTCGGAGGATGACCGAAAAATGGCTCCATCATCGACCAGGGATTTCCGAAGGTCCAGCTGGTTGGTCAGGTTGCCGTTGTGCGCCAAGGCCAGGTCACCGTGCCGATAGCGAGCGGTGATCGGCTGGATGTTAGCTGGATCGCTGCCTCCGGCGGTCGAGTATCGCACGTGGCCGACGGCCGTGTCGCCGTGAAGGTCCTTCAGGACTTCGGGTCTGAAGATTTCCGATACAAGCCCCGAACCCTTGCGGAGGGTTCCTTCCTCCCCATCGAACACCACGATGCCCCCAGCCTCCTGGCCCCGGTGCTGCAGAGCATACATGGCGAGGAATGCCTGCTGCGCGGCGCTCTCCACTCCGCTGATGCCGACTACACCGCACATATCAGGATCCCGAGCCTTCGGGTGCGTCCATAATGCTCGGTATGGCTCCGAAGTAAGCGTCGGCGAGCTCGGCCATGCTGGCTGAGAGCGAAGCGTCTCGGACTTTCATCGAAAAGCCGCCGTCTGCTGCGGTGACCGTGCCGATCTTCTGGGCTGGCACCTCGTAGCGGCGGGCGAGTGCCAATACCTGATCGGTGTTTTCCGGGCTCACCGATACGAGTATCCGACCCTGTGACTCACCAAACAGAGATACGACGGGGCGAAGGTCTTCATCGATCGCGACGTCGATTCCGAGCGGTGCTTCACCGTCGCCGAGCGCGCACTGGGCAAGAGCGGCGACGAGGCCACCCTCTGAGCAGTCGTGCGCCGAATTGAGCACTTCTTCATGGTTCATCTTGAGTACGGCCTGCTGAAGCGCGCGCTCCCCCTCCAGGTCGACTGAGGGCGGCTCGCCCGCGACCAGGTCAGCAGTGACGTAGAGGTACTCGGACCCTCCGAGTTCACCGGTGTTGGTTCCGAGGAGCACGATGTCGTCTCCGGCGTTCACGAAGGCGTGTCGTGTGATCTTCGACACGTCGTCGATCACCCCCACCATGCCGATCACCGGTGTCGGGTAGATCGCCTTGCCGTCGGTCTCGTTGAAGAGCGAAACGTTGCCACCGGTAACCGGAGTCTCGAAGGCGCTGCATGCATCCCGCATCCCCAGCACCGATTCACGCAGCTGGTAGTAAATGTGGGCTTTGAGTGGGTTACCGAAGTTCAGGTTGTTCGTGATGGCCGTGGGCAGGGCTCCGACACACACGAGGTTCCGGGCGGCCTCCGCAACCGCAGCCAGCGCGCCCGTGCGCGGCTCCAGGTAGACGAAGCGTCCGTTGCAGTCTGTGGTCGCCGCCACGGCCCGGTTCGTTCCGCGGATGCGGACGACGCCGGAGTCTCCGCCAGGACGCACAGTCGTCGCGGTCCGAACGGTCGTGTCGTACTGATGATAGATCCACTGCTTGGACGCGACGTTGGGTGAGCCGAGAACGAGGAGGAACGTCTTGGTAAGATCGCCTTCCGGGATCATGTGCTCGCTCAGGTCCATCTCGCGCAGCGCCGTGATCTCCTCAGCCTCTTTTCCCTCACGCTCGTACGTGGGGCAACCGTCGGTGAGGGGCAGCGCGGGGATATCGGCGACAACCTTGCCGTTCTCCAGGATCCGGAACTTGCCATCATCCGTGACCTGGCCGATCACTGCCGCCTCCAGCTCCCACTTCTCGAGGATCTCGCGCACTTCGTCCTCGCGGCCAGGATGAGCGACGACGAGCATGCGCTCCTGGGACTCCGACAGGAGGATCTCGTATGGCGTCATGCCCTCTTCGCGGACCGGAACATCAGTCATCTCGAGCTCGACGCCGCTGCCACCTCGTCCGGCCATCTCCGATGCCGAGGACGTGATGCCTGCAGCACCCATGTCCTGGATACCGCTGATGGCGCCGGAAGCGATGAGTTCCAGACTCGCCTCCAGGAGGAGCTTCTCGGTGAACGGGTCGCCCACCTGAACCTGGGGGCGGCTCGACTCATCGGCGTCTTCGCTCAGCTCTTCGCTGGCGAACGTCGCCCCGTGAATCCCATCTCGGCCGGTCCGGGCACCCACGGCCATCAGGGGTGATCCTCCACCGGTCGCAGCTGCCGTGATCAGCTCTTCGTGCTTCATGAGCCCTAGGCACATCGCGTTCACAATGGGATTGCCTTCGTAGCCACGGTCGAACTGAACTTCACCGCCGATGTTGGGGATTCCTACGCAGTTGCCGTAATCGCCTACTCCGCTCACGACGCCGCTGAAGAGGTAGCGTACCCGACCACTGTCCAGATCTCCGAAGCGGAGCGAGTCAAGCACTGCGACGGGTCTGGCGCCCATCGTGAAGATGTCGCGCAGAATACCACCCACGCCGGTTGCCGCGCCCTGATACGGTTCGACGGCTGAAGGGTGGTTATGAGACTCGATCTTGAATGCGAGGGCGAAGCCGTCGCCCACGTCGATCACCCCGGCGTTCTCTCCAGGGCCCTGGATGACCCAGGGAGCCTTCGTCGGCAGGAGCTGAAGCAGGCGCTTGGAGTTTTTGTAGCCGCAGTGTTCGGACCACATTGCGCTGAAGACGCCGAGCTCCGTGAAGGTCGGGTCACGGCCCATAATACGCTGCACCCGTTCGTACTCCTCGGGTGACAGTCCGTGGTCTGCGACGACCTCAGCGGTGATCTCGGGGTCACCCTCACGCGGAGGGACCGGCATGGCAGTTGCGTTTGTCATGACGTCTGGAGGCTCGCGACCAGGGACGTGAAGAGTGCGATGCCGTCGGTCGAGCCCAGGAGCTCTTCCATGGCACGTTCCGGATGGGGCATCATGCCCAGGACATTGCCCGACTCGTTGGTGATTCCGGCGATGTCATGCCACGAACCGTTGGGGTTCGCGCCTTCGCTCTTTTCTCCGCTTGAGTCTACGTAGCGGAAGACGACGCGTCCCTCGGACTCGAGGGCTTCCAGCGTCTCCTTGTCCGCCTCGTAGTTACCCTCGCCGTGGGCGATGGGGATGCGGAGAATCTGACCCGCTTCGTAGTCGGCTGTGAACAGGGTGTCGGCCCGCTCGACACGGAGAAAGACATCCTTGCTCTGGAACTTCATTGACTCATTGTGCATCAGAGCGCCTGGAAGGAGCCCTGACTCGCAGAGAATCTGGAAGCCGTTACAGATGCCGAGGACCGGGCCACCCGCGTTTGCGAACGTGATGACGTCCGCCATGATCGGGCTCATGCGCGCGATTGCGCCGGCCCGGAGGTAGTCGCCGTACGAGAAGCCGCCGGGGAGCAACACCGCGTCGTACCCCGCCAGCCCGCGTTCGCGATGCCACATGAATGTCGCGTCTCCGCCGACCTGCTGCGCCGCCTTGTACAGGTCGTAGTCGCAGTTCGAGCCGGGAAAGGTGATGACGGCGACCTTCATGAACCGGCGTCCTTGGCTTCACCGACCAGCGAGACTTCGAAGTCTTCGGTGACCGGGTTGGCGAGCAGCTTACGACACATGACGCCGACGGCCTCGAGCGCGGCATCCGCCGACTCAGCGTCCATGTCGATGTAGATGGCCTTACCCACACGTACGTCACTCACGCCGTCCCACCCAAGGGAGTTCAGCGAGTGGTGAACGGCTTTACCCTGTGGGTCGAGAAGGCCGGGGCGGGGCTTCACACGAACTTCGAGACGGTACTGGCTCACGCTTGTTCCTCCAGACCACGATCGGGAGTGGATTGAGAATCGATTTTGAGATGAGCGGCCCCGTTAGGGACCAGATCACCGTAGTCCATCTCACGGACTTCGGTGCGTGCACCGACTTCACCCTCCTCCTCATCGAGGAGCGGGTCACCACCGGGAATGCGGTCGAGGAAGCCCATCAGCACGGACTTCAGAAGACCCCACACGATGTAGAGCACCAGGACGGTGAAGAAGTAGAACTCCGGCACCGAGACGGCGAGTAAGATCGCTGCCACGGCAAGTACAGTGTTGACGAGGCTGCGTGCCGAGCGAAGGCCGATCTTGCCGACCTTGCCGTAGGGCACGTGGCTCACCATCAGGACCGCCAGCAGGACCACCCCGACACCCATGATCTGCTGCCAGGGAAGGTCTCCGAGATACGTGGCGAAGAAGCTGGTCTGGCTGAACGGGTAATACGACGCGAGCGCCATGCCTGCCGAGGGAGACGGGAGTCCATGGAAATACCGCTTCGCTTCGCCGCCCTGTTCGATGTTGAAGCGAGCGAGCCTCACCACGACTGCCGTGACATAGACGAAGGAGAGTACCCAGCTCCATTGAGTATCCGCGAAGAATAGGGCGAACATGATGAAGCCTGGGGCCACACCGAAGGAGATCGCGTCTACAAGAGAGTCGAGCTCGGCTCCGAATGCGGAACCGGTTCGGGTCAGGCGCGCGACGCTCCCATCCAGCATGTCGAGGATACCGGCGATGATGATGCACCATCCGGCCCACAGGAAGTCACCCCGGGTGACCGAGATCATCGCGTAGATCCCGAAAAACAGGTTTCCCAGGGTAAAGGCCGACGGGAGGATGATGACTCCGCGTTGCAGCGTCTGTCGTCGTCCGGGCATCAGGTCTCCTCAGCACGCATGCGCGCCATGGGAGATGAACCGACAGTCAAGCGGTCGCCCACCGAACACAGGATCTCCCAGTGCGCCGGCAAAAAGAGATCCACGCGTGAACCGAACCGGATCAAGCCGAACCTGCGGCCCCGGGTGACCGTGTCGCCTTCGGCCGCATCCGTGATGATCCGTCGGGCCACGAGACCCGCGATCTGCCTCACGAGGACCCGTCCGTGCTCCGTAGTGATGCCGAGCGATGCCTGCTCATTGTCCTCCGAAGCCTTGTCCGCCCAGGCGACCGCGTAGGCGCCGGGACGGTAGATCTTGTAGTCCACCGTTCCGGAGACCGGCGAGCGTTGAACGTGCACGTCGAAGACACTCAGGAAGATCGAGATCTTCTTCGCCGCTCCCCCAATGAAGTCTGTCTCCTCGGCGTTCTCGATCAGAAGTACCTTTCCCTGGCCGGGCGCTACCACGACCTGATCGTCGGTCGGGACGCTCGGCTCGGGATCACGGAAGAACCAGAGTACGAAGATCGCCAGGATGCTGAAGGTCCAGGCGGCCAGCTGAAGCAGAATCTGTCCGAAGCCCCACTCTGAGGGAGGGACCACACCGGAGGCTGCATCCACCGGAGCACGGCCCAGCAGCCAGACTCCAGCCCAGCAGATGCCCGCGAGGAAGACGCCCGCCGCAGCGAACGGGATTCCCTCGCGGGCGATCTTCACCGGTCGTCCCCGAAGAGTGGAGGCTGATAGTCTGCGAGCGCCGTTCCAGTCAGTCGTTTGAAGACGTCCTTGTAACGCTCGGAGGCCTCGTTCACCACCTCGTCAGGCAGGTCGGGCGGTGGAGGCCGCTTGTCCCAGTCCAGCGTCTCGAGCCAGTCGCGGACCGGCTGCTTGTCGAGCGACGGCTGCCCGCGACCGATGCCGTAGCTCTCTTTGGGCCAGAATCGTGACGAGTCAGGTGTAAGCACTTCGTCAATGAGCATGAGCTCACCGTTCTTGTGGCCGAACTCGAACTTGGTATCGGCGAGGATAATGTTGCTCTTTTCCGCGACGTCCCGTCCGAAACCGTAGATCTCGAGGGAGAGATCTTTGAGCCGGTTGGCGAGGTCTTCGCCGAGGATCTCCTTCGTTTGCCCGAAGGTGATGTTCTCATCGTGCTCTCCAGCCTGCGCTTTCGTAGCCGGCGAGAAGATCGCCGGATCGAGCCGCTGGCTCTCCTGGAGACCGTTGGCGAGCGCCTCGCCCGCCAGAGTCCCGCTCTGCTTGTACTCTTTCCACGCCGACCCGGAGATGTATCCGCGGACGACGCACTCGACGAGCACAGGCTCAGTCTTGTGTACGAGCATCGCGCGACGAGCCCACTGGTCGCGGGTCTCGGCAAGCTCGGGGTGTCGGGCGATGATGCGATCGGGGTCGACCGCGATCAGATGGTGCGACAACTCGTCGTTCAACTGATCCAGCCACCAGGCAGTGATCTGGGTCAGCACCTCTCCCTTGTGCGGGATCGGCTGGGGCAGGACCACGTCAAACGCACTAACGCGATCGCTGGCAATCATCAAAAGAGTGTCGGAATCGACTTCGTAGACGTCCCTGACCTTTCCTCGGTGGAGGAGTGGCAGGGGCAGCTGCGACTCATGGACCACGTTGTGATCAGACATGGAGTGTTGGGGCGTCCAGGTTCATGGTGTTAGAACGGTGCCGTTCGAGGACCGGGGTGACGGTTCGATCGATGAAACGCTCGACCTGGGACGGAGCCCGGCCGACGAAACGCATCGGATCGACCATCTCCTGAAGCTCGTCTGCGCTGAGACCGAAAGTGTCATCTCCGGCGATTCGGTCCAGCAGGTCTGCATCGGCACCCTCTTCCTTCATACGTCTCGCAGCGGCCATCGAGTGCTTCCGAATCGACTCGTGCAGTTCCTGACGATCACCCCCGCGTGACACGGCGTGCATCAAGATCGTCTCTGTAGCCATGAAGGGAAGATGCTCGGCGAGATTCCTGCGAACGACCTGTGGATTCACAATTAGACGTCGCGAAACGTTCTCGAGAAGCACCAGGCATCCGTCCAGGGCCAGAAAGGCGTCTGGTACTGAAACACGGCGGTTCGCCGAGTCGTCCAGGGTCCGTTCGAGCCATTGGGTGGCGGCGGTGAAGGCAGGATCGATCGACAGCGTGATGACGTGACGAGCGAGCGCACAGATTCGTTCCGCCCTCATCGGATTGCGCTTGTAGGGCATCGCCGAGGAGCCAATCTGCTCGGCCTCGAACGGCTCTTCGACTTCTCGCAGGTGTGCCAGAATCCGAAGGTCGTGCCCGATCTTGGAGACGGATGCGGCTGCTCCGGCCAGAGAGGCCTGCACGGCATAGTCGACCTTCCTCGAGTACGTCTGGCCGCTTACCGGATATGTGGACTCGAAGCCCATCCGCTTCCCGACGGAGAGATCGAGCGCATCCACCTTGTCATGGTCACCCTCGAACAGCTCGAGGAACGAGGCCTGCGTGCCGGTGGTGCCTCGGACGCCACGAAAGCGCAGAACATCGATCCGGTGGTCGATTTCTTCGATGTCGAGAAGCAGGTCCTGGATCCAGAGGGTCGCACGCTTTCCGACCGTCGTCGGCTGGGCCGGTTGGAAGTGGGTGTATCCGAGCGTGGCCAGTGACGCATGCTCCTGGGCGAAGCGGGTCAGCGCCTCCACGCAGCGGAGAAGGCGGGCACGCACGAGCTCCAGCCCGTCCCGGTGCAGGATCAGGTCGGTGTTGTCGCCAATGAACGCGCTGGTCGCACCGAGGTGAATAATGCCTTTCGCAGCGGGTGCGTCGTCACCGAAGAGGTGAACGTGGGCCATCACATCGTGTCGGAAGCGCTTCTCGTACTCGGCCGCCCTGTCGAGATCGAGCTTGTCGACGGCCGCGCGCATTTGCTGAAGCGCCTCGTCCGAAATGTCGAGACCGAGCTCGGCCTCACTTTCAGCGAGTGCGATCCAGAGGCGTCGCCACGTTCCGTAGCGGCGAGCGGGAGAAAAAACCTGCTGCATCTCGCGAGATGCATATCGGTCCGAAAGCGGGTGCATATATCGATCGAGGTCCAACTAACCCCTCCAGTACAGACTTGTGGTGTAATAATTGTTGTCGCGCTCTAGATACAGGACGATGCGGCCTTCCTGGCCCGTGAGCGCGTCGAAGAAGGCCGCAGCGTCATCTGCACTGCGGATGCGGGCGCGGTTCATCTGAATGATGACGTCGCCCGCCTGAAGCCGTGTGCGGCTGGTCAGCTCGGCTGAGATGTCCGCGATCAGGGCACCGGATTCACTCGAAAGTCGGAGTTCTCCCTGGATCTGAGCGGACACCGAGATGAGCTGGATGTCCCGGAAGAGAGTGACGCGGGAGGCTGTCGTGGATGGGAACGGCTCCGCCTCGAGCTGGACGGTCCGGGATTGTCCCTGAACGTTCAGGTCAAGGTCATCTCCGGCGCGGAGGTCCAGTAGGACACCCTCCCAGTCCAACGGACCGGAAAGTGGGCGTCCATTTGCGCGGAGGAGCATGTCTCCCGGTTCCAGGGTCGCATCGTCGGCCGGTGACCCCTCGGCCACACGGCTGATCCGTACACCTCGTGATCGGCCCCACGCATCGGCCTCCACTGGTTCGACATCGATACCGACCCAGGCTCTTCGGATCTC
This sequence comes from Gemmatimonadales bacterium UBA4456, assembly GCA_002390225.1. Lineage (GTDB taxonomy): Bacteria > Gemmatimonadota > Gemmatimonadetes > Longimicrobiales > Gaopeijiaceae > UBA2589. The sequence continues at coordinate 1,135 of DGOW01000045.1, read as the reverse complement.
TCCGTACTCCAGGAAGTCGTCAGCAATCTGGAGCGCCCGGTCGATGGGTATGGCAAAGCCGAGGCCTTCGCTCCCACCGCTCCGGGAGATAATCGATGCGTTGATCCCGATGACCTCTCCGTCGGCGTTGACGAGGGCGCCACCCGAGTTACCCGGGTTGATGGCTGCATCGGTCTGGATCATGCCGAAGTAGAATCCCTCGTCGTCCGAGGACGGCGCGATATTACGGTCGACTGCAGAGATCACGCCGGCCGTAACGGTAGGCTTACTGTCCGCGACGTAGTTTCCGAGGGGGTTCCCGATTGCAATTGCCCACTCACCAATCATCAGGCCATCTGCGGTCCCGAGAGGGGCCACGGGTAGATCCTCCCCGATGATCCGGAGCACCGCGATGTCGGCGACCGGATCGGTGCCGATGATCACGGCGTCGAGGTCGCGCCCGCCCGCTAGGGTCACCTTGATCTGAGAAGCTCCGGTAATCACGTGATCGTTCGTGATGACGATGCCCTCGTCATTCACGATGACACCGGATCCGAAGCCGGCGCTCCGCTGCTGGGCACCAGGAGGAAGGATCATACTTTCCCACATGGTGCGGGGCCGAACCCGCTGAGTGCGAAGCACGTTCACGCTGACCACGGCGGGCGCGACCCGCGCGGTAGCGCGGACGATCGCCGTCGTCCGGTCCTCGTTGATCGACTGCGAGGCGGCTTGAGATGAGGCGGCGCCCGGATCACAGGCACTCGCGACAAACGTGGCGAGCGCCGTGAACAGGAGCCGGTGAGCTCCGCGGGTCACGCTAGATCGCGGTACCTGCAGCATCCCAATCCTTGAGGAAGCCTTCGAGGCCTTTATCGGTGAGCGTGTGCTTGCTGAGCTGCCAGAGCACTTTCGGCGGCAGGGTGCAGCAATCGGCGCCGATCAGCATGCACTCGACAACGTGCATGGGGTGGCGGAGCGACGCAGCCAGGATTTCGGTATCGAAGCCGTAGTTGTCATACACCTGCCGGATCTGACCGATGAGCTGCATGCCCTCCCCGGAGATGTCATCCAGCCGGCCCACGAACGGTGAGACGAAGGTTGCGCCCGCCTTCGCGGCAAGAAGTGCCTGGGAGACCGAGAAGCACAGGGTGACGTT
>DGOW01000033.1 GCA_002390225.1 Gemmatimonadales bacterium UBA4456 | reverse complement strand
CGAAGCGGAGTTCGAGGATCGACCCGCGTTGAACGCCGGGTAGTCCGAGACTGCATCCTAGGATAACGTCTTCGTATCACCCCATCCGGAGGCTCGCTTGATCCGCTCGACCCTGCTCGCCCTCGTGGCGAGCGCGCTCGTCACCTCGTCGATCTCCGCCCAAGACCTCGTCCTGCGGAACGCAAACGTCATCGACGTGGTCGATGGCACTGTTACCGCGAACGCGACCGTTGTCGTGCGCGGCGGATCCATCGCCTCCGTAGACGCAAATGGCGGCGACGGTCCGACTGGTGTGCGCGTCGTAGACCTGGCGGGGCGGTACCTCGCGCCGGGGCTGATGGACGCCCATGTGCACGTCGGCTCCGCAGCGGATGCTCGCCGTGCACTTCTCAGCGGCGTGACCACCATGCGCAGCATGGGTGCGAGCCATTATGCCGACGTCGGCATGCGAGAGCTGCAACGCGCAGGTCACGTCGAGACACCGGAGTATCTGGCGGCGGGCTACCACATTCGACCTCAGATGGCCGAGGAGTTCTTCCAGGACCACCCTGAACTCGGAGGCCTGGACGGGGGTGGGGTGACCGGTAATAGTGCCGTGCGATCGGTCGCCCAAGCACTCGTCTCACAGGGTGTCGATTTCGTGAAGACCAACGCCACGGAGCGGGCGGGCCTGCCGAACACGGATCCACGCAAGCAGCTGTTCGACGAAGTCGAAATCGGCGTCATGGTTGAAGAAGCTGGACGTGCCGGGATCGGTGTCTCGGCTCACGCACACGGCGACGCTGGTGGTCGAGCAGCAGTCACCGCCGGGGTGCGGAGTATCGAGCACGGTACCTACCTGAGCGAGACAACGCTGCGCATGATGGTGGACCGTGGGACCTACCTCGTTCCCACAATCGCAATCGTGCGAGATCTGACCATCGCCGGCGGAGACTACGACAACGCCGTGCTCAACATCCGCGGCCGCCACATGCTGCCACGCGTGCAGCAGATGGCGGGTTTGGCGCACGAACTCGGTGTGAGGATCGTCGCGGCTACGGACACGGGATACGGTCCGAACAGCACGACCACGCTGGCCCATGAGTTACTCGAGCTGGTCGAGATCGGCATGTCACCTCATGAAGCGCTCCAAGCAGCAACGACCACCGCCGCGGAGCTCTTTGGTATGAACGACCGCGTAGGGCGTCTCGAGCCAGGCTATGAGGCCGACCTCATCGTGCTCGAACGGAACCCACTCGACGATATCGGCGTGGTGCAGGATGTGCTGATGGTGGTGAGTGACGGCGCGGTCATCGTCCAGCGGGGGGACTGGCCGGGGCGGCCCGTGTCCTAGGGGACAGCGCCCTCAGCGCTGCCGGCCGAGACAGACACCTACGTTGAGGCTCGCGAAGGATCGCGCAGGATTCAGTTTACCGAACGCCGTCAGGCCCAGGCCGACGAGCATCTCAAAATCATGCAGCACGTCACTGGGAGAGAAGCGCGTGAACTCTGATGTCTCCGTGACTCTCAGGAGAATATCGACCTCGTTCCCGATGCTCGCCCACACGGACAGCCCAGCTGCAAGCCCGATGCTCCCTGCCCCACCAGAGAGGGTGACGACGACACTTCGATCATTCGACCCTGAGGTGTCCTGAGCAGCCACGGGCGAGGGCGTCTCCTGGGCACCTGCGGAAGACTGCGTGTGCGGAAAGAGCCAGAGGGCGGTGAGCCCGACAAGGGGCGTGACGTTCCGCATGGTTCGGCGGGATGGAGTGAGCCTTCGCGCCGAAGTTGTAGGCACCGGTCGAGACGCTCTCTCCGTTGACTGACGCAGTCGACTTCGAGGGTTACGCAGGAGGGCGAGGTGTACTCACCTCGCCCGCTGCCTCGAAGGCCCGGAGGAGCACGTCGACCGGCTGCGCGCCCGATGTCGCGAAACGGCGGTCAAAGACAAAAGTTGGCGCCCCGGTGATTCCCATCGCCCGAGCATCCGCGGTCGTGTCGGCAAGAGTCGATGCCCAGGCGCCACGATCGATGGCCATCCGCATCGCTTCGACGTCGATCCCCGCAGACGCGGCAAGATCATCAACCACCGCAGGGTCACCGAGGTCCCGCCCCTCCGCGAAGTAGCCGACGAAGAGTCGCTCATGGAACGTGGGGAACGCTCCTGATTGCTCAGCTTGAGCCCATGCACCGGCCAAGAGGGCGCGGTGCGTGTTCGAGACCTTCGGACGATTCCCCACCTCCAGACCCTCGGCTCCCGCGTTCGCCCGGAGCGACTCCTGCATGTGCGCCCAGACGTCTGCCGGATACCCGAGCTCCTCGACCGGCATGCCTTCCTGCGGCACCTCCGGGTGGATTTCGAATGGGCGCCACTCGACCTCCACCGAGATATCACTGGGTAGTCGGCCCAGCGCCTTTTCGAGCCTTGCCCACCCTACATAGCACCACGGGCAGGTGTAGTCACTGAAGATCTCGAGGCGGATCGGGGTCATCTCGCGCGGGGTTGAATGGCGGTCGCACAGGCTGCGGCGAATTGCGTGGCGACGTCTACCAGAACACCATCGACCTGTCTGGGCTCCATCGCCAGCCCGACCTGCCTTCCCGACATGGACCTCGCGATTAAGCCATACATCGTCCCGGGACTCACGCTACTCGGCGGCGGACTGGGTTCGTCACTCGGTTCCGTTGAGTGGGCGCACAGCGAAACTGGACGGGCGGCGCGAGCCCCGAGTTTCGTCCGAGCGATGTAAGGCAGAACCGGCCGAGCTTCAGGACCAGATCAACTTCGCCGAAGATCTGGCCACCTTCGTCGTCGAGAACGGACAGCCCGATGTACAGCGGGCCTGATCGGCACGTCTTGCCGAGCCGGGACCCACTCAGAACATTGCCGATACTCAAGCGCAGCCATCGTGCGACGTCCTTCCGGCTCGCGTCAGACACCCTCTCCATCTGCAGGAGCATCCTGTGAAGAAGACCCTGATTCTCGCGGCGATAGCTGCGCTCGTCGTGGCCGCACCCGTCTCGGCCCAGGCCAACAACATGAGCTTCTTCATTACCAGCACTGGACCAGGCAACGGAGCCAACCTCGGCGGCGTGCGCGGTGCCGATCAGCACTGCCAAAACCTCGCCTATGCCAAGGGATTCGGTGACGCCTCATGGCGCGCCTACCTGAGCACGATCGCTATGGGCGGCGAGGCCGCGGTGAACGCCCGAGATCGAATCGGTGACGGTCCCTGGCACAACTACGCCGGTGACATGGTCGCGCAGAACGTGAGCGATCTTCATTCCAACGACGCCAACCTCACCAAGGAGTCGATTCTCACCGAGAACGGCGACATGGTGAACGGCCGTGGCGACTCACCGAACATGCACGATATCCTGACCGGCTCCACCATGGACGGTACGGTCAGCACCGCCGATGGCCATGACGCGTGCGCGAACTGGACCAGCGACGGTGAGGGAAGCGCAGCCGTGGGTCACCATGACCGCCAGGGCGGTGGACAGAATCCGACCTCCTGGAACTCGGCGCACGGATCACGCGGCTGCAGCCAGTCCGACCTCCAGGGAACGGGCGGGAACGGTTTCTACTATTGTTTCGCGATCGACGCGAATGAACAGGAGGCGTTCCGGGAGGAGTAGCCCGCCCGCCTCCCCGCCCCGCACGTCGGGGCTCGGAGAGATCGGCTTGAATAGACGAAACGCGGCGATCGGGGTCCTCCTGGTGGGGGCCCCGTTCGTACATGGAGCCTGCCAGGCACAGCAGTCCTCGGATGCGCCGTGGGGTATCACGGCTGTGGAGGGGCTGCGCATCGGCCATTATACGCTCGATGAGCGTCCGACTGGCTGTACCGTGATTCTCGCCGGCAACGGTATGGTCGGTGGCGTGGACGTACGTGGCGGTGCACCGGGCACTCACGACACGGCCCTGCTCGACCCCGTGAACTCGAATCAGGGGGTTCATGCAGTCGTACTCTCCGGCGGCTCCTCGTTCGGCCTGTCGACCACGGCCGGTGTCATGCGGTACCTGGACGAGCGTGACGTCGGCTTGCGCGTGGCCGACAAGACGATCCCCATCGTCGTCGGCGCGATCCTGTACGACCTGAGTCTCGAAGGCGATCGGCGCATTCGCCCGGACGCCGCGTGCGGGTACGCAGCCGCTGAGGCAGCCTCGTCGGACTCACCGGCCGAGGGGTCGGTCGGCGCAGGCACCGGCGCTACGGTCGGAAAGCTGGGTAATCCGTTCCGCCCGATGAGGGGCGGCTTTGGAACGGCATCGATCACACTTGAGAACGGGCTGACCGTAGCCGCGGCCGTCGCGGTGAACGCCGTAGGCGACATCATCGATCCCGCGACCGGCGAGATCGTAGCGGGAGCTCGAAGCGAGGACGGCGGCGACCTCCTCGACATGCGACGTGTGCTTCGAGGCGGGATTGAGCTCGACGTGCCCCCTGCTGGAACCAATACGACGATCGGGCTCGTGGCGACCAACGCGTCGCTTTCAAAAGCTCAGATCAACAAGGTCGCCCAGATGGCACAGGACGGACTCGCTCGTACCACGTATCCGGCTCACACCCCGTCGGATGGGGACACGGTCTTCTCACTAGCGTCCGGGGCCTGGGAGGGGGACGCCAGCGTCCTCTTGGTCGGGTCGCTCGCGGCAGATGTCATGGCCGAGGCCATTCTTCGAGCCGTACGACTGGCCGATGGTCTGCCGGGAATCCCCTCGGCTTCGGAGTTCGGGCGCTGACCGGATCACCAGACGGCCCCATAGCACTCCACCTCGGAGTGCTGATCGTCTATTCCCTCAGTCTCGTCGTTTTCGGGCTCGTGGTATCCCGCCGCGGGCAGGGCAGCGAGAGCTTCTTCGTGGCGGACCGCTCGTTCGGGCCCGGCATGATCTTCTCGACCTTCCTGGCGGCCAACATCGGCGCGGGCTCGGTGATCGCCGCATCAGAACTCGGCTACGAAGCCGGTCTGTCCGCCTGGTGGTACGTGGGGTCGGCCGGGATCGGGCAGGTCATCTTCGCCTTCTTCGTGGGGCCGCGAATCTGGCGGGCCGGGAAGAAGCACGGGTTATACACCGCGGGAGACTATCTCGAACTGCGATACGGCAATGCGGTGCGCGCGATGGTCGTCTCGATCCTGTGGCTGGGGACCCTCGCAATCCTCGCGGCCCAGCTTATCGCGATGTCACAGATTCTTGAGTGGGTGATCGGCATGCCGCGCTGGGTCGGGGCCACCCTCGGTGCAGTCGTCATGGTGATCTACTTCACCGCCGGAGGCCTCCTGACGACCGCATGGGTCAATCTGATCCAGCTCTCGGTGCTCATGGTTGGATTCCTTGTCGCCATCCCCATCGCGGTCATGAATGCGGGCGGTGTTGAGGCCGTCCTCGCCGCTGTCCCATCGAATCCGGAGTTCATGAGCCCTGTCGCCTTCGCAGGGATCATCATGTTCGTGATCCTGATGCCCTCCTTCGTCGTGTCCCCAGGTCTGGTCCAGATGGGATACGCGGCTCATGACGAGCGGTCGCTGCGGAAGGGCGTCGCGCTGCAGGCGCTGGCGCTGCTCGCCTTCGCGTTCGTTCCGATGTCGATCGGGATCATCGCCCACAGTTTCGATCCAAACCTGACGAACGGGGCGTACGCGGTGCCGACCGTGTTGACACTGGGGCTGCCCCCGCTTCTGGGCGCGCTAGCCCTGGCTGCCGTCTTTTCGGCGGAGGTCAGCTCCGCCGATACTGTGCTTTTCATGCTGTCCACCTCGCTTTCGCAGGACATCTACAAGCGCTTCATCGCCCCGGATGCGACCGATCGGGAGGTTCTCCGCGTGGCTCGCTTCGCGGCAGTGCTCGGTGGGACCGGGGGGCTGCTGCTGACGCTGCGCTTCGATAGCGTGCTCGATACAATCACCATCTTCTACGCGATTATGAGCGTGAGTCTATTTGTGCCTCTTCTGGCGGGACTGTTTACACGCAGGCCCGGTGTACCCGAGGCCGTGGCCGCCATCGGCGCCGGTGTGACCACTCTGATTGCGGTGTCACTCGCGGGTGAAGCCGGGATCGTGTCCTCGAGCTTCGCCCGAAGCGCCACGGGCATGGGCATCGTGGCTTCAGCGCTCGTCTTCGCACTCGTGTTCGTAGTCCGGAGTCGCACCGGCCGGACATCGGAGGAATCCAGTGTCTGAGAGCGGCCCCTATCCCCTCGAGCCTACCCCCGACGAGATGCGAGTGATGCTCCAGCAGGTCACCGACCGAATCGTCGATCATATCGCGTCCGTTGGTGATCAACCGGCATCATACGAAACCGACGGCCGGGCAATCGCTCGCGACTTCGCAGAACCCGCACCCGCCGAGGGCACCGACTTCGCCGGACTCCTCGACCGGATCTTCGACGACGCAGTCCCTCATTCGTTCAACACAGCGGGGCCGGGCTACCTCGCGTACATCCCAGGAGGCGGAGTCTTCCCGTCCGCGGTGGCAGACCTGATTGCGAATGCGATCAACCGCTACGTGGGCGTGTGGGTTGCGGCCCCAGCTCTCGTGCAGCTCGAGTTGAACGTGATCCAGTGGTTCTGTGAGGCGGTCGGCTACGGGGCAGGCAGTGGGGGCGTGCTGACCAGCGGGGGTTCGCTGTCCAATCTGACTGCGATCGTCGCGGCTCGTCGCGAACGATTCGGTGACGACTTCTCTCGTGGGGTGATCTACACGTCGGACCAGGCGCACCACTCCGTCCGAAAGTCAGCAGTCCTCGCGGGATTTGCAGAAGCGGCCGTCCGGCAGATTGAGACCAACGCGCATCAGGAGATCCGAATCGATCGCCTCGAGGCCGCGATGGCCGAGGATCGAGCGGCTGGGCGAATCCCGTTCCTGATCGTGGGGAACGCGGGCACCACGAACACCGGCGCCGTCGACGACCTGACGGCCCTGGCCGACCTCGCCGATCGCGAGAGTCTCTGGTTTCATGTTGATGGAGCGTACGGCGGCTTCTTCGCGCTGACGGAGCGCGGCAAGGCCGTGATGGCCGGCCTCGAGCGGGCCGACTCGATCACGCTGGATCCGCACAAGGGGCTATTCCTGCCATACGGCACTGGAGCCCTGCTCGTACGCGATGAGGGGTCACTACGCCGTGCGCATGCGACGTTCGCCGACTACATGCCGGCCATGCAGAACGACGCGGAATTCGTCGACTTCTGTGATTTGTCTGCTGAGCTGTCCCGGGATTTTCGAGGCCTGCGAATCTGGCTGCCGGTGAAGCTCTTCGGCCTGAGCGCGTTCCGAGAGTCGCTGGACGAGAAGCTCGATCTCGCCCGCTGGGCGGCGGAGCAGATCCGAAAGATTCCCGAGGTGGAGATCGTCACCGAGCCACGCCTGTCGCTCGTCTCCTTCCGGATGAGAGGGGAAGAGGGTGATGACGCGACACGCGCGCTTCTAGATGCGATCAACGCGAGACAGAACGTTTACGTGACCGGCACGATGGTCGACGGACGCTTCGTGATCCGGATCTGCGTCCTCTCGTTCCGCACACACATGGACCGGATGGACATGTGCGTGAACGATATCCGCGGGGCTCTGTCCGAGGTCCTGAGCGCACGTTAGCGCTCAGGGCAGCAGCACCACCTTATTCCACCCCGGCTCCCGAGCCGCGAATCGCTGATACGCCTCGACGCCCTCCGAAAGCGGCAGTCTGTGCGAGATCATCCCCGCGATCTTGTCCTGCTCCCGTGCCGCGAGATCGAGGGAACCCGGCATGTAGTGGCGAGCCGGACAGCGCCCCGCAGCGTAGGAAAAATTGCGGTCGTAGAGCTCGCCCGGGGAGAGAACGAGGTGGGGTTCGGTGTGGACCCCCAGCGCCCCGATCCGCCCGCCGTGACGAAGCAGATCCGCTGCGAGCCGCGTTGCGCTCTCGTTCCCGACCGCTTCGATGGCCGCATCGGCACCGCGGCCATCGGTGTATCCGTCCACGACTGCCCGAGGCTGCCCTGTCTCGAAGTTCGCAGGGATGGCGCCGAATACCTCGGCAGCGTCGAGCCGGGACGGCACGCGATCCACAGCCACAACAACCTCTGCTCCACGATCGAAGGCCGTGAGGATCGACAGAAGGCCGACTGGCCCGCATCCGATTACGACCACGACGTCTCCGTCCGACACCCGCGCGATATCTGCACCGAACGAGGCGGTCGAGAGGATGTCGCCAGACAGCAGCGCCACGGCTTCGTCGAGCCCTTCGGGTACCGCGACCAGGGTGGCATCCGCATGGGGTACTCTGATGTATTCGGCCTGACCTCCGTGCAGCCCCTCCCCTCCTTCGACCCAGCCGAGGAGCTGGCCCGAGGTGCAGCGTGCGGTCAGCCCAGACTGACAGTAGAAGCAGCTTCCGCAATTCGTCGTGAACGGTGCGACCACCTTGGCACCTGCCGTGTGCACGCGTACACCAGGCCCGGCCTCGACGACCTCACCCAGAGGCTCGTGACCCATGACCGTCCCCACGTCCAGGCCCTCCTCACGACCGAAGTACGGGTGCAGATCGGAGCCGCAGAGCCCGGCGGCGGTGACCCGCACGATTACGTCCGTATGGGCGACGAGCTGCGGATCGCGAACGTCCTCATAGGCGAGCTGTTCGATTCCCTGAAACGTGATCGCCTTCATGGTCGTGCCTCCGTAATGATCAGGGGCGAGCGGTCGCCTTCAGTGTGGGGTCCGCACGCCACATGAGCTGGCGCATCATGAGCACCGAGGTGACCGTCGCGGCGACTCCGCCCGAGAGGATACCGATCCATACGCCCTCGATCGACTGCCCCACGACACGCACGGCAAAGAAGGCCGTCGGGACACCAATGATCAGGACGCGTAGCGTGGTGATCATCAGCGCAGGGAATCCGTGGCCGAGCCCCTGGAGGAGTCGACCCGTCGTCATCCCGATAGCCATCATCGGATATACAAAAACCATGTAGCCGAGATATGTGGTCCCAATCTCGATGGCGAGCGGATCATCAGTGAAGATCCGGACGATCACACCCGACGACAGGAACGCCGCTCCTCCGATGAGCGACGCCAGCGAGATCGCCCAGCGATAGGTGTAGAGGGCGGTAGAACGAACGAGGTCAATCCGGCCCGCGCCTGCGAACATACCAACGACCGTCACGGCGGCACCCGCGAGGCCGAAGATGGGGAGCACCACAATCATGTCGACCTTCGAGGCCGCACCGTACGCCGCGACAGCCACCGAACCAAAATCCGACAGCAACCAGTTGTAGAGCATGGTGCCGACAGACATCACGATCATCGACGCGGCGATCGGCACGGCGAGAGCAGCGAGCGGAGCGAGAACGGCCGCTCGGGGCACGAACGCGCGCATCCGCAGCCTGACGAAGGCCCTCTCACGCCTCGCGAGCAGGACCGAAAAGGACGTCACCGAGATGAGTTCGGAGACGACGGTGGCGAAGGCAGCGCCCCGCAGACCGAAGTCGAGCACCACGATGAAGAGGGCGTCAAACCCGATGTTGGCGATGGTTGCGGCCGTCAGCACGATCATCGGTGTCTTCGCATCTCCCTCACCGGTCAGAATGGACCGCAGCACCGATGCGACGAAGAAGAGCGGCATGAACAGGGCGAGCACCTGGAAGTACTCCCAGCCGAGTTGTGCCACCCGTTCGTCGGCACCGAGGAGTTCCAGCATCACTGGTCCCGCGAGGAGACCCACACCCCCGAACCCGAGACCAAGGAGGGCTCCCATACCGATCGCCGTCCCCGCAGCCGCGTCGGCCGCGTCCGCATCTCCCCGGCCGACGGCCTGAGCTACGAGGGCCGTGACCGCCGTACCCAACCCCATGGTCAGCGCCATCGTCAGGAAGAAGAGCGGCGCCACGAAGGTCGCCGCCGCGAGCGCGTCGGTCCCCAGCGTACCAATGAACGCTGTATCGGCGATCAGGTACGTCGTGTGGACCGCCATACCCGCAATCATGGGGAACGCCATGATCCAGAGCGCGCGGCGCGGCGCGTCAAGAAACTCCTCGAGACGGTCTGTGCGAGTCGTGGTGCCGGACGCGCTCATCGCGGCGTCAGGCTGGGAACGGGGCTAAAACGGAAGACCGTCGTCCCCGTCGCCCGCGTCCGCGGGAGGCTCGGGCCAGGGCTCGTCGTCGGAAGCCGGAGCCGCAACTCCACCGGGCTGATCGCGGCTGATCTTCCATGCCTTCACGTCGGTGTACCAGCGCCCGTTGTACTCCCGGCTCTGGATGTCTACGTGGGCCGTGACGGTCTCTCCCTTCTTCACCCCGAACTTGTCGATGTTGTCGCCCCATTGGATGATCGCGACCTGCTTCGGGTATTGGCCCGGGACCTCGACGACGAACTGCTGTTTTCGCCAGGTCCCGTTCTTCCCCTGCCCCGACTCTTCCTGAAGGATATCGATGACTTCGCCGGTGATCGTCATGTCCATGTCTGATGGAGGGTTGTTCGTTCGGGCGCGGCGCGCTGGATCGAGGCACCGCTGAAGGTCCGAAATGCTGTCAAAAAGGGGCCCTGAGCGCCAGAGGTACGACTATCGCACTGAAGCCCCTCAATTACATAGATTTCAAATATCGGGAGAATCGATACTCAATTCTCCGCCAACATCCACCCGAGGGCCCCGTCTAGTGAGTACCTTCGAAGACCAGCTTGAGAAGATCCGCAGTGCACCTGGCTTCATCGCAGCCCTGGACCAGAGCGGAGGAAGTACCCCGCGCGCCCTGGCCTCTTACGGGATCGGGGAGGACGAGTGGTCCGGCGAAGACGAAATGTTCCATGCGGTCCACGCCATGCGCACACGCATCGTCACCATGCCGGCATTTGATGGAGACCGAATTCTCGGTGCGATTCTCTTTGAAGGCACAATGGACCGTGACGTCGAAGAACGCCCGACGGGCACCTACCTCTGGGCCACCAAGCAGGTCGTGCCCTTCCTGAAGATCGACAAGGGTCTGGCCCCGGTCGAAAACGGCGTTCAGGTCATGAAGCCGATGCCAAACCTCGATGCGACGCTCGAACGCGCCCGTACTCTGGGCATCTTCGGCACCAAGATGCGTTCCGTAGTCAAAGAGGCCAACGCCGAGGGGATTCAGGCGATCGTCGACCAGCAGTTCGAGGTCGCGAAACAGATCGTTAGACACGGTCTGGTGCCGATCCTCGAGCCTGAAGTGGACATCCATTGCCCCGACAAGGCGAAGGCCGAGAAGCTTCTGTTCGATGGTCTCATAGCTGGTCTCGACGCGCTCGCCGACGACCAGAAGGTGATGCTCAAGCTGACGCTGCCCGAGGTCGACGGCCTCTACACACCGTGCATCGAGCACCCCAACGTGGTGAAGGTCGTGGCACTCTCCGGCGGATACTCACGCGACGAGGCGAACGCGCGCCTCAGCCGTCAGCCCAAGCTGGTGGCCAGCTTCTCCCGCGCCCTTGTCGAAGGACTCAGCGCCCAGCAGTCGGACAAAGACTTCAACGCCGGCCTGGATACTGCGATCGAGTCGATCTTCCAGGCGTCTATGACGTAATCGACGAATACGCAAAAATATGCAAAGCAACGACTTAGGGAGCGCACCTCTTGTTCACTGTGAACATCTGAAGAAAGGCAGCCGCCTCCAGCCTAAGGTTCCAGTACGAACTCGGTCGTGATGTCGATCGCGCTCTTCAGGGTCTTGTAGACCGGACACCGATCCGCGTGCATTCCGTGCACCCGCTCGACCGTCTCACGGTGGACCTCCCCGGCCTTAAGGTGGTAGGTGACGTGGATGTGACGGATGACGAGAATACCGTCGTCCTTACCCACCTCACCCCGAACGTCAGCACTGAGCTCACCCTCACCTGCACTGATCCCGCGCGCCTCCAGCGCGCCTCCGAAGGTTCCCGTCAGTCAGCCACCTGTTGACGCCATGACGTAATCGAGGGTCGTCGTGATCTCACGATCGGGGTCAGCGCCGTAGTGCTCCTTGATAGCTCCATGAACGCCGAACTCGACCGGGCCTTCATGGGCTGGTAGCCAGGCATGGCGGTACGGGCCCTTGATCCGGTCGATCCGGATGTCGGCCGTGTAGACGGTGTCACTCATCGGCTTCCCTTGGTCTGGAGTAGAGGTCGATTGTGACGTCATGGGCGATCCCCGGCAACCCGACATCCAGCCGATGACCCTGTTTATGTTTGCGATGCACCTATCTTCGGCTTATCTTCGGTTTCTGCGTTCCTCATGGGACGAGGGAGCTGATTCGGAAGCGAACGGCTCGGGAGAGGACGTGTGACGCGGAGCGCCGGTGACGATTCCCTACATCGAACTGCACTGCCATTCAGGGTTTTCCTTTCTGGATGGTGCCTCACATCCCGAAGAGCTCGTGATGCGCGCGGTAGAGCTTGGCTACCCTGCTCTCGCGCTGACCGACCACAACGGACTGTACGGCTCCATGGAGTTCGCCCAGACCGCCAAGCTGGCGAACCTGCAGCCGATCACCGGTGCCGAAGTCACCCTGCGAGACTGCTTTCCAGGTGTTGAGGAGCCCGAATCGGGCCACCACGTCACACTTCTGGCCGAAACCCAGACCGGGTACGCCAACCTCTGCCGCCTTCTGACCGAGGCGCACATGAATTCAGAGCGTGGAGATCCCCGCCTGCGGCTCGAGTCACTACTGCTGCGCCCCGAGGGGCTGATTCTGCTCACCGGATGCGCGAAAAGCCCGGTTGCGGCAGCCCTTTCATCATCCGCCGCAGACGGCGAGGCGCTGACACACCGACTCGTGCGCGCCTTCGGGCCGGGAAACGTCTTCGTGGAGCTGCAGCAGAACGGCGTCCGCGGGGACAGCGCCCGCAACAAGGGATTGGGCCGCCTGGCGGGCCGCCTGGGTCTGGGAGTCGTGGCCACAGGCAACGTCCACTATCACCGGCCGGAGCGTCATCGGCTTCAGGACGTACTGGTCTCCATCCGTAACCGTGCCACGCTGGACGGAGCACACGGCGCCAGAAGGGCCAACAGGCTCTTCCATCTGGCGGAACCCTGGGAGATGCGTCACCGCTTCCAGAGCCGCCCAGAGGCGCTCACAAACACACTTCTGATCGCAGAACGGTGCTCCGGATTCGATCTGACCCAGGATCTCGGCTACGAATTCCCTGATTTCGAGGGATCAACGCGCGGTGGGGCGATCGAATCGCTGGCTGCGATGTGCCTGCAGCGCATCGGCGAGCTGTACAGGCCCGGCAGCGCCGAAGAACAGGATGCCGAAGGACGGCTGCACCAGGAACTCTGCCTGGTAGACCTCCACGGCCTGGGCGGATTCTTTCTGGTCTATCGCGATATCATGCAGCTCGCGACCGAAGTCGCCCGGGACGTACGCGGTGAAGCCCCCCGAGCCTTCTCAGGGCTCCCCCCCGGTCGAGGCCGTGGCTCGTCCGTCTCGTCGATCATCTGTTACCTGATCGGTCTCTCCCACATCGATCCGGTCAAGAACAATCTCTTCCTCGGCCGCTTCCTCAACGAAGCACTGCGCAGCGTGCCGGACATCGACCTGGACTTCCCGCGTGACATCAGAGAACAGCTGATACTACGCGTGTATGAAAATTACGGGCATGAACATACGGGACTCGTATGTACTTTCCCGACGTATCGCCTGAAGTCTGCAGTTCGCGAGATTGGCAAGGCCCTGGACCTGCCACTCGGTGAGCTCGAGAAGCTCTCCAAGCTTGCCGAGCGACGCTCCGCAGCCGGGTTGGCAGATGAGATCGCATCGCTGCCCGAATTCAAGGATCGGGCCGACGGGCACCTGTGGAAGCTGCTCGGCGATCTCGCCGAAGACGTCGCCGGCCTGCCCCGTCACATTTCCCAGCACGTCGGGGGCATGATCATCTCGAGCCGACCGCTCGTGGAGATCGTCCCGATCGAACCTGCAGCGTGGGAAGGCCGCTTCCTGTGTCAGTGGGACAAGGACTCCTGTGACGACGCCGGATTCATCAAGATCGACTTCCTGGCGCTCGGCATGCTCTCCCTGGTCGAGGAAAGCATCGATCTGATCGCAGAGCGGCACGAAGAAGCCCTCGACCTGTCCCGGATCGACTTCGATGACGAGGTCATCTACGACCGGATCGGCTCGGGAGATACCGTCGGGATCTTCCAGATCGAGAGTCGAGCACAGATCCAGATGCTGCGGCGAACGAAACCGCGAAATCTGGACGATTTGTCCGTCCAGGTCGCTATCGTCCGGCCCGGACCGATCGTGGGTGGAGCCGTGAATCCGTATGTGCGGCGCCGAGAAATGCTGCGTGACGTACCTGGATACGAAGTCCCCTACCTCCACCCCCTCCTGGAAGACGCACTCGGTGAGACGCTGGGCGTGATCATTTTTCAGGATCAGGTCCTCAAAGTCTGTCAGGCGCTCGCAGGCTTCACGGACGGTCAGGCCGAGTCCCTGAGGCGTGCCATGAGCCGGAAACGCTCCAGAGAAGCCCTCACAGCCCACTGGGAGGAATTCAGGACCGGAGCCGAGGCCAATGGGGTCGAGGAGACCACCGCGCGAGAGATCTTCGCGCAGGTCACCGCATTTTCGGAGTTCGGCTTCCCGAAGTCCCACGCAGCGGCATTCGGCCTGCTGGCGTACCAGTCCGCATGGCTACGGCACTACTACCCTGTCGAGTTCTATGTCGGGCTCTTCAACAACCAGCCCATGGGCTTCTACTCACTCGACGCGCTGGGTCGAGACGCCCGTCGCAGTGGCATCAGGACGCTGCTGCCCGATATCAACCACAGCCAGGTCGAAAGCACGGCCGAAGGCAACGACCTGCGGATCGGGCTTGGTTTCGTACGGGGATGGGGTGCCAATATCGCCGAACACGTAGTGACAGAACGGGAATCCGGTGGTCCGTACCGGTCCCTCCTCGACTTCCTGCGCCGTACGCCGGCTGCGCTCAAGCGGCCGGCCATCGAAAACCTGATCTGGGTAGGCGGATTCGGGGCGTTCGGCCTCACGAGGCGCGAACTTCTGTGGCAGACAGGCCTCTGGCTCGGTCCGGAGACCGACAAGGAGCGCACGGGGGGCCGGGATGATCATGCCCAGACCGAACTGGCCCTCGATGATCCGTACGCCAATCTCCGCTTCGAGGATCTCGATGCACACGACCAGATGATCGCCGAATACCGGATGCTCCGCTTCTCCGCGGACCGCCATCCGCTCTCACTTCTCCAGGATGTGTTGCCCCAAGGCACCGTAGCTTCGGACCGACTTCCTCACCTCCAAAATGGCAGCACCGTGCGTGTTTCAGGGCTCGTAACAACTCGCCAGCGCCCTAGCACTGCAAAAGGGTATGTCTTTGTCATGATGGAAGATGAGCACGGTTCTATAAACTTGATTATTAAGCCTGATATTTACCAACGGGATCGAGCCGCCGTGCGCATGGAGCCGTTCCTCGCAGTATCCGGAAGGCTCCAGATCGACGGTGCGACGATCAACATCATCGCCCACGAAGTCGAGGCTCTGAGAGTCCCTGGAACCCTGGTTCAGCGTCGCGGACTCTCGCGGACATTGGCTACCGAGAAGCTCGCTAGGACCAGCCCGGGAACCCCACCTCCGGCATCCACCACCCTGCCCCCCGGACGCCCCGCCCTCATTCCGGCCGGGGCCACAGCGACACACGAAAACGTGGCGTACGACGCGTCCAATCCGGACCGCCGGCCAGAAGGTCTAGCGGATGGTACACCCGGCTTGGGCTCACCCGACCTCGCCCATCTCTGCACCTCACTGCCCGAGCCGCTCGAGTACTGGGACGACAAGGACGAGCCACGGGCGAGTCCGTATCAGTATCTCAACGCCCTACGGCAGAGGCCACCGGGCATCAAGAACTTCGGCTAGCCAATAGATCCGTTTCTGCACAGACTGCACCCTTCATGACCGAGGAGCCGACGATGATATCAAGCAGATCTCCATACTCGTCACGGTAGACGAAATTGAACCCTGCCTGCCCTTCTGGACCGAGCTCGGCTTCGACCTCATAGCGACCGTACCTCACGACGACAGCATCGGGTTCCCCCTGCTGAATCACGGCAGCCTCATCATGTACCAGTCAACGCCTGGTGTAGAGGCAGATCTGGGGCCTCCGGTGAGCCCGCCGACTTTCAGGCTGAGATGGGGTCATCCACGTCGGTCCTCTTCGTGGAGGCCGAGGACCTCAAGGCCGTGCCAGAGGCCAAGGTCATCCTGCCCCGCCGGAAGACGTTCTGGGGCGTAGACCAGGTCTTCGTGCGGGACGGTGGTGGGGTTTGCACATAAGGTGGACACGGCGAAGGAGGGTGACGACTCAGGCGCGTAGGCACGTCATCACAACACCGTGACCCCACAGAAAAGCCCCGGCGCCGAAGCGCCGGGGCTGATACGAACTTCGTAGCTCCTTGGCTTAGCTGCTGCCACCACGCGGCCAGAAGTTGTTCTGGCGGTCGGCATCCGGGGCATACCCACTAGGGTCCAGCTCTACCCGAGTCACCGATCCGGCGGTCGCAGCAACATCGATCTCGTAGCTGTCGTTTCCGGCCAACCAGTGGTCTACCGAAATATCGTGGACAAAGTCCATCCCGTTCGCGGTGCGGATTCGGACGCGAGCCGGATAGATCGCGTTACCACGGTCTTCGATCGTGATGATGGCACCTCCGGCCGGCTTCGGTGCGACCCGACCGACCGCGTGGTCGAGGGTCCATGTCTCGAAGTAGAAGGAAGTCCAGAACCAGTCGAGATCTTCTTCGGCAAAACGCTCGAAGGTGTTGAAGAAGTCCCACGGGCTGGGACGCTTGAACGCCCATTCGGCAATGAACGCCCGATATGCGGCGAGCCAGTTCTCTTCCCCCATGACCTCGCGGAGAGCGACCAATAGGGTCGCCGGCTTCGGGTATGAGGCGATGCCGTACCCGGGGCCCGGCTCGTAGTAGTCGCCGTGCCGCATGAGGATCTGCTCCTGCTCGGCTATAGCCACCTGGAGATAACTGCGCGTACCAACCCGGTGGTGATCGACGCCAGGCCAGTACTCCATCTTGCTTTGGTCCTCGAGGAAGGTCGTCGAGCCTTCGTCCATCCAGGCATGACGCTTCTCGTCCGTCCCGACGATCATCGGGATCCACATGTGGCCGATCTCGTGAGCTGTCACGTTGTACAGGTCGCTCGGCTCCTGGTCCTGATACGCACCAATCACAGTCATCATCGGGGATTCCATCCCGCCCTCGATGATGTCCATGCCCTCTACTGAGGTCATGTGAGACCAGGGGTACGAGTATCCGGTGTACCCGGAGTGGAATTCGATCGCCTGCTTGCCGTACAGCCACTGCTCCGACCACAGGGGCGCTACATCCTCTCGCCAGAATGAGTGGATGAGAACCCGGCGTGTCCCGTCTACAATGGGTTCGAGCGCGCTACGGCCAGCGTCCTCGTTCGCCCGATCCTCTGCGTCTGCGTCTTCCTCCTCGTCCGCGGAATCCTCCTCCTGCGGCCAGATCTGGTTCACTACCTCCGCGCTCGTGGCATCCCAACGCTGGACGTTCGAGGAGGTCCAAGTGAAGTCACGCACCCGGGTCGCCGAGAACTCATAGGTCAGCCAGCCGTCCGTACCCTCTGTGGTAATCGTGCCCGCGTCTCTCGACGCCTCGTCGGCTATCGTGACGAGGGTGTCTGACGTAGCTGCGGCCTCGAGCTGATCCAGAGTGATCGCCGAAAAGACGTCTTCCGGATTCTGGAGATCCCCCGTACCCATGACCGTCCATCCGGTCGGCACCGAGATCGACACGTCGTAGTCACCGAAGTCGTCGTAAAACTCGGCGTTTCCCATATAGGGCTGAGCGCTCCACCCCCGCAGATTGTCGAAGACCCCCATCTTGGGGAACCAGTACGCGACGAAGTACACCTCCTTGTCGGAGTGCCCCATGCGCCCGGCACCACGCTGAGGAAGGGTGACTTCCCAATCGATGTCGAGTTGCAGTGTATCGCCCGGCTCGAGACGGATCGTCGGGCGGACCTGCATCACAGTGCCGTCGATCTCCCACCCTGGCCCGTCTTCGGGGGGCCGCTCTTCCAGTTCTTCGCCATCCGCGGTCAGACGGTTGATGGTCACGCCGCCTGTAATCTCTTGGGTGTCGTACCGCGGCGACCCCTCCTTGTGGATGTTCTGATGGAGGTGCACAAGCACGGCATTCAGATTGGCCGGAGCATCATGTGCGTAGAGGATCCTCACCGACCCCTCGAGCTTCGACGTCTCAGGGTCGAGGCGTGCCTCGATGTCGTAGCTGGACGAATTCTGCCAGTAGCTGTGCCCTGGACCTCCATCCTCGCTGCGCCATCCACGCTCGAGCGCACGTTCGAACTCCGGGGGATAGTTCACCGCCGCGGGGATCGCCCGCGCGATGACAGGCTCTGCATCCTGGGCCCTCACGTTCATCGTGAGTACCAGTATCAGCGCCACTGTGATCAAGACACTGCGCATCCAGACTCCTCTCACCATCAGACCCATCCCTTCAGGGATTTCTCTTTACGTAGAACATCACGCCCGCCCAGTCCGTCGCGGCCGGGAACATGTCGAAATACCGATTCACTCCATCTTCGCCCATGAAGGGTGCAAGCTCAGTTCGAACCTCCTCCTCGAACGCCGCTGCGTCCTCCTCCTCCCGTCCCCTCTCGATCGCAACCCGGACCCGCGCTTCAAGCGCCTGCAGTCGCTCAGCCAGCTGAACTCGACGTACCTCGACGTCCTCATGCAGACCGAAGTGTGTGGCACCGAATCGCTCAGGGCCGATGTTTCCGATTTCCTCGAGTGTGCGCGCCCAGTCGGGCAGATTGACCGCGGGCGGAGGAGTGGGCGGATGCTGCGGCCCTCCCGCCAGTGCGATCCCCATCGAATCTCCGGAAAACAAGGTCCCGTCGCTCTCATCGAGATACGCTAGGTGATGCGAGATGTGACCGGGGGTGGATATCGGTCGTAGTCCCGCGACCGCGGGCATTTCGTCGGACCTCCAGACATCGAGTCGATTAGCATCAACAGGCTTCACCTCACCCCACAGTCGGTCGTGCAGGTCGCCAAACGTCCGTCGCGTGCTCGAGACGAGTCGTTCGGGGTTCACTATGTGTGACGCCCCATCCTCATGAACGAACACACGCGCGTTCGGGAAATGATCCAGCAGGAAGCCCGCGGCCCCGGCGTGATCCAGATGGATATGCGTGAGAAGCACGTGCCGCAGATCCGAGGGACCTACCCCACGGATCGCCAGCTCGTCAATGAGCCGATGAAGTGTAGTCGTGGGGCCCGGGTCGATAATCGTGGGTTCGGGCCCGTCAACGAGGTAGCACGCGATGGCCCCATTGAGCTCGAGGTGTTCGAGATCGATGCACTGGTGGTTGTTCATGATGGCGCCGCCTGGTGATGGAGGACCGAGCCCCCCGAGCATGGAGAGACGAAAAAGGGGTGCCCGCGAACGGACACCCCCTCACGCTGGATCAGCGGATCGCAGTCACGATGAGGTCAGCCGCGATCAGCCATGGACACGTAGTCGCGCTCATCGGATCCCTCGAAAACCTGACGGGGCCGGGCGATCCGCTGCTCCGGATCGTTGAGCAGCTCTTCCCACTGAGCGAGCCAACCAACCGTGCGCGGAATCGCAAACAGGACCGGGAACATTTCGACCGGGAAGCCCATGGCCTGATAGATGAGGCCAGAGTAGAAATCCACGTTCGGATAGAGATTTCGCTCGACGAAGAAATCCTCGTTCAGTGCGATCTTCTCGAGCTCGAGCGCGATGTCTAGTAGCGGGTTCCGACCCGTCACCTCGAAGACCTCGTCCGCGGTGCGCTTGATGATGCTGGCTCGCGGATCGTACGCCTTGTACACCCGGTGGCCGAAGCCCATCAGACGCTCTTCACGACGCCGCACACCATCCATGAACGCTGGGATGTTGTCGACGCTCCCAATGCGCGTCAGCATGCGCAGCACCGCCTCGTTCGCACCACCGTGCAGGGGGCCATACAGTGCCCCCATCGCGCCGGAAAGTGCGGAGTACGGATCAGCGTGTGCCGAGCCGATCACCCTCATCGTGGTAGCCGAGCAGTTCTGCTCGTGATCCGCGTGCAAGATGAAAAGGATGTCCAGCGCCCGCTCGAGAACGGGGTTCGGTTTGTACTCCCGGGTGCCGATCCGGAAAAGCATGTTCAGGAAGTTCGCCGTGTAGCCGAGCTCGTTTTCCGGGTACACGTACGGAAGTCCGCGATGGTGACGGTACGCATATGCGGCCAGGGTCGGCATCTTGGCGATGAGGCGAGTGATCTGCTGCCAGCGAGCATCCGGGTCATCGACCTGCTTCGCCTCAGGATAGAACGACGAGAGCGCTGCAACGCCGCTCATCACCATACCCATGGCGTGGGCATCATAGCGGAAGCCGGAGAAGAGCTCCGTAATGTTCTCGTGCACGTACGTGTGGAACGTGACCTCATGTACGAAATCGTCGAGCTGCGACTGAGTGGGTAGCTCGCCCTTCAGGAGCAGGTAGGAAACTTCAAGATGCGAGCTCCGCTCGGCCAGCTGATCGATCGGGAACCCTCGATACCGGAGGATACCTTTCTCGCCGTCGATAAATGTGACCTTGCTGCGCGTCGAGGCGGTGTTCGTATATCCGGGATCATACGTCATCATCCCGAAATCGTCCTCATTAACCTTGATCTGGCGAAGGTCCATCGCCCGGATCACGTCACCGTCGAGGATGTCGACCTCGTAGTTCCGACCAGTCCGGTTGTCGCGGATGGAGAGGGTCTTTGCTCCCTCGCTCCCGTTCTCTGACATGTGTGCTCCGTGTATGCCGGCCGTTGGTCGCGGGGGGCCGACGCTTCAATTCGAATACAGCCTGTAAGTATATCCACGCTAGATGCTGCTCCCAAGATGTGGCGATCGAGCGCGTACAGCGTAGCGACATCACCCGGGAGCGGATCACCATGGAGACCGCCGCGGGGAGGAGCGCGCGCCAGGGAGGAAATCCGAGACGGAAGAAGGGCGAAGATGCGCCGCTCCGGCCCGTTCATCCGGATCGTCAGCACGATCTGCCGTCATTCCGCTCACCGTCTCCGCCACATTGCATGGTCGGACAAATCAATACCGGGGGCGGGAATCGAACCCGCACGTCCTTGCGGACAGCGGCTTTTGAGGCCGCCGCGTCTACCGTTCCGCCACCCCGGCAGGGTGGTTCAGGAAAGCATTATCGCTACCCTGTAGGCCGACGTCGAGTCGTATCTGCTACCCGACGAGTCGCGCAGCCGCAGCGCGAGCCTCATCGACGGCAGTCCACCCGGGGTCGGCCGTCCCCGTTCGAGCCAGAAAGGTCTGGTAGGCATCGAGGGGGATGTCCCCCTGGCTGATGGCTTCTTAGGTCTGCCGCAGCCGGAACTTGGCCCATGCTCTGGAGTTGGGAGCCCGCGACCGACTCTCCCACAACTCAATCACATCGGCCCAACGCGCCGTCCTGATTGCAGCTTCGGCCAGCCCCTCCCCTACCCCCACCTCCGCCATGATACCGCGGCCAACCGTGTACGCATTCTGGAAGCGCTGATACGCCTCCTCCTAGTCACCTCTGGTAAATGCATCTTCGGCATCGAGGCGACTCCCGACGACCGCATATCGTGCCCCCGTTCAGCGGCCGACGGCGAGAGTGGGGGCGAGAGAACCCAGTACGTGGCAGCCCCCTGACACCACCCGCGACTTTGGCCATTCTTAGGGGCTGGGGTGCAACGGCATCGGTGGCTCCGGTGCGGCCCCACCTGACGGACGTTTCAACTGCGGAGCCATCGTGGCGGACCACACTCGCGATCCCTTCGGCGCTCTTTCCAGCATCGACCTGCCTGAGGGTGCGACCTCGTTCTACAAGTTGTCGCGCCTCGAAGACGAGGGCGTGATCGACACGCTCGACCGACTCCCCTTCTCGATTCGTATTCTCCTCGAGAATGCGCTTCGGCACGCCGGCGGCTCGTACGTCACGCAAGAGCACGTCCGCTCCGTGGCGCAATGGAGTCCGACGAACGCAGGAGCAGACCTGCCGTTCATGCCCACGCGTGTGGTGCTTCAGGATTTCACGGGTGTCCCGGCCGTCGTCGACCTCGCAGCGATGCGAGACGGTATTCGCGAGCTGGGAGGTGACCCCTCGCGGATCAATCCGGTCGTGCCGGCAGACCTTGTGATCGATCACTCGGTCCAGGTCGACTATTTCGGCTTCGAAGACGCCTTCCGTCTGAATGTCGAGAAGGAGTTCGAGCGCAACCGCGAGCGGTATGCCCTACTTCGCTGGGCTCAGGAAGCCTTCGCTAACTTCTCCGTCGTCCCGCCGGGCACAGGCATCGTTCACCAGGTCAATCTCGAGTACCTGGCGTCAGTAATTCACCGCCGTGAGCACGACGGGGCATTCCTCGCCTATCCCGACACCCTGGTGGGAACGGACTCCCACACGACGATGGTGAACGGTCTAGGGGTTGTCGGCTGGGGTGTGGGGGGCATCGAGGCCGAGGCGGTCGTACTCGGACAGCCCTATTACATGCTGCTGCCTGAGGTTGTAGGCATGAAGCTCACGGGCACACTGCCTGAGGGTGCGACAGCAACTGACCTCGTGCTTCGTGTAACCGAACTGCTACGAGCTCACGGCGTGGTGGGCCGCTTTGTCGAGTATTACGGAGCCGGCCTCAGCAATCTGAGCCTCCCCGACAAGGCGACGCTTGCGAACATGTCGCCAGAATACGGGGCAACGATTGGCTTCTTCCCGGTCGACGATTCCTCACTGCGTTACCTGCGAGGCACGGGCCGCGACTCCGGGATGATTTCAAGGGTCGAGACGGTTTCGAAGGAGCTTGGCCTCTTCCGCACCGACGAAACGCCCGATCCGGAATTCACATCGAAGCTGGAGCTGGATCTTTCCACAGTGGAGCCGAGCCTAGCCGGCCCGAAGCGGCCGCAGGACCGGATCCGAATGGTGGACATGGGTCGCCAGTTCGCGAAGGATCTCCCGGCGCTCGTTCCTTCCGGATACCAGTTGAACGGAGGCCGCACTGTCGAAGTGAGCGACGACGACGACTCCATGGACATCTCGGACGGCACCGTGGTGATCGCCTCCATCACGAGTTGTACGAATACCTCCAACCCTTCCGTGATGGTCGGGGCCGGACTGCTCGCGAAGAAGGCCGTCGAGAAGGGTCTTCGTGTGAAGCCCTGGGTGAAGACGGCGATGGCGCCGGGCAGCCAAGTGGTCACCGACTACCTGACGGAGTCCGGACTCTTGCCCTATCTCGAGGAACTTCGGTTCCACGTAGTCGGGTATGGCTGCATGACGTGCATCGGTAACTCGGGCCCACTGCCGGAACACATTCACAACGCGGTCGACCAGAACGGTCTCGTGGTCTCGTCCGTCCTGTCCGGGAACAGAAACTTCGAAGCCCGCATCCACCCGCTCGTCCGTGCGAACTACCTTGCCTCGCCGGGGCTCGTGGTCGCGTACGCGCTCGCGGGCCGCATGGACATCGATCTCGACGTTGATCCGCTCGGGACCGGGAGCGACGGTGAACCAGTGTACCTGCGCGACATCTGGCCGTCGCAGCAGGAGGTAAAAGAAACGGTGTCCAACTCACTCAAACCCGACATGTTCACGGATCGATACGCGGTGGTCACGACGGGCGACGAAAATTGGCAGGCCCTCCCTCTCCCGGAAGAAAGCAGCCTTTATGAGTGGGATGCGGACTCCACATACGTGCGACGCCCCCCCTTCTTCGAGGGGATGTCGATGGACGTGCCGGCCCTGGAAGACGTCTCTGGGGCGCGAGTCCTCGCGCTTATGGGCCAGTCCGTCACGACCGACCACATCTCACCGGCCGGTGCGATCCCCAAGGCGGAGCCCGCCGGGCTGTACCTGCGTGAGCACGACGTAACGGTGAAGGACTTCAACACCTTTGGCTCCCGGCGCGGGAACCATGAGGTGATGATGCGCGGAACGTTTGGAAACGTGCGCATCAAGAACCTCCTCCTCGACGAGAAAGAAGGTGGCTACACGGAGTACCTGCCTACAGGTGAGGTGATGCCGATCTACGACGCCTCAATGAAGTACCAGACCGACGGAACGCCCCTCATCGTGCTCGCAGGCAACGAATACGGCACGGGAAGCTCCCGCGACTGGGCCGCGAAGGGCACCATCCTGCTCGGCGTAAAAGCCGTGATCGCGGAAAGCTTCGAACGCATCCACCGAAGCAATCTGGTCGGCATGGGTGTGCTGCCTCTCGAGTTCCGGGAAGGAGACACACCGACGTCCCTGGGGCTGACGGGCCGCGAGACGTTCGACATCAGCGGCATCGCCGACGGTCTCGAGCCAGGCTGCACCGTCGACGTGACGGCAACAGCTGATGACGGAACCGTCACGACGTTCAAGGCTAACGCCCGACTCGACTCCGATGTCGACGTCGATTACTACATGAACGGCGGCATCCTGCAGACGGTCCTGCGCAAGATGGCCCGGGGTGAGATGTAGGCTTCAGACCGACTCCTCACGCATCGCCTTCGGCGGCCCTAGCACCTCCTGAAGTATGATGGCCTGACGCAGAGCCGATTTACCGTGGTTCCTGAGCTGCCGACGGATCGCCTTGGCATCGGCCGACAGAGTGCGGGCAAGCGGATCGAGTCCGTCCTGCTCGGAGCGGGACCGTTCCGACGGATCTGTCCCGTACTCCGCATGTGACTTGTGGACGAGGTGCGTTGGGCGCGGGCGGGCGGGCCCACGATGTACCGCAGCGGTGGAGCGCGACTCGCGCGGGGCTCGTCGCCTCGCCCGCTCGCGCTCCTCCTGCTGCTCGGCCCATTGTCGCTGCTCCTCAGCGCGAGCCTCCTCCTCCCGGCTCGCCCGAGCTTCTCCCTGCTCCATTCGCTCACGCTCAGCCTCGAGCTTCCCCGCCATTCCCGCGAGCTCTTCGAGCAGTCCCCCCGACAAAAGAGTGCGCGACGATGGCGTTGGTGACTCCACGCCACGCGGCGCTGGAGGTGGCACGCTACCACTGCGCGTCACAAGATCATCGTACGACGGATCCTCGTCGTATGTCGGCAATTCAGCAGGCGACTCCGGTGCCCACTCGAACTCCCACTCGGCCGGATCCTGATCTTCGGTGGGGCTCTCCTCAATGGTGCCTCCACCCTTCTTTTGCTTACGGCTACGCGCGATCGATTCGATGATCGAAAAGAAGATGATCACGGCGAAGAAGATCAGCTCTTCCATGGTCTAGTCGATTACTCGTCCAGGGGCTCGTTCGCGGCATCGTCCGGGCCAGCGATCGCATTACGCATGCTCGTGTCAGCTTCAACGTTGCGATACTTCATGAAGTCCATGACTCCCAGGTTACCTGAGCGGAACGCGTCGGCAAGCGCTAGTGGGACCTCTGCCTCAGCCTTCACGACCTCGGCACGCATCTGCCCGACGAGCGCCTTCATCTCCTGCTCCTGAGCCACAGCCATCGCACGACGTTCCTCGGCTCGGGCCTGGGCAACCCGCTTATCAGCCTCAGCCTGATCGGTCTGCAGCTCGGCGCCGATGTTCTTCCCGACGTCCACGTCCGCGATGTCGATCGAGAGGATCTCGAACGCCGTCCCGGAGTCGAGCCCCTTGCCCAATACCGTCTTCGAAATGCCGTCCGGGTTCTCAAGCACGTCCTTGTGAGAATTAGCCGAGCCGATCGTCGAGACGATGCCTTCACCGACCCGCGCGAGGATGGTGTCTTCACCCGCTCCTCCGACGAGCCGGTTGATGTTCGCGCGAACCGTCACGCGGGCAACTGCGATCAGCTGAATTCCATCTTTCGCCATCGCGGCGACCTTGGGCGTGTTGATGACCTTGGGGTTCACCGACACTTGGACGGCCTCGAAGACGTCACGACCGGCCAGATCGATGGCAGCAGCCTGATTGAAGGCGAGATCGATCGCAGCCTTGTCCGCCGAGATGAGCGCACCGACGACCCGGTCTACGCGTCCGCCCGCAAGGTAGTGAGCCTCGAGCGCGTTGATGTCCAGACCCAGTCCTGCCTTGGTTGCGTTAATCAACGGTCGGACGATCGCGGCCGGTGACACCTTCCTCAGGCGCATGCCTATGAGCGTGCCAATCCCGACGGATACACCGGCGGAGAGGGCTTCCACCCAGAGTCGCACCGGAATCGCCCAGGCAATGATGAACACCAGGGACACGGAACCGGCCAGCAAAATCAAGTTGAATGCTGCGACACCATCCATATGTGGAGCCTCGATAGAAGTGGTGGGTTGTGTGAGCGGTCACGCCTCGGTGGACGTGCCCTCGGTAAGCTCTGACTGATCCATGGCCCGAACTACGTGCCGATATCCCTCGGCGCTGACGACCTTCACCGGCATACCCTCGGTGATCCATTCTGATTCAGAGACCACGTCGATGCGCTCGTCTCCGAACAGGGCAGTACCTGCGGGTCGAAGGTCAGAAATCGCCTTCCCGACGACTCCCACCAGGTCGTCGCGTGACACGGCCGACTCATATCCGCTCTCGCGATCGGTGCTGTCTGTAAGCAGGATGCCGCTGCGCGCCAGTCGGGAAGCCCCGGGCAGCGTACGAATCACGACCCAGGCCGATACAACGATGAGTACAACGGTGGTGCTGAGTACAAGTCCCGCACGCGTGAAGTCCGGAGACGTCGGCAATCCGCCAAGCATACTCAGATACAGACCGGCCATGACTCCGATTCCGCCAAGAAGTCCAAAAATTCCAAAGCCCGGGATCAGCAAGACCTCAACCCCGATCAAACCGAGCCCGACAGCGAAAATGATAAGGTCTTCGAGCCCAGCGAGTCCGATGATCAAGTGGGAACCAAAGAATAGCGAAAGCGCGAGCACACCCGCGAGCCCGGCCACGCCGAAGGTCGGCGACTTGACCTCCGTCAGGATACCCAGAAAGCCGAGTGACAGGAGAAACGGAGCGACAACCGGATTGGAAAAAAAGCGCACCACCCGCTCTGCCCAATTCGCCTCTGCTGTCGTGACGGTGGCCTCTGCGATACCGAGCTCTTCAAGGAGCGCGGCCATATCGTCGGTCTCGAGCGCGTAGCCGATGTCGACTGCCTCTTCCGTAGTGAGCGTCAGCAGCTTGCCGACTTCCGTGACACCCTCGATCTCGATGTCTTCGTCGACCATTGCCGCTGCAACGTCGGGATCCAAATCCGACTCCTCCGCCAGGGCGCGCATCTGACTGCGCATCGCAGACACGATCTTCTCGGACGCTTTCGTCCCACTGCCGTCAACGGGTGTAGCCGCGCCGATCACCGAACCCGGGCGCATGTAGATGCGATCTGTGGACAGCGCAATCAGGGCACCGGCCGAATACGCTCGTCGGTTCACGAGGGTATAGACCGGAACCGGCGAGTCGGTGAGGGCGTCGGAGATGCGCTCCGCAGCATCCACCCGACCACCGGGCGTATCCATATCGAGGATGACGGCCGCAGCCCCATTTGCTGCGGCCTCTTCGAGACTACGCTCGATGAATGGAGCAAGCCCGAGTTCAACCACACCGGTCACAGGAACTCGAATGACCAGGGAAGTTGCTTGTGCAAGCACAGGCGCCGGGAGCGCGCACAGGGCCGCGGTCATGGCCATGAACAACGGAATTCGGCGAATCATTTGAACAGCCTCCGGTAGATCTCCGGCACGTCAAGGTACCGTGTGTTCTACCCCACACAACGTACCGATGTGCGACTTCACACCCCCACTACGAAAGTCCACCAGAAATTCTTCGATTCACACCGGGTTCACACGACTTCGGCCGGTTGACCGCCGGGACCGACGTGAGGACCTTTCAATCTCTTCTGGAGCCCGGTCGGACGCCCGATCTCGCCTCCCTTTTGCGACTCCCGAAGACGCTCACAGCATCCATTTCAGGGGAAAACCCAGATGTCCGATTCGGTATTGGTGCACTATGAGGTTCGTGGCAAGGTCGCCCTTCTCACACTCGACGATCCGCCCGCGAACACCTACACGCACGAGATGATGCGTCAGCTTGATGAAAGCATCATCAAGGCGCGCTTCGACCAAAACGTGGAGGTGATCGTCCTCACCGGTGCGGGCGAAAAGTTCTTCTGTGCGGGCGCGAACATCGGCATGCTCTCTGAGGCCGACCCGGAGTGGAAGTACTGCTTCTGCCTGCACGCCAACGAGACCTTGAATCGCCTCGAGCACACGCCCAAGCTCGTGATCGCAGCACTCAACGGCCATACGGTCGGCGGTGGACTCGAGATCGCAATGGCGGCGGATATCCGGATCGCCCGCAAGGATGCCGGCAAAGTCGGGCTCCCGGAGGTTGCGCTGGGCGTACTGCCCGGCACCGGTGGCACTCAGCGCCTTGTTCGCCTGGTCGGCAAGCCTGTCGCCATTCAGATGATGGCAGAAGGAACGACGTTCGGCTTCGACCAGGCCCACAAGCACGGCCTGGTGAACGAGATCTACGACCACGAGGACCGTGACTCATTCCTCGAAGCAGTGCTCGAATACGCCAGTCAGTTCACTACACCGAACAAGGCCACAAAGGCAGTCGGCCTCATCAAGCGTTCGGTCCAGACCGGTGCTGAGCTCCCATTCGAACTCGCCCTGACCCTAGAGCGCGAGTTGCAGGCGCAGCTCTTCGCCAGCAGCGATGCGAAAGAAGGCCTCAACGCCTACATCGAGAAGCGCACAGCCGAGTTCACCGGCAGCTGAGGCTGTCGACGATCACGATACGTTGAAGCGGGGTCCGGATGCACTCCGGGCCCCGCTTCACGTTCATATGAGGCCTTCAGGGAGACGATATGTCTGAGCAGACGATCCGGAACCAGATGTGGATCGGTAACGAGTGGGCGGACGCAGCGGATGGTGGCACCTTCGCGACCATCAACCCGGCCACACACGAGACCATTACCGAAGTCGCGTCCGGCCAGGCTGCGGACATCGACCGGGCGGTCGACGCAGCTCGGGGCGCCATGAAGAACCCCGAATGGCGTGACATGAACCCGCACAAGCGGTCTCGCCTCCTTTGGAAGCTCGCCGATGCCCTGCAGGCGAACGCCGACGAGTTCGGTGCTCTCGAGACGGCTGACAACGGCAAGCCATACTTCGAGTCGCGGAAGGTCGATCTACCCAGCGTCATCGAAAACTTCCGCTATTTCGCGGGTCTCGCCGACAAGATCGAGGGCTCTACGATCCCCGTCGCGGGGCCATTTCTGAACTACACGCTGCGCGAGCCTGTCGGCGTCGTCGGCTGTATCACACCCTGGAATTTCCCGCTTTCGCTAGCGACGTGGAAAGTCGCCCCGGCCCTGGCGTGCGGTAATGCCATCATCCTGAAGCCGGCCGAGCAGACGCCACTGACGGCCATCCGACTCGCGGAGTTGGCAGGCGAGGTCGGCTTTCCGGCCGGCGTTTTCAACGTCGTGCCGGGTTTCGGCGAGACCGCAGGCGCAGCACTTGTCGCGCACCCGGGGGTCGACGCGATCGCCTTCACGGGTTCGACCGAGGTGGGAAAAATCGTGATGCGGAGCGCGGCTGACACGCTCAAGAAGGTCTCTCTGGAACTCGGTGGAAAATCCCCGAATATCGTACTCGCCGATGCTGATGTGAGAGCGGCGGTACGGGGCGCGACCATGGGCATTTTCTACGGAAAGGGTGAGGTGTGTGCAGCGGGTTCGCGCGTCCTGGTAGAGCGAGCAATCTACGATGACTTCGTGACCGAGTTCGCGGGCCGAGCCGAAAAGATGACCGTCGGTGACCCGATGGACGCGAACACCCGTCTGGGTGCAATCGTGAGCGAGGAACAGCTCGACCGCGTGATGGGCTACGTCGAGACGGGCAAGAAGGAAGGAGCTCGTCTGGTCGCCGGGGG
>DGOW01000019.1:50448-72421 GCA_002390225.1 Gemmatimonadales bacterium UBA4456 | reverse complement strand
CTGGAATTTCTCAGGCTTCGTGCATGCAGGG
Source organism: Gemmatimonadales bacterium UBA4456 (assembly GCA_002390225.1). Classification (GTDB taxonomy): domain Bacteria; phylum Gemmatimonadota; class Gemmatimonadetes; order Longimicrobiales; family Gaopeijiaceae; genus UBA2589. Next base: position 72,390 of record DGOW01000019.1, on the reverse strand, counting down.
CTGGAGCTACCGACGGGTGCAGCCGCAGCCACGGCGACGCCGATTTTCTGGGGTCACGGCCGGCAGGACCCAGCGATCCCGTTTTCCATGGCAGTTTCGGGACGGCATGCACTGACCGAGGCCGGGATCGCGTTCACGCCGGACGACTACGACATCGGCCACTGGATCGTGCCGGAAGAGGTTGAGGAGGCGCTGGCGCTCGTCGAGCGGGTAAGAGCCGGAGGCTAGAGCCCCGGCCCAGCATACCCGGTGAGCTCGACGTAACCTCGGCCTGCGACGTCTCGGCCACCCTCGCCGGATCCCGAGACGCGCACGGACCCCTCCCAGTACCGGAAGGCAACCCTCAACTCCTGATCGCGTACAGCAGGTACCACGGTCAGGTCCCAGCCCCGCGTGGGCACCCGGATCCTCCAGCCGGACGGATACACGGCCCCGTCCACTGGTGAAGCCCATGTGCCGGTAGGTTCGACCGAGACATCACCACCCCACTCGAGCGGAACTCGACGCCCGTTCGGGTCGATGAGCACACCGTCACTCAACGGATCTGGTGTGCCGTCATCCAGGCGCAGCTGGTACACCATCACCTCCCAGCCGTCGTCGAGCTGGAGCGCGAACCAGTCCCAGCCGACCTGCCCATCGGACAATGCCGATGTCGACCACTCGCGATCCAGCCACGCCAGCCCGGACACGGCAAGCGTATCTCCATCGATCACCACCCGGCCCACCGTGGGCATCCGAGTGTGCGCATAGTAGTACGACGCGTTGCCCGGTTCACTTCCCTTCTGACTCAGGCCGGACTCTCCCTGGAGTACGTAGGGCTTACCCGAGTCGAGTATGAGGTCGAGGTCGACGCCATCGCCGTCGGCAATCAGACGCATCGGAAAAACCTCGTCGTCGGACACGCCCTCTAGCCGCCAGTCTTCGAGCCAGACCTCGAACGGCTCACTGACAGAGCCTGCCAACCCACCACCGCCCCGAGCAAAGAGTTCGAAAGCCCGGAAGTCCTTGTTGGTGACGTCAGTCAGAGCGAAATGCCCCATGTACGCCTGATTCGTAGACCAGGCGGAGGGTCCGCCGGGGTCCGTCGGTGACAGGGAGCTACGAAAGATCGTGTACTGGAAGCCGAGCTCACGCCCATCCTCTGCGTCGAGGTTCCCCGTCACGTACCACCACTCCGTCCGGAATTCGTCGTGCGGGCCATGGTCTTCAGGAAAACTGAAGTCACGGATCTCGGTGGCACGCGCATACCCGACCGTGTCGGCTCCGCCGAGTGTCTCCACCAGAGAAAGAAACGTCTCACCCTCGTCGGTAGCCTCCGCCGATGACGACGGGGAACAGCCTGTGATCAAACCCACAACGGAGAACAGCGCCAGCCACACATACGGGCGTTGACATACCCGAGGGCCGTTGGATCTGATCATCACTCCCCCCTCAGCGCGAGCGCCGGTGGTGTGCGCGACATCCGCCACGCCGGATACAGACCCGCCAGCAGCGCACCGACGACCGCCAGAGCGACTGCCTGACCGATCACCTCGGGGCCGAACTGCATGTTCAGCGTCCAGCCGAACGACCGTTTGTTGACCACGTAGATCATGACAACCGAGAGAATCAGGCCCATCGGCACGGCGAGTACCCCCGCGGCCAGGCCAATCAACCCGGTCTGGGTCACTACCAGCCGTCCGAGCTGACCGGGGGTGAGCCCTGTTGCCCGGAGAAGTCCAAGTTCGCGTGCACGCTCCAGCTGCAGCGCTGCCAGCGCACTGAGCACGCCGACGAAAGCGACGATAAACGCGAGAAGGCGCAGCACAGCCGTGACCCGGAACGTCCGATCGAACACCTCAAGTGACGCTGAGCGCAGATTATCGTTGGTGCGCGCCACCACCGTCCGCCCATCGCTCACGCCCGTAAGCAACTCCTCTACAACACGATCCGAGTCCGATCCATCCGTGAGGAAGAGGCCAAGCGATGTGATCCCGGGATCATCGAAGTATTGATCGTACAGCACCCGGCCCATGATGACGGTGCCCTGCTCCGACCCGTAGTCGTAAAAGACCCCGAGAATAGGAGCCTCGACCGCACCGGATGACGCGGTCAACTCGACGACGTCACCGACACCGACATCCCTCCGGTACGCGTACGGCTCCGAGACGATGACCCCCGCGCCGGTGCGGAATCCAATCATGGCTTCGTCGCCTTGCCCCTCTACGAAGTCGAAGGAGCTCTCTCCCCGTGGATCAAGCTCGAGAGCGACCAACCGAAAGGCGTCATCCCCCCGAACGAGGTCGAAGCCACGGTAGGTGCTGTAGCCTGCAACCTCAGGATGAGCCACGAAGTCATCCACCAGGTCCGGCCACAGCGTCCCCGCCGCCCGCGACTCGGTCGGTCCGGGGAGTGACACGTAGATGTCAGCCTGCAGTGTCCCATCGAGCCACTGGGTCAGTGTCCCTCGAAAGCTTTGAATCATGACGCCAAGTCCGACCGTGACCGAGACGGCTACGACCAGGGCGGCTACCGCCGGAGCTGTCCGGCTCAGGCTGTTGCCTACACCTCGGGCAGCCATGACCCCGAGGGTACCACCGGTCGCCCGCACGAGCGGGCCCGCGAGTCGCACAAGGAAGAGTGTCCCCGCCGGTGTAATCAGTGCCAGCCCAGTGATCACAAAGAACAATGCCGTGAAGCTGACCAGGAGGCTGCGCGTCGGGATCAGGAGGACGGCCGCACCAATGGCGCACATGGCGGTCCCTGCCATCGCCGCGAGCGGCACCAGTCGACGGGCCTGAGCCTCCACCTCGGAGCGCAGGGACGACATCCGCGGGTTCGCGCCAGAGGCTTCCAGTGCCGGAGGCAACGCAGCCAGCACGGTCGCGCCGAGACCGAGTACCACCGCCTTGGCAAAGAGATGCGGTTCCAGCGTGACGCGTTCGACGGCCACAGAGAAATAGAGATCATTGATGGTCGCAGCCACCATTCCAACCAGCCCCTGAGCCAGTACAAAGCCGAGCGCGACGCCCAGGACCGCACCCGCAGCACCAATCCAGACGGCCTCCGTCAGGATCATTCGAATGACCTCCTGACGCGTCACGCCAAGCGCACGCAGGCGACCGAGAATGGCTCTTCGCTGCACCACGGAGAAGGTGGCCGAGTTGTAGATCAGAAACATCCCGAAAATCAGCGCGAGCAAACTGAGTGCGGTGAGGTTCACATCGAACGCCGCAATCATTCCGCTCATCGTCTCGGTGCGCGTGCCTGCAGCCTGTAGTGTGACGCCAGCAGGGAGCGCAGCGCGTATCTGCTCAATCCGCGCTGGAGAGGTGACTGCGACCGCCTCGTCCTCCAGACGCAGGTCGATTCGACTCACGAGTCCGGTGAGGCGCAGCACCTCCTGAGCGCCCGCGATGTCCATCAGCAATACATCGGACAGACCGGAGCTGGTCAGCTCGTCACCCGAGTCGACCAGGCCCACCACCGGTAGTTCCCACGCCTGCCCTTCGACGAGCACGGAGAGTGTATCGCCCGCTTCTACTCCGGCGGTGCCGGCGAGCCTGCCCCCGAGAATCACTCCGACCCGAGTCGTCAGAATCCGGGACACGTCGAACCCGGATGCCCCCCCGGCCACGTAGGGCCGAAAGGGTCCCTCAGAGAACGGATCCACGCCGAGAATGCGGAGCGCCCGCCCGGGTACAGAAACGGACGAGGCATACCCCTCGACCACCGGAGCCACAGCCGCTACGTCGTAGTTGATACGCAGATCCGCAACGAGCGACTCATCGACGAATCCCCCGTCGCTGACAATCACATGCGTGGCTCGACCGGATACCGTCTCGGCGGAGATGCGGAAGCCCGCCTGCGCGCTCTGGATCGCAAGGTCGATAGACAGGACGACCGCGACACCGAGAGACACGCCGAGTATGGACAGGATCAGCTGCAGTCGGTGTTGGAGCAGATATCGGACACTCGCCCGAGAAAGGAGTCTCACGTCATACCTCGACGAGTCGTCCGTGATCAACGCGGAGAATGCGGTCCATTTGCTCGGCCAGAGACCGCGCATGGGTAACGACCAGGAGTGTTGTGCCCGCGGCCGAGACGAGCTCATCGAGCAGGTCGATCACGAGCTCCCCTGTGTCCTGGTCGAGGTTGCCTGTTGGCTCGTCTGCGAGCAGAAGATCCGGCCGGTGCACCAGCGCCCGGGCGATGGCAACGCGCTGTTGCTCGCCGCCTGAGAGCCGGTCTGGAAAGGTCGCGGCTCGGTCACCAAGGGCGACCGCCTCCAACAGAGTCTGCGCCCTGGACTCCGCATCTGCACCGTTGGCCTGCTCCGTGAGCTCGAGGGGGAGCATGAGATTCTCCAGCGCCGTGAGCGTCGGCAGCAGATTGAAGAACTGAAAGACGAAGCCGATGCGCTCACGTCGGAACAGGGTACGGTCACGCTCGGACAGACCTCCGATGTCGATCCCGCCCACGATCACACGACCGGCATCAGGCTGGTCAATACCACTGACGAGGTTCAGGAGGGTGGATTTCCCTGAGCCGGACGGCCCCAGAATCGCGACCCGCTCGCCCGATTGGATGGTCGCTGACGCATCGATGAGCACGTCGTGAGTGCGCTCACCCTCCCGGTAGCTCTTGCTGACGCCGACCAGTTCGATCGACGGACCTGTCTCCTTCATCCGGGCGTCATCTCCCGGTCCTCGATCAGCCTTTGCCCTCCAGCTGCTGAGGAAGGGTCGAAAGCTCGAGGACCTTGTAGCGGCGCTCACCTGCGGGCAGTTGCACCCTGACTTCCTCACCCTCCTCCGCGCCGAGCAGACCCTGCCCGATCGGAGATGCGAGAGAAACCTGACCCCCATCGAGGTCGATGAAATCACCGGCCGTTATCGTAAACGTGAAGTCCTCACCCATCTCCATATCGTGGATCTTCACTTTGGAGCCGAAGCCTACCCGGTCGTAGACCATTTCGTTCACGTCGATCTTCGACAACTCGGTCATTCTCGACGTGAGATGGTTCAGACGTGCTTCTACAAACGCCTGACGCTCCTTGGCGGCCTTGAATTCTGCGTTCTCACGCAGATCTCCATGCTCCATCGCCGTCTTGATGCGCTGGGGCAGATCAACGTTCAACTCGTGCGTGAGATGCACGATTTCCGCTTCGAGTTTTGCTCGAATTTCGTCCAGCATGATGATCCTCGACTGCTAGCCGGATTCGTCGTCGGGCCCGAATGGACCCGGGGTGGGCACAAAGCACTCCGCCGCCCCAGCCAGCGGGGCAGCGGAGTGAGCGGATACCATACCGAGGAAAAGTTTTTCAGGAAACTGTTTGGTGCAGAGCAAGGTTCTTCCGGCGCTACTCGGCACGCTGCCGCCGCACCAGATCTACGCGGCTCGTGATGTGGTCGGGGACATACGTCTCGGACCGCGCACTCACATCAGTTGTGGGTCACACCGATGTGATCAGACGCGCGGATCAGAGTCAGCGAGTATCGCGTCCCGACGCTTCCGACGATCAGACTTCACCGCTTCGGAAATCTCGGGATACTTCAGCCCGAGAATCTGTCCGGCGAGAAGCGCGGCATTGACCGCACCCGCCTTGCCGATGGCGAGCGTTCCGACCGGAATGCCCCGCGGCATCTGCACTGTCGAAAGTAGCGAGTCAAGACCATCGAGTGACCAGCCGACCATAGGCACCCCGAGCACCGGAATCGTCGTTTTTGCGGCCACGACACCCGCCAGATGGGCAGCACCACCAGCCGCGGCGATGATGATCTCGAGGCCCCGCTCTTCCGCGGTTGCCGAGAACTCGATCGCGACGTCGGGTGTACGGTGTGCGGACATAACCCGGACCTCAGTCTGAATGCCCAGCTCCTCGAGCGTAGAGACCGCATGCTGCATGGTCTCCCAGTCCGACTTTGATCCCATGACCACCCCGACGATCGGCGCCATCTCGACCTGCCTCGTTCGTGCTGTGTACGGTTTATGCTGCGAGAACGCAGATGTTGTCAGCGGAAAAGGAGGGGGTCAAGTGCGGAAGAATACCTATGATCGTGGTGAGCGACGATGAAGCAGCGTGCTCAGTCAGAATGGTGGCCAGAGCGGTACCCGGAACTCCTCCCCTTCGTCCCGCTGGCTCTTGCAATCTGGCGGGATGGCGTCTTCTCCCAGGAGGACCACGAGACCTTTTGCAGACACCTCGACGACCTCGACCTCCTGGTCGGGCCAGCCAGGGGTGAGCTCGCCCTGTGGATGGACCCAGCGTCGCCGCCAGACCGCCGATCGCTGGTTCTGTTGAGGCGCATCCTGCGAGGAGCACAGGATGGCGCATCGGCGCCATCCTCACTCGTCGACCTGGGGCTGAGCCTGCTCGACGGGCACGAAGCGCATGACGCGTGGTCAGGCGCTCCCACGGCGAAGCTGACAGCTCTGCAGGACGATCTGGGCTTCGGCGGCGGTGAACAGGTCCGGGCGCTCCTTGCCCGCGACGCGACGGGGACCGAACGCTCGGCTGCGCCGCCACTGACGTCCACTAGCCTAGCAGACGACGCGGATCATGGGACGCTCGCCACATGGATGGCCGGACCACGCGTAGATCTCCGCGACCGCGTGCTGGATCTCATGCAACGCTCCGAACTCCGACCCCTCGGAGACGGCTCGACAGAACTGTCCTCATCGGAGTACCGCGAACGGACACTCGCCGGTGTACAATTGCTAGCCGACGAAGGAATCGGCGCGCTGGGCTTTCCGGTGGCGTACGGGGGGTCCGGTGACACCGGTGCCTCGATCGCGGCGTTCGAGACTCTGGCGTTCGGAGACCTGAGCATCTTGGTGAAGTTCGGCGTCCAGTTCGGCCTGTTTGGCGGCAGTGTCGCTCAGCTGGGGACGGAGCGGCACCATCGAGCGTACCTGGATCGCATCGGAACCCTGAAGCTTCCCGGCTGCTACGCGATGACGGAGACGGGGCACGGATCAAACGTGCGCGATCTCGAGACCGTCGCCAGGTATGAACACGATACCCGCGAGCTCGTCCTGCAGTCTCCGAGCGAGGAATCCGGTAAGGACTGGATCGGGAACGCGGCCTGTCATGGTCAGCTCGCCACCGTATTCGCTCGACTCATTGTCGACGACGAAGACCACGGCGTCCACGCAATGCTGGTCCCGATCCGTCAGGTGGACGGAACCGTCCCGAGGATTCCAACTTTGCCGGTCACCGCCTCTCGCTCGAGGGTGTATACAGTCTGCATACGGATTATGAAGGCCCACAGATGGGTCTCGACTGGGGCCTGAACGTAGGTTGGTCGATGGGCATCGGCAGATAGTTCGAACCGCACCAAATGGTACAAAGCGAAGGGCCCGGAGCGATGCCACGGGCCCTTCGTCGTTTCCATACGCCTTCACCGGCGCGGCATAGCGGTTACGCCAGCATAGCAACCAGGTGGTAGCTCTTCTTCCCCTTCCGCAGGAGAAGAAAGCGCCCCTCGATCATGTGCTCGGTCGTGACCCCGGCATCGACACTCTCGACGCGCGCGTTGTTCACGTAGACGCCACCTCCGTCGATTGAGCGACGGGCATCACCGCGCGATGACGCCAGGCCGGATTCGACGAGCAGATCGATGACCGGCTTCCCTTCCCCGCCCAGTTCTTCACGCGAGAGCTCGGACGACGGAATGTCCGCAAAGACGTCGGCGATCTCGTCTGCAGAGAGTCCTTCGATGGCACCGCTGAACAGGGCCTTCGTGGCACGCTCCGCGGCCGCGAGACCCGCTTCTCCGTGCAGCCGCCGAGTCACATCCTCGGCGAGGGCACGCTGCGCCGCCCGACGATAGGGCTCCCGCTCGACCGCGTCGGCCAACCCGGCGATCTCATCGTGGCCGAGCAGAGTGAAGAACTTCAGGTACCGAACCGCGTCCGCGTCTTCCACATTGATCCAGTACTGGTAGAAGCGGAACGGCGACGTGAGCTCCGGGTCGAGCCAGACATTACCGGCCTCGGACTTGCCGAACTTCGCCCCCGACGAGTTCGTGACCAGCGGGTACGTGACGCCGAATGCACGAGCACCTGCCATCCGGCGGACAAGATCGATCCCGGTGGTGATGTTACCCCACTGGTCGCTTCCACCCATCTGCACCGTGCACCCCTCGCGGCGGTAGAGCTGAAGGAAGTCATAGGACTGGAGTAGCGCGTAGGAGAACTCGGTAAAAGAGATTCCGGACTCCTCATCCTCGATCCGCCGCTTCACCGACTCCTTGGCCATCATCTGATTGACCGAGAAGTGCTTGCCAACGTCGCGCATAAAGTCGACCACCGTGATGTCGCCGAGCCAGTCCAGGTTGTTTCGCACACGCGCCGGATTCGTCTTCACGTCGAAGTCGAGAAAGTGTTCGAGCTGAGCTCGAATGCCCCGGGCGTTCTCCGCCGCGAGCTCTCGAGTCAGGAGCTGCCGTTCAGCCGTCTTGCCCGACGGATCTCCGATGAGGCCGGTACCACCACCGACCAGGGCGATTGGCGTATGACCCGCTCTCTGAGCATGAACGAGCCCCATGATCGGTATCAGGCTGCCGAGATGCAGACTCGGCGCCGTGGGGTCGAAGCCGATGTAGATCGTTCGTGGCGCTTCGATGAGGTGCTCGGACACTCCCTCCGTCGCGTCCTGCATCAGGTCGCGCGCCCGGTATTCGTTCACGACGTTCTTCATGCGGGGAACGGTACCCGGCCGCCCCGGGAGGTCAAGGCACCCCCACGTTGGCGGCCCGTGCGCCTGCGCAGAAACGACCGGGATCCGGAGGGGGATTTGCGAGCGGTCCGGACCGAAGGCAGGATGTGCGCATGTCCAGCTACGAACGCTTCTACGAGGTGGTTCGGTCGATCCCCGAGGGCAGGGTCTCCTCCTACGGGACGATCGCCAGTCTCGCCGGACTTCCCGGTCACGCCCGTCAGGTCGGCTACGCGCTCGCGGCGCTGCCAGACGAGCACGACGTGCCGTGGCATCGCGTCGTGAACGTGCGCGGCGAGGTCAGCACTCGGCGTGGGGGCCACACGTTCGAGCGGATCCAGCGCGTCTTGCTCGAGGACGAGGGGGTACCGTTCGATCAGCGAGGTCGAGTCGATCTGTCGTCCGTCGGCTGGCCAGAACCACCCGCCCGATAAGGATCACTGCGATCCCTGTGACACCCGGTCCTTCGAAAGGAATCCTCTGAGTACCGCCAGGAAGTACGGTCTCGGCGCTTCGAGGAATGCGGCATGGTCACCGCCCGGGATGACCGCCCACGTCTTGTCCGACGTACCGAGACCGTCGAAAAGCCAAGCCTGGAATTCTGACGGACTCAGGGGATCGTGCTCTCCCTGCAGAATCAGGGTTGGCACGGTCACGGCCGCAGGATCGAGCTCGTTCCACTCGTGTGACGCGGTCCAGTCGGCGCGGACCGGGTCAGACACGAGCGCGGCTGCGACATAAGCGTCGATGGCTCGCTGGCTGATCGAGCCGGGGGTGATGAAATCACTCGCCGCCGCCTGTGCTGTGGTCGCGTTCATCGGAGGATCACCCTGTGGCACCTGTAGCGGGCGCCCGCCCGGCCGATGTGGATAACCGAAGAGGACCAGCCGGTCTACGAGTTCAGGAAAGCGCTGAGCCGTCAGCTGTGAAACACGTGAGCCCTGTGACCAGCCGAAGAGGTGGACCGGAAGTCCCGGATGCCGCGCCCGAAGCCAGTGCAGCGTCTCGGCGAGGTCTTCGGCCGCTCGCACCGGGGTAGTCCACCCGCTTGGGTCCCGCGGAGTCTCTCCGTACCCGCGCAGGTCGATGCCGTAGCCGGCGATCCCCCGCTCGACCAGGCCATCCATGAGAGACAGCTCTTCGCCGGGCACCTGCAGGTCGAAGTTCGGCACCGAGCTCCAGGTACGTCCGTGAACCAGAAGCAGTACTGCATCCGGTTCGGGTCCAACCTTGGACCAGAGGGCGAGTGGATGTCCATCCGCCATGACCTGATGGCGTTGGAGCGTTGCCGGAGTAGCCGCGACCGGCGTCTCGTCTGAAAAAGCGTCCGCGCACGCGGCCGTAGCGAGCAGAAGTGCTGCGAGCAGGCGTAATGGAGTCATGTCATATGATGGGGTGCCAGCTCGGAGCGCGCGAGCCCGGGAAGAAAAACTGTATAAAACTGTTTTGCTAGTTATTTTACTAACTAACCTCTATTTATATCTATGAACGTTACTGCAGCCAGGATCGCACTCCGGGAGAGATTCGACTGGATTGCGCTGGACTTCGTGAATACGACGGTCCTCACACGCTCCGGACGGGTGGACGCACTCGCGGACATGACCGAGTTCTTCTCATGGATGGAGCGCGCAACGCCTCCAGGCTGGCAGGAGGTACGTCCCGAGGGAGTGCCAGACCGGAGGACCCTACATGTCGAGGCCGTACGCCTGCGAGTAGCGGTCGACCGCCTTCTCGAGGCCAGCGCGGACCGCAGAGCCGTTGAAGAGTCGACCATCCACGCACTCGCGCGCGCCATCGGCTGGGCACGCACGTCCAGGGATCTCGAAGTGGGGGCATCCGGCGTCATCTCAGTCACTACCCGCTATAAGGCGGTTCACCCAGCGGCAGCACTCGCGCCGATTGTCGACAACGCCATCCGACTGGTCACATCCGTGGACACGTCCCGGCTGCGGCGATGCCAAGCTGACGCATGCCTCCGGTGGTTCGTGGACACAAGCAAGGGTGGCCGACGTGCCTGGTGCTCGATGGCAACCTGTGGGAACCGCGCAAAGGCGACCCGATATCGGGCTCGGCACGAACTCGGGGGCGGCGCGGCCTGAAGCTCGACGGACTCCCCCTCGAAGCTTGCTCACCTCAACGGGGACCTGACACCTTGCCGTTCCATCGACCACCCAAAGCACTGCCACTCCTCATGCGCTTGCTCCTATGCACGACGCTCTGCGCCGCCGCGTTCTTCACCACTCCGGCGGCCGGACAGATCGTCGACCCGCGAATCGAAGAGATTCTGCAGGACGTCTCCGCTGACCGCCTGCACGAGTACCTGACAACGTTGACCGGCTATGAGACCCGGCACTCCCTCTCGTTCTCCGACCGGCCGGACTTCGGTGTACTCCCGGCTCGGCAATACATCTTCGAGACGATGCGGGGCTTCAGTGATCGCTTGCAGGTCAGCTTTGACTGCTACGAGGTCGAGCCTCAAGGCCGGATCCCCGAGCGGGCCGAGCTCTGCAACGTGGTCGCGACACTCCCGGGTCGGAGCGAGCGCCGTGTCTTCGTGAGCGGTCACTACGACACCGTAGCGCGCGTGGAGGCGAGTGACCCGGCCGCGGGTGGCAGTGGCGGCGGTTTCGACTGGTCTCGATTCGACAATCCGGCGCCGGGCGCGAACGATGACGGCAGCGGCACGGTTCTCACGATGGAAGTGGCACGCGTCCTGTCGCAAAGCGGCATCGAGTTCGACGCCACGCTCGTCTTCGTGGCCTTCGTGGCCGAGGAAGAAGGGCTCGTCGGGGCCAGCCTCATGGCCGCGAAAGCGGAACGTGAAGGCTGGGTGATCGACGCGATGTTCAACAACGACATCATCGGCAACTCGCTAGGCGGCAACGGGATCCTCGACAGCCGCACCCTTCGGGTCTTCAGTGAGGACCCAATGGATTCCCCCTCTCGTCAGCTCGCGCGTTTCATTCGTAGGCAGGGTACTGCATACATGCCGGGGCACGAGATTCGACTCATTGCACGCGAGGACCGCTTCGGTCGCGGGGGCGACCACACGGCATTCAACCGAAGAGGCTTTCCCGGGGTGCGATTCAGCGAGTCACGTGAGAACTACTCCCGGCAGCACACGGCCGCCGACACCCTCGGCGGTGTCGACTTCGATTATCTGGCCAGGAACACACGCGTGAACGCGGCCGGTGTAGCCACCATCGCGGCTGCCCCCGCTGCGCCGAAAGTTGACGGCCCACGAGGCCCGATGCTCAGTCGTGGCGAGACAGGGTACCACGCCGACATGAGCTGGCAGCGCTCACTCGGGGCCACCGCGTACCGCGTGGTCTGGCGGGAAGCATGGACCCCGGACTGGCAGCATGAAGTCATCGTCGGGAATGTCGATCGTATGGTCCTCGAGAATATCTCGATCGACGATTATGTGTTCGGAGTCGCGGCAGTCGGACCGGACGGCCACGAAAGCGTAGTGTCCGCGTACGTTCGACCACCGCGGGCCCGCAGCGATATCCGAGAGGTCGGCCCGGGGAGGTAGGGCGCTCTCGCTGGTCAGAGCCGACGGGGCCTGGCTCGGCTAGCGGACCAGCCCCGCCACCCGCAGCTCAACCGCTTCGATCAGCTCGGGGTCTCCCGCGGCTCGCGCCCGGGAGATCGCCTCGATCGCCGTCGCCCCGGCCTCGCCGATCGATCCGCTGAGTGCCTGCGCCATCGCGAGAACCGTAAGGGCACGAGCGTCCTGACGATTCGACATCAGGACCCCTTGCTGCGCGATAATCAGTGCCGACTGGGCATCAGATCTTTGAACGAAGATCTCGGCCAGTCCGACAAGAGACCCAAGGTGATCCGCACGATACTGGAGTGATTCCTGGAAATGATATGTGGCGACGTCGAGATCACCCGACGCGAACGCCGCGTCGCCATGGCCGAACTCAAGCTCGGCCATGTACGCCATGTCCTCAGCCTCGTGCTGCCACGCTTGAGCCCGGATGAGTTCAGTCCGATCCGACTCGTTCTTCGGCAGAACCTGGAGAATCAGGTCGGCCATCTCGTCATCCGAGTTCGAGCCGTACACGACACGCTTGGGCGGATCGACAGGCTGGTGCGGATTCCCCGCCGAATTGTCGAACGAGAACTCTTTCAGAATGGTCGTGCCGGCAGGTAGTGAGATCGGCTCTGCGAAGCGGTAGTCATCCTGCCAGTTGAAGTCCCAGTCCGGGATATGGATCAACGGGATCTCTCGACCGTTCGGCAACAGCGCCGTGGCACGCAGATCCTTCCCGAGATAATGTGCGTGCGGGTAGACGCTGAGTACGTCGACATCGACAGGGAGCGTAAAGCTATTCGAGACCGCGTACTCCGAAGCGCCGGCCGGGATGTCGATCTGGAGTGAACTCACGACCAGAATCGCAGGGTGTCGGGTCGGCGGCTCGTCCGCGAAGTGGAACTCGACCTGGGCGGTGACGTTCTGCGGCTCACCCGAGGTACGTAGGTGCAGTTGAACCACTAGATCAGTCCCGGGCTCCAGACGCCATGCCATGCCATCCAGAGGCGGCAGTCGCCTCTTGCCTGGTGTCCAGCCGATGAAGTGCCCATCCGGATTCGAGGCATTGCTCGTGAGTTCCATGCCGTCGAAACCCGGGTCTGGATCCTGGAGATCGAGCTGCCTGGACGACTCGGTCTGGTCGACCATCATTCGAGCGTGGTGCACGGCCGTGCGATTGCCCGGGCGAAGCTCCACGTACTCAACCCATCGGGTCTCCTGGACGGGGATCCTCACCACCACGTTCCGATAGACGTCGTAGCCTTCAGCTGCGAGCGGGTAGGCGGGTAGCGAGACCACAAGATCGGGCTCCCCCGGGCGCCATGCATCCTGCTCGGAGGTCACCAGCGCCCCCAGGGCCTGTTCGCCCAGCAGCGTGCCGTCTTCGACCCAGGCCCGAAAGAGTTCGACGTCCCGATCGGTCAGGATACGTTCGGCAGCGAAGGTCCCATGTGCACTTTCGGGCAGCCACGGTGGCATGCGCCGTGAAGCTGTCGCGCGAACGATCCGGTCCGCACGCTCGACCGCATCTTCATAGGTTAAAAGTGTAAACGGTCCCGAGGGATCTTCGCCGTGGCAGTCAAGGCACTCGCGCGCGATGACCGGCGCGATGTCAGCTGCCCATGTCACCTCCTCCGGGATCGGTACGTCGCCGTCAGGCCGACCGCGAGCTTCGACGAGGGCGCCACCAAGCGCAGCGAGTAAGGCGAGCGCGATGAGCGGGGTCGCGAATCGCCGTCCTGATGGCTCTGGTCTGGAATTCAAGCCCGTCATATTCCTTCCTGAGCGAGGCGGATCTCCCCGCCCCCGTCACATTCTCCTAGCTTCGTTCATTATACGGGCAAACGCGGAATCAGTCGCGTCCGCCGCCAGAAGATACCGACTGAAGGGATACCGATGCGAAGAAGCCTGCTGGTCATCGCCGCGACTGTGTGTGTCGCGGGATGTCACACGTTCCACCCGACGTCCGTCGCCGACTTGACTCCGGGCGAAGACATCCGGGCACGCATCACCGGTGCATTTTCCGACTCACTGAGCACCATTCTGGGTGGAGACACCCGCATCGTGGAGGGGTCGTACGTCGAGTCCACGAGATCGTCTGTGTTTATCGACATTCCGGTGTCCTCAGCTTACCGGGGCATGCGACTCCAGACATTGAGCCAGCGCGTCGAGGTACCCACGACCGCCTTCCTGGAATTGGAGCGTAAACAGCGCTCCCGAGCGCGAACCGGCTTAGCTCTCGGAGCAGCCGTTACGGCCAGTATCGCGATCATCATATCCCAGCTCAGCGGAGACACCGGGGGCGGTGTGCCACCGGGTGGTGGTGGTCCGGTGGACGCTGTAGTCAACACCCCGTCCGTGAGCCTGGGCAACCTGCTCGCATGGGTATGGTCCCGTTGAAGGCGCTGTTATTTTCTTATGGATCCGGCGTACATGGGTTCAGTCCGATATAACAGGGACACACCCGGCAGCGGGTGGTGGTGGTGGTGGTGGTGAGGTCCGGTGCATGAGCGCCGCGACCCAGGACGGGTTTCTAGCGCGGGAATGTGGAAAAAATGCCAGTTAACCTGATTCGTCGGGTCGTGATGCTGAGCGTGCTGGTTGCGGTCGGCGCAGCCTGCTCTTCGAGCGAGATCACGCTCGGCGGTCCACTCGACGTTTCCATTGGGTCGAATGCTCCCGTGAGAGCGTCTGACAGCCTCACTTTGACCTACACCATTATCGGCCAGAGCCTAGTGGGAATGGAGATCCAATGGGGTGACAGCCGGACCGATTCCGTCTCCTTTCTCGGCGCACAAAGCGCGGGAGGGAGCGAGTCGCACCTCTACGATTCGGCGGGCACATACATCATCCAAGCCACTGTCATCGACCAGCTCCAAGGGTCCGCTTCAGCCGAACTCTCGGTTACAATCAACCCGTGATCGAACTCCTCGGATCTTGCTTACACCGGTCGGGAACTTTTTTGATTTCAACGGAGGTAGACAATTCCGCCTCCCCTCGTTCGCTTCAGTGGTTCGATTGGAGAGTCGAACGCGCGACAGTGAGCATCTCTCAGTCCCCAAAAAAGGTAGAAGGAATGAATAGGTTCGTTACAGCCATGGGCAGATTGGCCGCCGTAATGACGGTGGCCTCTGTTCTGGTGGCGACCCCCGTCGCGGCCCAGACCGGTACGGTCACGGGCGCGATTACGGACGCCTCCAACGGCGCGGGCATCCAGTCCGTTCAGGTTTATCTGGTAGACACCGGACTCGGAACGCTGACCAACGCGTCAGGCCGGTTCCTCATTCTGAATGTCCCCGCGGGCAGCTACACGCTGCGCGCAGAGCGTCTCGGTTACGCGACGCAGGACATTCAAGTCAGCGTGTCAGCCGGCGGAACCGTCGCGCAGGACTTCCTGCTCGAGGGTGAGGCTCTCGGCCTCGATGAGCTCGTTGTGACGGGTACGGCCGGTGCCGCCCGTCGTCGCGAGATCGGTAATACGATCGCCTCGGTCTCCGTGGCGGACATCGCGGAGCCCCCGGCAAACGTCGACGCCCTTCTTCAGGGCCGAGTTGCCGGAATGACGGTCTTCAACGCTTCCGGTAACGCAGGTTCCGGAGCGCGAATCCGACTCCGCGGAAACGTCTCAGTGGCACAAAGCAACCAGCCACTGATCTATGTCGACGGTATCCGGATTCGCTCGACATCCTTCGACAAGAACGTACCACCGACGGGGTATCCGGGTCGCTCGGGTAACGACGTCGCGAGTCCGCTGAACAGCATCAACCCAGCCGATATCGATCGGATCGAGGTCATTAAGGGTGCTGCGGCAACAACGCTGTATGGTACGGAGGCTGCGGCCGGCGTGATTCAGATCTTCACGAAGCGCGGTCACACCGGCGCCCCTCAGTGGGTAGCCTCGATTGAGCAGGGTGTTTCGCAGATGAATCCGTTCGGGATCGACAACGCGGTCCGTGATGACGTGAGTGCAGCCGGCGGCACGCCGGAGTACATGTTCATCGACCCATGGCTCCGCAGCGCCTGGCAGCAGCGCTACTCGCTGTCCGTTTCTGGTGGTGGCGATGACCTCCAGTACTTCGTCTCTGGCTCGATGGAGGACGACGAAGGCGTGCTCCCGAACGATGCTGAGCAAAAAGCGACGATTCGTGGAAACTTCACGTTCTCCCCGGCGGAGAACCTCCAGCTGCAGTGGAACACGTCGTTCATGAATGACGCGTTCACGAACACCGCAGCCGGGAATAACGCGCACGGCCTGACACTCAACGTCTTCCGTCGCACCGCGAACTACTTTGGTAACGAGGAAAAATCGAATCTCGACAAGCTACTCGGTCAGACGATTTCGACTCAGATCGATCAGCTGATCACCGGTGGTACCGCGACGTATACTCCGTTCGCGAATTTCACGAACCGGCTCAACATCGGGTACGACCTCGCCCAGCAGAACAACAGGAACCTGCGTCCATTCGGGTTCGTCCGGGCGCAGGATGGCATCCTGTCCGACGGACGCTCCGAGTTCGAGACGCTGACGTTGGATTACGTCGGCACACTCAGCTTCGGTCTCGGCGAAAGCATTAACTCCTCGCTTTCGTTCGGTGGTCAGTCCATCACGGAAGAGATTCAGCGCACGACCGCCTACGCCGAAGATTTCCCCGGCCCTGGTGACCCGACCGTCTCCACCGGTGGTACGCGACTCGGCTTCGAGCAGCGCCAGCGTGTGGTCAATGCCGGCTTCTTCGTGCAAAACGTGCTAGACCTGAGCAACAAGTACTTCCTTACCGCCGGGTTCCGCGTCGACGGGAACTCAGCCTTCGGTAGCGACTTCGGCCTCCAGTTCTACCCAAAGCTCTCCGCTGCCTGGGTAGTGTCCGATGAGGATTTCTGGGGTGACAAGGGTCAGCTGAAGCTGCGCGCAGCGTGGGGTCAGTCAGGTCGTGCCCCCGGTGCGTTCGACGCTGTGCAGACGTATCAGGGTGTAGGCTGGGGCAACTCGCCTGCCTTCTACCCCGGCGTTCTCGGTAACCCGGACCTCGGTCCGGAACGGACCGCTGAGCTCGAATTCGGGTTCGACGGAAGCTTCTTCTCCGATCGTGTGCAGGTGGACTTCACCTACTACGACCAGAAGACGACGGACGCGCTGTTCGCAGTGCGCCAGGCGGCTTCGATCGGCTTCGGCTCCTCGCAGTTGGAGAACGTTGGCGAGATTGGCAACAAGGGTATGGAGCTCACGCTCAACACGGTCGTCTTTGAGGGCGACGTTTGGGCATGGGATCTTGGAGGCTCGTACTCTTCCAACAACTCCACAGTCGGTCTTCCGGAAGATGTTCCTGAGTTCTCGACAGGCGGTGGCTGGATTATTGATGGCCAGCCGGCCCCGGTCATGTATGGCGAGTGCGTGACAAACCCCGATGCGATCGCAGAGCCGGTCATCCAAGACGACTGCGTCATCGGCCCGAACTCACCGACAGACATTTTTGCCCTGAACACCTCCTTGACGCTCCCAGGTGGGCTGCGCCTTAGCGCCCGCGGTGAGTATCAGGGTGGCCATTTCGTGCGCGCCGGCGTCGCTCACAATGCTGTGCGTCGCTCGGTCGTATGGGCAGGCTGCAATGAGGTTTACAACATCGCAGGTGCGGCACCGCTCCGTAGCACATCCCCGGGTCGGGCCAACCTTACCGCGCTTCAGCGCGCGAAATGTGATCCTGGTCTGAGTGATCCAGATCACTGGACCGAGAAAGCGGACTTCTTCAAGATCCGCGACATCACGCTGCAGGCTCCTCTTCCGGAGTCATTGGTCCCCGGCGCGTCAGGCGCCACGCTCACGTTCTCCGGCCGGAACATGTTCCGCTGGACGAACAGCGAGTGGACCCACTTCGACCCAGAGATGGGTGGAAACAACGACAACAACCCGATCAGCCGTAACGGTGCTAGCTCGGGAGCCTTCCTGGTCACATCGATCAGTGAACACATCCCGGCGCCTGCGACCTATACCGTCGCGCTTCGCGTCGTATTCTAGGAGCTAAAACAATGACTCGAATCAACTTGAAGGGTGTGAAGCAGCTCACCCGATTCATGTCGCTGGGGCTTCTGGTGGCGGCCGCGTCTTGTGACACGGAAGTCATCAACCCGGGCCCAATCGACGCTCGATTCCTTGACGACCCCAATGCGCAGGCTGCGCTGGCGAACGGTGCCGGTCGCGCGCTCAGTGAAGCACTGAACTGGACCGCCTACACCAGCGCTGCCATTGCCCGTGAGGTTCACCCCTCCGGATCAACCGGCAGCTTCGGCATCACGCCGGAGCAACAGCGCGGCGAACTACTTTGGGACCAGGTTGGCACTCAGTGGTCGACCGCACATCGGGCTCGCTTCCTTGCGGACGAGACCATCTCCCGAATTCAGTCGTACGAGCCGGCGGATCAGGACCAGGGTGTCCTGGCGAGGGCGTTCCTGTACGCGGGATACACCAGCCGTCTGCTCGGTGAGCAGATGTGCCAAGCCGTGTACGATGGTGGTGCTGCCGAGGGGAACTCGAGCAGCCATCTGACCAACGCGATCTCGTACTTCGATCAGGCAGCAGCACTCGGCTCCGGAGACGTCGCTACCGCGGCCGTCGCCGGTCGTGCCAGTGCCCATTTGATGGCGGGTAACTGGGCTGCCGCAGTAGCGGACGCATCGAGCGTCCCTGCGGGCTTCAGCTACGATGCCGAGTACTTTGACATCGGTGACGACACGCAGTCGAATCGTATCTTTGTCGCCGCGAAGGCAACACCGTACAAGGCTCACTCACAGCTCTACACCTGGATCGAGCAGTACAACCCGGAGACGGGTGGTGTTGCGGACGCCGATCCACGCGTCTCTTGGCGTATTTCAGGTGAGAACGGCGATGCCGCGTCGGCATGCTGCGGCGTGATTCCTTGGAACCCGCAGACGAAGTACACCAACGACGATTCGCCGATCGAGCTCTCGAGCTATGAGGAGATGCAGTTGATCCTCGCCGAGAACGAGATCATGAACAACAGCGACATCGCCGCGGGTATGGCCATCATCAACATGCTGCGCACTGCGGCCGGTGTGACCACAGAAGCAGTACCGGGAACCCAGGCGGAAGCCATGACGCTGCTCAAGCGTGAGCATGCGATTGAGATGTGGCTTGAGGGCCGTCGCCTCCCGGCAATGCGTCGCTGGCACCAGTCCAGCACGCCTGGTGACCTGCAGCCGCTTGAGCAGGTAAGTGGTGATGAGGGAAGCGGGTCTCACCTGATCACCCGTGATCTGTGCTTCCCAATCCCCGAGGGAGAGGTGGACACAAACCCGAACATCACGGCTTCGGATGTGATCACGATCAGCGAAAGCTGATGAACAACGCTCTCTGACGAGAGCATGAAGGACCCGCCGGGGTCGGCGCTATGCGCCGGCCCCGGCTTCTTTATACCCAGGAGAATGCCAGTCTCGACCATGGCCATCACTGCCTGGCCCCAGGTCGAGTAGACCTTCGCAGTTGCTCCACACCCACGGTTACCGATATTTCGCTGGCCTTCGCCCCACTAGGAGAATTCCATGGACCGCAAACCACATCGGGCTTGTCGCGGCGCGTGCATGGCGGCCATCGCCCTGATCAGCTTCGTCTCTACGGCATCGGCTCAGAACCCCGTTCACATCCACATCGGCCATGCCACAGACGCGTTTCGCGGGACACCCGACGGAATGGGGCTTCTGCCGACAGCCTTGGCTGAGGCAGAGGTCGCCCATCAGCATGCGACCCTGGCCAGCCGTGATCTGTCCAGCCTCGAAGGCATACAGCGCCATATGGCCCATGTAATCCACGCCCTGGACCCCTCCAGGGCCGAGGATGGGCCGGGTCTTGGGTACGGCATGATCCCGGCGGCTGACAGAGCCGCACGGCACACGGGTTTCGCAGCCGCCTCGGAAGGAGCCTCCGATGCCGTGAAGACACACGCCACGCATGTCGCAACCGCCGCGCGCAGCGCCATGACTCACGCAGAACAGGCGATCGAGCGGGCTGAAGCAATCCGGGCCGCGGAACGTGCTGAGGACGCCGCAGAGATTCTCGCAGAGCTTACGGCACTGACCGACGCGATCCTGAACGGCACGGATACGGATGGAAACGGACGTATCGGCTGGCAAGAAGGTGAGGGCGGGCTCGCCCAGGCGACCCGTCACATGGGCCTGATCAAGCAGGCCGAAGGAATCGGTGGCTGATCTCGTGAGGCCCCCTATCGTCAGTACTGCCGCGGTTCTGCTCGTGTCCGCGGCCTTACCAGGGCACATCCATGCTCAAGACCCGGACTCCGTTCGGATCGCCGCAGACAGCATGATGCTACCCGCAGATACGTTCGACATGGGTACGCTCGGGCTCGATTCTCCCGGCACTGACGTCGACCGGGCGGCCTCGGCCATGCCGCCGGAGGTGCGCATTCACCTCGGGCACGTCACCGAAGGCTTCACGGACACCCCTCTCGGAATGAGCCTCCTCAAGACAGCGATGATCGAGGGTGAGATCGCGGCAGCCTGGGTGCGGCTTGCAGGAGTCGATACGCTGGATCTTGCTCGCATGCATCGCGCGATGCAGAACGTCCTCCACGCCATCGACCCCGTCGAGGTGCCCTCGGGCGCCGGGATGGGCTTCGGCTTCCGGCGTGCCTCTGAGGCGGTCGGAATGCACACCGAGTTGGCGATGACCGCGGTGACGGGCAGTGTGGCACCCGCACTGGCCTTCCACGGCCCGTTCGTCACACGAGCCGCTCAGGCTGCACAGGCCCGTGCTGACGACGCCGTGGCCCTCGCGCTCCAGGTCCTGGCGACGCAGGACGTGAGGTCGGCCTTAAGGCTCGTAGACCAGCTGGCTGAGACCGTCCGTGTCATGATGTACGGTGAAGACGGAGACCGGGACGGCCGAATCGGGCAGACCGAGAGCGAAGTCGGCCTGGCTCAGGCCGTGTATCATCTCTCGCTGGTCTATCGCGTGAGCGGGATCGAGATGTCGACCGTGCGCCCGGACGACCTCATCGACTCCTTAGGGCTCGATTCGCTGGGCCATCAGCCGGACTCGATTCGCTTCAGGCGACGGCGCGGGATGTAGGCCCTACTCGCAGCTCACACAGTTGTTGTTGTTCTCCGAACCAAGGCTCTCGAGCAATTCGATCGTCTCCGGGAACGGCGAGATACGCTGCACAGGCCCGTTCGCCATGTCAGCCGTCGTGTGCCCACGCCGACTCAGGACTGTCGCGTCTGCACCGTGGTCCACCAGGTACACGATGACCTCGTTGTCGCCACGTGACGCGGCCCAGTGAAGCGGTGAGAATCCATTCGCATCACGCGCATTGACGTCCGCACCCAACTCTTCGACAAGGTATTGAACCGCCGGGAGCCAGGCGCCCGGTGCATGTCGATGGGACACCCCAGCGAAGCCAGTCCCGTAGGCATGACCGGTAGCCGCATGGACCGGATACACGTCCGGACCGCCAACAGGAACAGGCTGAAGGCCCGACGGGTCAGTCGCAGCACCCGGAGGAGCGAACGCGAACCGTCGTGACGGTGCCTTCATGGTCGGTACGGCCGGGTCCGCACCGGCGTCGATCAGCATCCGCATGGCCGGTAGATCGAGCGCGTACGCAGCCCGCCAGAATGGCGTAGCCCCGCGCGTGTCCACGTCCAGCTGGCTGAACGTGTACTCCATGAACCA
>DGOW01000019.1:0-50433 GCA_002390225.1 Gemmatimonadales bacterium UBA4456 | reverse complement strand
GTCGCCTCCTGCTGCTGGTATGCCTGCTGCTGAGGATACCGGGCCTTGGGCGCCCAGTATGTGTTGATGGCCGCATACAGCGGCGTGAGGTTGGCGTGGCTTGGCACGTTGGGATCAGCACCCCGGCCAAGGAGGGCAACCGCGAGGTCGTAGTGACCGTTCACGACCGCCATCAAGATCGGGCTGGTGAGATCACCGGCTGTCTGCTGATCGATGTCTGCGCCACCGTCCAGTAAGGCGAAGACCGTCTCGGATTCCCCTTCCCTCACAGCATGGTGAAGCGCCGTGAGGCCACCCTGCCGGTACACGAGATCTGTGTACGAATTGCTGTACTCGTCTCCCCGCTGGCCTGTCGAGCTGATCGCCACCTCTCCGAGATCGGGATCGGGTGAGGGTTCGTCGCGCCTCTGGACGCTACCAGCGTCTGCAGCGTTGACCCGAGCAGAATTGGCGGCACGTACCGCCGCCTGCACCTCGGCAGGCGAGGGCTGCCACGACGTACCCGGGGGTTGGTCACCACGGAAGGCCGCCAAGACCTCGTCCCGTACCTGACCAGCCGCGCGATCTTCGGCAGAGATCCGAGGAATATCGACGACGTAGCTGGTCATAGTCACGTCAGCACCGGCATCGATAAGTACTCGAACGACATCCGTGCGGCCCGCCGAAGCAGCGAACATCAGCGCGGTCTGTCCCCGCCTCATCTCGGCAGCGTTCACGTCCGCCCCAGCCGCGGCGAGCGCCTCGACGACCGCGACATTGCCCGATGCAGCACCGAAGTGCATGGCAGTGACCTCTCCGGTCGCCGTGATCGCATCTACGTCCGCACCCGAATCGACCAACACCGACACGACAGCACCTCGGCCGGCTCGACTGGCAACGTGCAGTGGGGTGTAGTCGCCCAGTCTGGTGACCGCACTCACATTGGCACCCGCGTACAGCAACATTTCAGCGAGCTCGGCATTGCCGTTCTCAGACGCCCAGTGGAGCGCAGTCATCCCATCGCCTTGCGCCGCATTCACGTCTTCGCCGGAACGAAGAAGCTCACGCACGTAGTCGACATCTCCCCGCATCGCTGCGTCCGCAACCGGTGACTCGGCCACCACGCCGGCCCAGAGAAGCAGGGTAAAACCAAGGGCCAGCGGTGCGTTCGCCCGGAGCCGGAGACCTGAGGTGTGGGTCGATCGTCCCATGGCTGTTCTCCTAACCCTGAGCGGGAGCCGTCGACATCGGCATCGTGAGCGACATGTCTGCCGTGCTGTCGCCCAGGCTGTCCATGCTTGTGTGCCCGAGCGCATGCATGAAGCTGAGCATGGCATTCGCCATCGGCGTTCCATCAGGGGCCTTGAGGTGCATGTTGCCCTCCAGACCTCCGTTGGCGCCGCCAAGCGCGATCAACGGTGCACGGCGGTGGTTATGCAGGTTCCCGTCTGCCATCGGCGAGCCGTAGATGATCATCGTCTTGTCGAGCAGGTGCGAGTCACCCTCCTGGATCGCCGATAGCTTTTCCAAGAAGTACGGCAGCATGCTGACGTGATACTTGTTGATCAGGTGAAAGTCGAGAATCGCTTCCTCTCGACCGCCATGGTGCGATGCGGGATGGAACGGCTTGTCTGTGCCGCTCTCGGGGAAGACTCTGGCCGAAGAATCACGACCCATCTTGAACGAGAACACCCTCGTCGTGTCGGAGGCGAAGGCAAGAGCCTGCAGATCGAACATGAGCTTCACATGCTCCTCGAACGAGTCAGGCACACCCGCCGGCGCGGACGGAAGCTCCCGCTCTTCACCGGTCGAATTTTGCGCCTCGACCATCTGGATCCGGCGCTCGAGCTCACGAACGTTCTGCAGATACCGATCCAGTCGCTCCCGATCATTCGGTCCGAGCTCACGCTGAAGCTGGTTGATGCGTCCGCTTACCCAGTCCAGGATCGATGCGGAAGTACGACGACGCAGCGCGCGCTCTTTCGACGTTCCGCCGGCTCCAAAGAGCTGCTCGAAGGCGACGCGCGGATCACGGATCACGGGGAGTGGTTCTGTTGGCGAAGCCCACGAGATCGAGTCGGTATAAACACAGGTATAGCCGTACGCGCATCCACCGGATTGGTTGATGTTCTCGATGCACAACTGCATTGACGGAATCGGCGTATCTTGGCCGAAGCGCTCCGCGTGCATCTGATCGAGTGACTGGCCGACGAAAACGTCGGAACCCTCGGTCTGTTTCGGGTGCGACTGAGTCAGGAATACCGCACTCGAGCGGAAATGGTCACCGCCGATCTCGGGGGCCTGAAACGCCTCAGCCATCCGCACATCAGTGTTGCTGATGATCGTCAAATAGTCCCGCCACGGATCGAGCGGCATCAGCGCACTTGGGGAGAGGTCGAAGTCGCGACCCACCGCTGCGGGCGCCCACAGGTTTTGGGTTGAGCCCCACTCGTTACACCCAGCTGCACCATGAACCATCTCGATGGCGACCAGACGCGTTGGGTCTACCTCCGCAGCCTTCGCCGCGCTGAGACGCCCCGCCGGGACCATGGCATCCAGAAACGGGAGTGCGATCGACGCCCCCATCCCTCGGACGAAGGTCCGGCGCTCCATGTGCTTTCCGCTGATGAAGTGCATATCCGCTCTCCTCGAGCGACCGGTTTCCCCGGCCGCCTGGTTCGACTATTCCCTGTCGGCTCCGTCGGCGACGGCTCCGGCTCTCTGCATTTGAAACGCGCCGCTCTGCACGACGCCCAGTACAAACGACGACAGTCGCCACTCGTTGTCTTCAGCCTCACGAACAATCTCTCGGACCGTCGGCTGATCGTAATGCTCTACGCGACGTCCGAGACCATACGCCATCAGGTTCTGCGTGAAGTTACGAACCAAAACCGTTGGGCGAGACATCAGTGCCTCGTTGAGTGACACCGGGCTCGTCACGGGCGTCCCATCGTAGAGTTCACCCCGCGTGTCGAGCGCCATGCCGTTCTCACGAATCCGCCAACGCCCGGTTACGTCATAGCTGTCGAGCGCGAGCCCGATCGGGTCCATGAACGAGTGGCACGCATTGCATGTCGGGTTCGCTCGGTGCTGCTCCATCCGCTCACGCGTCGTGAGCATCCGACCGTCAGCCGCACCCTCGGTCTCCTCGAGCGTCGGTATGTTCGGCGGGGGTGGAGGAGGAGGTGTTCCCATCAGGACCTCCATCACGTACTTGCCGCGAAGCACGGGGGAAGTGCGCCCGGCCACGGAGGTGAGGGTCAGGATACTCGCGTGTCCCAACAGTCCTCGTCGATTGTCGTCCACGTACGGTACGCGGCGGAAATCCGCGCCGATGACGCCTTCGATGCCGTAATGCCTCGCGACCCGTTCGTTCATGTAGGAGTAGTCGGCCGTGAAGAGATCGAACACGTTGCCGTCCTCACGAACCAGATTCGCGAAGAACAGCTCAGTCTCGGTGCGCAGGTCTTCAGCCAGCCGCTGGTGGAAGTCCGGATACAACAGCCGGTCCGGATGCACCTTGTCGAGGTCATCGAGACGGAGCCATTGCGCAGCGAACCGTGTCGCCAATGCCTCAGAGCGCGCGTCTGCAAGCATTCGCGATACCTGGCGCTCCAACTCATCCGAGTCGTCGAGCCGACCTTCAGCAGCGATTGAGCGCAGCTCTTCGTCTGGGGGCAAGCCCCAGATAAAGTACGAAAGTCGTGTTGCCAGATCGCTGCCCGCGATCCGGTAGCTGTCGCCAAGCTCGATGCCAGACGGAGCCTCTTCCATACGGAACACAAAGTCAGGGCTCGCCAGCATCGCTTCGATCGCAGTACGCACACCGACTTCGAAGCCACCATCCTCTTCGCCGAGTTTGTAAAAGCCCATCAGAGCGTCACGGTCTTCGTCCGTCAGCGCACGTCGGAACGCCTGCGGGCCTAACTCCTCGATGATCCGAGAAGCACACTCTGGCGCTTCCTCAGACCGAGTCGGGCGGCACGTGAAGATCCGCTCACGAGACGGCGTCTGCGAGACGCCTGTCACGTTTGCGGGTCCTGCGACCACCAGATCCTTGAGATGCGCCAGCGAGGTGATGCCGTAGCCACTCACGCCGATCTGTCGATCAGACAGCGACCAGTCGTGAGGAGAGAGCATGTCCTCGACGGGACCCTCAGACTGCTTGAGGAACGCTGCCGTGACGCGATGAGGACCGGCACGAACGAAGATCGGCTCGGTCCGCATGTTGACCCCGTTGGGATCGGCGACACTCATCCAGCGGTCCATCTCGAGCAGAGCGACGCGCTCACCGTCGATAGAGACTTCGACCTGCTCGCTGCGGGTCACGCCGCCAAAGTATCCCCCGGTCGTCGTGTGCTCGAAGGCGAGTCGGAACTGGTATTCGCCGTCCGCGATGAAATTGTGCTCAACGGAGATCCCGCCACGCGTTCCGTAGGGTGCCCCCTCGACCCGCTCCCACTGGGACGCATAACCCGGGTTCGTGTACGTCGCGGAGCTGGGAGCTGCGTCCGGATCACCCATCGCAAGGCGCGCGATCGAAGCAGCGGCATTCAGGTACGAATCGAGCAGAGTCGCCGAGATCATCTGAGCGTCGGCGATGTTGTCGAAGTTTGCGCTCTTCGTGTCGAGAGGCAGAAATGCTGAGGCGTCGATGTCGAGGCCCAGGAGGTCGCGGATCGAACGAGCGTATTCGATCTGATTGAGGCGCTGGAAGGTGCGTCCACCCGGGTTTGGATTCCGCTCAGCCACCTGATCTACCCGCTCCTCGAGCGAGGTGGCAAGCGCCTGGAGTGAGTCACCGGCAGGCCGCGACACACCGGGGGGAGGCATCATCCCTGCCCGCAGCTTCAGGATCATCTTCTCAGCGACTTCTCCCTGCAGGTGCGGGGCCGAAGCATCGAAGGTCTCAAGCGAGAGATTGCCCCGCAGCCGGCGATCGCTGTGACAGCGGACACAGTACTCGTCAACGAGCTCCTGGTCCGTTTGGGGCGTCCACGCCGCCGGCGCCAAGACAGACTCGACGTCAGGCGTGGATGTCGAGTACGCAAGCGGCCTCAGGTCGCCGTCTCCTACTCCGAACAACAGGACTGCCGCTCCTGCGCCTACCAAGGTGATGCTGATCGTTTTCATACGGTTTCAGACCCCACGCGCCTGACTTCGTTTCCGTCCGACAAGCCGTTGTGCAGCAACTAGTTCCTCACCCGATTGAGACCCCTAATCCGCCGGAATCGTTGGTGATGTAATTCTCCGGAAGGACAAGATGAATCTATGCGTGCCCGTTGCCGCCGGCCAGAAACTGTGGAGTCGGCACAAGATGCTCATCGACCCGACCAGCTCCCCCGTCCGGGCGTGCTTCGGACTGGTCCCCCCGCGGCGGCTCCAACTCACCGCCGGGCTCATGATCCAGGGGGACCGTTTCGTGCCATGGCGCCCGAGCGGATGTGACTTCTTTCAGGGTGCTGAGCCACTCAGTGATCGTCGTGATTCAACTCATATTCACGCTGCGTATGCATCCGCTCGGTGCCCTGCCGCTTATCCCTCGCGCGTGCCGCCCTCATCGACAGGTCGCGCGTGCCCGAGGTGTGTGCGGTTGGCAACGAGAACTGGCGCTCAAGAGAAACGCTCGTGCACTCAGGACAGGTCGGCTCTTCCTCACCACGGACGAGGGCCTCGAAGTCGTGGCCACAGTCTTGGCAGGAGTATTCGTAGATCGGTATGATGATATCCCCGGTCAGGAGTTCGTTTTCTCGCTGTCAGGACTTTACGTCCCACGACCACGACTGAGCAACGGTACTCCCTGCCGCACTCCGTGATCCGTTGGAGTGCACCGAACAGGAACTGAGACGAGAATGACAAGGATGCCCCGACGCGCCATGCTGAACGCGCTGGCCCTCGCTGCGATTGCGGTGTTTGCTGGGCTTGGCCTCGCCACGTCAGCCGCAGCGCAGGATCTCGAGATCCAGTTGGACCGCGAGCAGATGACCACGTTCGCCCGAACCCACATCGCAATCAATGACGCCCGGGACGAGTTTCACGGTGCCGTCGCCCGGGTGCACGATCGAGAGGGACGGATTCGGGCGAGAGAGGATGTCGAAGCCACCATCGAGTCCATCCTGGAAGAAGCCGAGATGACCCGAGAGGAGTATGATCAGATCACGTTACTGATCAGCCTCGATGGGGAGCTTCGTACTGTGTTCGAAGAAGTGATGATCGAGCTGGAAGAGGAAGGCACGGCCCGCTGAGGCCCTCGGCTCAGCGGTTTACAACTATGCCAAGTGCCCCCCTGTGCTCTTGGAGGGCCTACTCGCAGCTCACGCAGCTGTGATTGTTGATGGCCCCGAGGCTCTCGAGTAACTCGATCGTGGCCGGGAACGGGCTGATGCGCTGAACTGGCCCGTTGGCCATGTCCACGGTCGTCTGCCCACGGCGACCGACCACCATGACATCCCCGCCTCTCGACACCAGGTATTCAATCAGTTCGTCGTCACCCCGGGCAGCCGCATGATGCATCGCCGTGTAGCCATTGTGGTCACGACGGTTCACATCTGCTCCCAATTCCTCGACAAGGTACCGCACGGCGGGTAGCCATCCATCGGGCACGACCCGGTGGATGTTCGCCGCGAAGCCTTCGCCGTACCCGACACCAGAGGCCGCGTGAATCGCATAGACACCAGGTCCCCCCGGCGGAACCGGCGGCAAGCCAGATGGATCGCTCGCACCTGTTTCGACAGTCTCGATCGCCCCAGCTCCGAAACGCGGGCGAACCGTCTTCTTTGTGGGGATACCTGGCTCGGCCCCGTGCTCGACCAGAAGCTTCATGAGGGGCAGATCGAGCGCGTACGCAGCACGCCAGAACGGCGTCGCACCCATGCGGTCAGTCCGCAGGTAGTCGTCTCCGAACGTGGTGAACCACAGCTGCTTATCGAGACGCACGTTGACATCCACACCCGCGTCCAGGAACGCCTCTACCAGGTCCATATACCCGACCTGCTGCTGCAGGTAGTCGGCGGGCTGCGGATGCCGGGACTTCGGGATCCACTGTGTGTTGATGACCGTGTACAGCGGTGTCGCATTCGCATCGTTGGATAGCGTCGGGTCAGCACCGCGTTCGATAAGTCGCATCGCCAAGTCGAAGTGCCCGTTGATCGTGGACATCAACAGCGGCTGAGTGCCATCCCCTTCGGTCGCCTGGTTTATGTCGGCACCCGCATCCAGCAAAGCCTCCGACGTACCGAGATGCCCTTCCCGGACAGCGAGGTGGAGCGCCGCGAGCCCACCGTAGCCTCCCACGAGTTGCGCATGAGAGAACCGAGACGAGGGCACACGATCACGCTGTTGATTGTTGATATCCTCACGTGACGGCGTCCCCATCACCTGCGGCTGATCGCTCACGCTGTCCTGCTGCTCTGCCTGACGCGCACCGGTAGGCTCTCCGTACCCGCCTCGACGCGCTGGGGCGCGGCCGTCACGAGCCATCAGGATGCGCCGCTGAACCTCTGCCTGCCTGCGCTGGTCCGCACGATCTTCCTGCTCGCGAGCGTCCATATCCATCACGCGTGCCGTAAGTCCAAGATTCGCACCGGCCGCAGCCAGCGTTTGGACCACTTCGGTTCGTCCCGTGGCCGCCGCAAACATGAGCGGGGTCTGAAGCCATGCTTCTTCCCGCACATCGACCTCGGCACCGCGCTCCAGAAGCGCATCCACGGCATCTACGCTCCCAGAGGCAGCGGCATAATGAAGAGCAGTCACACCACCGGTCGACGTACGGGCGGTCACATCCGCTCCGGCTAGAGTGAGAGCGCGAACGACGTCACCCTTCCCACCGCGAGCAGCTATATGCATCGCAGTGAAATCACCCAGACGGGTTACGGCATCGAGATATGCCCCCGCTGCGATCAACATCGCGATGAGCTGAGTGTTACCCCGCTCTGCAGACCAGTGCAGCGCGGTCATGCCATCACCCTGCGCCGCGTTCACATCTGCGCCCGAGCGAAGGAGCGATTCTACAGCAGCAGCGTCTCCACGCATCGCTGCATCGGCAACAGGTGCCTCCGGGGCGACACCACTCCAGAGCAGGAGTGTCGAGGCCAGGGCCCAGAGTCCGTGCGCACGAAGCCTCATCGGTCAGGCGACGCCGCCGCGCCAAGCGTCAGCGGAAACTCACCCGTGCTGTCCCCGAAACTTTCCATGTTGTCGTGACCAAGCGTGTGGAGCATCGACAGCATCGCGTTTGCCATGGGCGTCCCATCGGGAGCCTTCAGGTGCACGTTCCCTTGCAGTCTTCCGTTCGCCTTCCCGAGGACGACGAGCGGGGCGCGTCGATGGTTGTGGATGTTCCCATCGGCCATGGGCGATCCGAACACGATCATCGTCTTCTCCAGCAGGTTCGTGTCACCCTCGTCGATATCCTGCAGCTTCTGAAGAAAATACGGCAGCATGCTCACGTGGTACTTGTTGATGACCGCGAAGTCGAGCACTGCGGCCTCCCTGCCCCCGTGGTGAGACGCCGGGTGGAACGGGGTATCCGTACCACTCTCCGTATACACACGGGACGAGGCGTCACGGCCCGTCTTGAACGAGAATACGCGGGTCATATCGGACGCGAATGCGAGTGCCTGCAGATCAAACATGAGCTGCATGTGCTCGGTGAAAGAATCAGGCACACCCGCGGGGGCTCCCGGGAGCTCACGCGCTTCTCCGGTGCGGTTCTGGGCCTCAACGCCCTGAATGCGACGCTCGATCTCACGAACGTTGTCGAGGTACCGGTCCAGTCTGGCGAAGTCGTTCGGACCGAGGGTCCGACGCATGCGCTGAATATCTTCGGTGATCCAGTCGAGGATACTGCTGCTCGTACGGCGGCGGCGGGCACGCTCTTCGGGCGAGCCTCCCGCGCCAAACAGAAGGTCGAACGCCACCCGAGGGTCGCGGATCATCGGCAGAGGCTCTGTCGGCGACCGCCAGCTGATCGAATCGGTGTACACGCACGAATAGCCATACGCACAGCCACCGGCCTGATCGACGTTTTCGATACAGAGCTGCATCGAAGGGATCGGCGTATTCTGGCCGTAACGGTTGGCATACAGCTGGTCGAGAGAGGTCCCCACGTACACGTCCGAACTCTCTGTCTGCTTCGGATGCGACTGCGTGAGGAACACCGAACTCGAGCGGAAGTGGTCACCCCCGATCTCGTGTGGCTCGAAGGCCTCCGCCATCCGAACATCGGTGTTGCTGATGATCGTGAGGTACTCGCGCCACGGGTCGAGCGGGAGCAGCGCACTCGGCGTGAGGTCGAAGTCGTTCCCTACATCAGCGGGAGCCCAGAGGTTCTGACTCGCACCCCAATCGTTACTGCCCGCGCACCCATGTACCAGCTCGATCGCGACCAGGCGCGTGGGATCGTTCTCGTCGACGGACGATCCCCGCAGCCGGCCTGCAGGGACCATGGCATCCATCAACGGAAGCGCGACGCTCGCACCCATTCCGCGCAGGAAGGTCCTCCGCTGCATCTGCTTTCCCGTCAAAAACTCCATCGGGTCACTCTCCCGCGCCTGCGCGCGTCTGGTCGACTGCTGTGTCTATTGATTGTCGTCCGCCGAGACGGGCACGCTCTGCATACGGAACGCGTCACTCATCACTACGCCGATAAAGAACGATGACATGCGATAGTCCTGCTCCTGCGCATCCCGCACGATCTCTCGGATCGTCGGCTGATCGAAGTGTTCGACCCGCCGGCCGAGCGCGTATGCCATCAGGTTCGAGGTGAAGGTTCGAACCAGTGGGATCGGCCGCCGTAGAAGTGCGCTCTGCAGTTCGAACGGACTGGTAATCGGAGTCCCGTCGTAGAAGTCCCCGCGCGTGTCGAGCGCGTTTCCATTCTCGCGGACCCGCCACTTTCCCGTCACACCGTAACTGTCAAGCGACAGTCCTATGGGATCCATGAAGCGATGGCACGCGTTGCACGTCGGATTGGCACGGTGGATTTCCATGCGCTCTCGGGTCGTGAGTACTCGTCCCCCCTCGGACGCTTCCGTATCCTCGAGGTCGGGGACACCCGGGGGCGGAGGCGGGGGAGGCGTACCCATCATGACCTCCATGACCCACTTGCCGCGAAGCACCGGCGAGGTCCGACCTGCATGTGAGGTCAGTGTCAGCACACTCGCGTGCCCGAGCAGGCCGCGGCGGCTGTCATCCGGGTACGAGACCCGTCGGAAATCGTCCCCGGTGACACCCTCGATGCCGTAATGCACGGCGAGGCGCTCATTCAGATACGTATAGTCTGCCGAATACAAATCGAACATCGGGCGATCTTCGCGGACGATGCTCGTGAAGAAGCGCTCGGTCTCTTCGAGCATCGCGTCGGCGAGCTGCTGATGAAAGTCGGGCTCGAGCCGGACGTCCGGGTGAACCTTGTCCAGATCCTGGAGCCTCAGCCATTGGGCTGCAAAGCGCGGTCCGAGAGCCTCGGCACGCGGGTCTGCGAGCATACGCCGGACCTGCTCCTCGAGCTCGTCTGCGTCAGACAACTCCCCACGCTCGGCGAGTTCGCGTAGCTGTGGGTCGGGCGGCAGCCCCCAGAGAAAATAAGACAGCCGAACGGCGAGGTCCTCGTCCCGGATCGGATACTGTGTCCCGGGTCGAACATCGCCCGGGGCCTCTTCAAAGCGGAACACGAAGTGAGGGCTCGCGAGCATTGCCTCCAGCGCAGTTCGAATCCCGATTTCGAAGCCGCCGTCCTCAGCGCCGTAGTCATAGAACCCAAGGAGAGCTTCACGATCGTCCGCGGTCAGGGCACGACGGAACGCCTGAGCTCCGAGCCGTTCGATGATCGAGACAGCGCAGGGTCGTTCGTCCTGAGGACCGGTGGGCCGGCACGAGAAGACTGCCCGACGGGTCGGCGTGTCCGATACACCCGTCACGTTTTCCGGCCCCATGACGACCAGATCTCGAAGGTGCGGTAGCGACATCACGCCATAGGTTCCCGCAATCGCGGTACTCGCCAGCGACCAGTCGTGAGGTGATATGAGATCCTGGACTGGCCCATCGGCCTTCATGATGAACGCAGCCGTCACCCGGTGCGGACCGGCCGGCACCGCAATCGGCGGGGTCCGCATCTCGACGCTTTCAGGATTCGAGACATGCATCCACCTGTCCATGTCCATGAGCGCGACCCGCTGGCCATCGATCGAGATCTCGACCTGCTCTGGACCTTCCGGCGTGGTGTTCAGCGCTGAGGCGCCATTGCCGACCGCCGTCCCCGTCGTCTCGTGGTGGAACGAGAAGCGGAAGATATAGTCCCCGTCGGCAGGAAAATTGTGCACTACCGAAACCCCACCACGCGTACCGTAGGGCGCACCGTCGACACGTTCCGTCTGGGAAGCCCACCGCGGGACGCGATACTGCGTCTCGGTCGAGGTCGCAGCCGGATCGCCAAGCGCCAGACGGCTCACCTCGGCCGCCGCGTTCAGATACGCGTCCAGCAACGTCGGCGAAAGCATCTGCACATCGGCGATGTTATCGAAATTTGCGCTCTTCGTATCCGGCGGCAGGTAGTCAGCGCCGTCGATTTCGAGCCCGAGCAGGTCCCGGATCGAGGCAGCGTACTCCGCCTGATTGAGACGCTGGAACGTCCGCCCGCCGGGGTTCGGCTGATCCTCCGCAATACGATCGAGACGCTGCTCGAGGGCCTGCACCAGGACGTCGAGCGTGTCACCGGTCGGACGCGACACACCAGGCGGCGGCATCATACCAGCCCGAAGCTTCACCACGATCTTCTCGGCGATCTCACCCTGGAGATGAGGCTGCTCGGCGTCGAAGGTCTCGAGCGAGAGGTTGCCACGCAGCCGGCGATCCGAGTGGCAGCGCACGCAGTACTCTTCGATAACAGAGTTCCCGTCTACGGCCTCGGCGGCGGCGAACGTCGATTCATTCTCAATATCCTCGTGAGGCACGGGTAGCGCAGTCCACACGATATCCGCCGGTTCGGTGGCGCCCGCCACCAACACGAGCAGCGTACCGAGCGCTCCAAACGTCCCCATCGATCTCAATCCGACCATCTCGTTCCCGATCTCTCCGTTAGCCCGCTGGCGATGCCGAATGTGGCACCGTCAGCGAGAAATCACCTGTGCTGTCGCCGAAACTGTGAACGTCGTCCATGCCGAGCTTGTGCAGCAGCGAGAGCATGACGTTCGCCATCGGCGTCCCGTCGGGAGCCTTCACGTGGAGGCCACCCTCCAGCTGATCATTCGCTCCACCCAATAGGACAAGCGGGCAGCGTCGATGGTTGTGGAGATTCCCATCTGCCATCGGCGACCCGAACACGATCATCGTCTTCTCGAGCAGGTCCGTACCGCCTTCATCAAGTGCCTGCAGGCGTTCGAGGAAGTATGGCAGCATCTTCACGTGGTATTCGTTGATCTTGTGAAAATCGAGGATCGCTTCCTCGCGACCGCCGTGATGCGAAGCCGGGTGGAAGGGCCGGTCGGTGCCACTCTCGGGATACACGCGCCCGGAAGCATCGCGGCCCGTCTTGAACGAGAAGACCCTCGTCATGTCGGAGGCGAACGCGAGCGCCTGGAGGTCGAACATCAGCCGCGTATGCTCCTCGAACGAGTCCGGCACACCGGCTGGAGCGCCCGGAAGCTGCCGCTCTTCACCCGACGAGTTTTGCGCCTCGACCGCCTGGATGCGCCGCTCGATCTCCCGAACGTTGTCGAGATAGCGATCGAGCCGAACCGTGTCATTAGCCCCGAGCTCACGCTTCAGATAAGCGATCTCACCGGTGATCCAGTCGAGGATACTGCTGTTCGTCCGACGCCGTGCGGCTCTGTCCTCTGCGGTACTCCCCGCACCGAAGAGCATGTTGAACACGACCCTCGGGTCGCGGATCATCGGGAGCGGCTCACTCGGTGACGCCCAGCTGATCGTGTCCGTGTAGACGCAGGAGTAGCCGTAGGCGCACCCACCGGACTGGTCGACCGGCTCAATACACAACTGCATGCTCGGGATTGGCGTGTCCTGTCCGAAGCGGTTTGCGTAGATCTGATCGATCGAGGTACCAGCAAAGACATCAGAACCTCGCGTCTGCTTCGGGTGCGACTGGGTGAGGAAGACCGCGCTGGATCGGAAGTGATCACCCCCGATCTCGTTGGCTTCGAACGCCTCGGCCATACGAACATCGGTGTTGCTGACGATCGTCATCCATTTCCGCCACTCATCGAGCGGCTGGAGTGCGCTCGGCGTCAGATCGAAATCACGACCCACGTCTGCCGGGTCCCAGAGATTCTGGGTGGCACCCCACTCGCTGCAACCCGCAGCTCCGTGCACGAGTTCGATCGCGACGAACCGGGTCGGATCCTCGACAACGCCTGCAGTCATACGACCAGCCGGAACCATGGCGTCGAGGAACGGAAGTGCGACAGACGCGCCCATCCCCTTGAGGAATGTCCGTCTTTCGAGGTGGCGGCCGGTGATGATGTTCATGGCTCTCGTCGGTTGAGCTCTTCTATACTCCGGCAGCGCCGGAAGTTTCGGTTGCGACGGGCTCCACAGTCTGCATGCGGAACGCCTCGCTTAACACTACCCCAAGCACGAAGCTCGAAATACGGTAGTCATCGTCGGCCGCATCGCGCACAATCGCGCGAACCGCCGGCTGATCGGCATACTCGACCCGTCGTCCGAGTCCGTACGCCATCAGGTTTGTCGTGAAGGTCCGGAGAAGTGGCTCGGGGCGACGCAGTAGCGCGTCGACCAATGCTCCGGGTGAATCGATAGGCGTTCCGTCGTAGAGTTCGCCACGGGTGTCGATCGCGGCACCCTGCTCCCGAATGCGCCAGCGACCGGTCACGTCGTAGCTGTCGAGTGCAAGACCGATCGGGTCAATGAACCGGTGGCAAGAGTTGCAGGTCGGGTTCGCCCGGTGAGCTTCCATCCGCTCCCGAGTGCTGAGCGCCCGGCCGTCCACGGCGCCCGCCGTCTCGTCGAGTTCCGGCACACCAGGCGGAGGTGGAGGCGGGGGCGTCCCCATCAACACTTCCATGACCCACTTGCCACGCAGTACAGGTGAGGTCCGGTCTGCGTGGGAGGTCAAGGTCAGGACGCTGCCATGACCCAACAAGCCGCGCCGGCGGTCATCGGCATACTCAACGCGGCGAAGGGCCTCACCTCGCACACCGTCGATGCCATAGTGGTCGGCCAGCCGCTCGTTGAGGAAGGAGTAATCTGCTGTGTACAGCTCGAAGACCGAGCGATCCTCACGGACCAGGTTGGTGAAGAAAAGCTCGGTTTCCGCCCGCATGGCGTCAGCCAGCTGCTGGTCGTAGTCGGGGAACCAGTAGGAATCAGGGTGAACCTTGTCGAGATCCTGAAGGCGCAACCACTGTCCGGCGAATCGGGATCCGAGCGCCTCGGCGCGGGGGTCGGCGAGCATGCGCCGGACCTGCTCTTGAAGCACACCCTCATCGGACAGACGTCCGTCGTCGGCCAGACCACGCAACTCATCGTCGGGCGGGAGTGCCCACAGGAAGAATGAGAGGCGCGACGCCAGCGCATGATCTCCGATCGGGTATACCCCGTCTTGCGCTGGGCCCTCGCCGCGCTCGAACCGGAAGACGAAATGGGGACTGGCAAGGATCGCCTGAAGTGCCGTCCGAACCCCGACCTCGAAGCCACCCTCGGCGGCCCCTTCGTCGTAGAACGGCATCAGGCCATCGATGTCACGATCCTGAACCGGTCGACGGTACGCTTCTGCAGCGATTCGGCGGATGATGCCCTCCGCGCATGGGCGTTCTTCGGCGGAGTCAGTCGGGCGGCAGGTGAATATGCGCTTGCGAACCGGATGATCCGAAACGCCAGTCACCCTCTGTGGCCCCGCGACCACGAGGTCACGGAGATGCGGAAGCAGCGTCAGGCCGTAGCCGCCCATGCCCGTGTGTCGGTCCGCGATCGACCAGTCGTGCGGAGACAGGAGGTCTTCGACCGGGCCTTCCGACGTCTTCAGGAAGGCCGCCGTCACACGTCGCGGCCCCGCGCGCACCGCGATCGGCTCGGTGCGCATCGTAATGCCCCACGGGTCCGAGTATGACAGCCATGCATCGACGTCGATGAGCGCGGCGCGGTCGCCGTCGATCGAGACCTCGACCTGCTCGCCTCGCGCGAGCTGCCCCGAGAAGCCCGCCCCGGTCGTCGTATGCTCGAAGACGATCGAGAACACGTAGTCACCATCGGCGGGAAAGTTGTGTACGACCGACGTTCCACCGCGTGTCCCGTAGGGGGCACCCTGCACTCGTTGTGCCTGTGACTGATAGCCCGAGATCGTGTAGGTGTGCTCACGGTTCCCCGCGTCGAGATCGCCCACCGCGAGGCGTGCGATGTCGGCGGCAGCGGTCAGGTACGCGTCGAGCAAAGTCGGCGACAGCATCTGCACATCGGCGATGTTGTCGAAATTCTCGCTCTTCGTGTCGAGCGGGAGATACGTGGCCGGATCGATCGTAAGCCCCACCAACGACTCGATGGAGCGGGTGTACTCGGCGCGATTGAGGCGCTGGAAGGTTCGGCCGCCGGGATCGCTTCGTTCCGCGGCCGCCCGATCCACGCGCTCCTCGAGTCGCTCGACGAGATCCGTAAGCGCGCGCTCATCCGGCCGTGCGGCGCCCGGAGGAGGCATCATGCCCGCCCGAAGCTTCACAATCATCTTCTCCGCCGTCGCCGCTGCGTGGTGCGGGCGGGCGACGTCAAATGTCTCGAGCGAGAGGTTGCCGCGGAGTCGGCGTTCGTTGTGGCACCGAACGCAGTACTCCTCCACGAGCGCCTGGTCGTCTGCAGCGGAAGCAGTCCGCATCGGGCCCTCGACGCGCATTTCAACTGGTGCCTCAATTCCGGACTGGAGCGTGCCCGACACCATGAGCAGAGCGCCCATCAGCGTCGTCGAAACGGCCAGCATCTTCACGGAATTCTTGCCTCACGTTCGAGCTTCGGTCCTACCTCGCCACCTGACTCGGCGAATGGCCCCATTCTGCAAGGAATTCTGGGCGCCAGATCTATGTAGAAAGTACGCTTCACTCGAAACCTCTGCCAGCAAACTCGAACGCGCTGCATGCAGCTCCGAAATCTCCACCAAGACCGGTACCTGAGTCCGATTTTGCGAGGGAGTCTCCGCCTCCCTACCCTAAGCGCATGAATATCAGCCGATTCGTCTCCGTTCTTGCCCTCATGGCGCTCGTCGCTGCCTGTTCCACCGCCGACCCCGGGTCCCCGACGACAGCATTTTCGGGCGCGACCGTCTGGGACGGCTCGGGCACTACCGCCGTGCCTAACACGACGCTCTTCGTGCGCGAAGGCAGAATTGTCGGTATGGCCTCCGACGGCTCCGTGCCCGAGAGCGCCAATGTCACCGAGACGGTGGATCTCTCGGGGCGTTACGTGATCCCCGGGCTCATTAACGCCCACGGCCATGTAAGTGGTCTTTGGGCAGACGAATCAGTGGTGAACGAGGTCGACCGCGTTCGGGGTGACCTCGAGCTGTTCGCCAGGTATGGCGTCACCACGGTAAATAGCCTCGGTGACACGGATGCCGTGCTGGCGGCCCGTGACCAGGCGACCCCGACGGATCCGAGGGCTCGCCTCTTCGTGGCCGGACCAGTTATCGCCGCATCTGATTCCGAGCAGGCTCGCGCGGACGCGCAGGCGAATGTCGAATCGGGTGTGGATTGGTTGAAGCTGCGTGTCGATGACAACCTCGGTACCGTGGCCAAGATGCCGTGGGACGCGATTCAGGCAGTGCTCGACGTCGCGGACGAGAATGACGTCCGCCTTGCTACCCACCTCTTCTACCTCGATGACGCCAAGCGCCTACTTGAGATGGGCTCGTCCATGGTCGCCCACTCGGTGCGCGACGTAGACGTGGACGATGAGTTCCTGGGACAGCTGCGTGAGACCGGCGTCTGCTACGTTCCGACCCTGACGCGAGAGGTCAGCACCTTCGTGTACAGTGAACGTCCGGGCTTTTTCGATGACCCGTTCTTCGCGGAGTACGCCCACGCGGGTGAGGTCGCCCGCGTGTCGGAGCCGGCCTTCATGGAGCGGATGGCGTCGAGCTCCTCGGCAGCCGGCTATCGTGTGGCGCTCGAGCAGGCGCTGCTCAATGTGAAGGCGGTCTCGGACGCGCGGCTCCAGGTCGCCATGGGTACGGACGCGGGACCTGCGGGACGCTTTCCCGGCTACTTCGAGCACATGGAACTGTGGATGATGGCCCAGGCAGGACTGTCCCCCGAGCAGGTCCTGATGAGTGCCACCAGCACGGCCGCCTCCTGTCTAGGGCTGGGAGACCGTGGCGTGATCGCGCCCGGCATGTGGGCCGATTTTCTGGTCCTGACCGAGAACCCGCTCGAAGACATCGAGGCCACCCGGAGCCTCGAGCAGGTCTATGTCGCGGGCCAGCCGGTACGCTGAACCCAGCACGGCCGACCCGGGTCCTACTGAACCGACCGCGAGCGGAAGGCGGACTCGGTGCAACCTGACTACATCGGCATCGCATAGCGGTGCAGGTAGTTCAGGTCGAAGTCATCGAATGACGCCACATACACCCCCGAAGGACCGAACGAGACCACCCGGCTCCGGAACGGCAGTTCATAGGTCGCGACTCGCTCCCCTTGGCGATCGAACACGTCATAGGTCGTCGGATCACCAGCGACGACATGCCTCCGCACCCAGGCGCGATTCTGCGGATCGATGATGATGCGTGTGCCATAAAAAGGCGGCTTCGACTCAGGCCACGCATACTGGTCCAGATTTTCTTCCCCGTCACGGCCACCCCCGCCTCTGCCGAAGCGGGTGGTCAGCGCTCCATTGTCCACCTCGACTGCGATGCTGATCCCACCACCGGTCTCGGCCTGAGAACGAGCCCACTCACGTTTTTCTTCTGTTCCTATCGCGATCGTTTCGAAAGGGACAGGAGACCCGGAGACCACGGAACCGTCAGCACGGATCCAGTCGATGTGGTAATCAGCTGAACGAGCCAGCACGATCGATCCGTCCGACGCGACACCCCAGGCATCTTGCGGCGAGAGGGGAACGAGGCTCATGGAGACGTTTCGGTTATCCGCGCTGCCCGACTCCGTGACGGTTACCTCGGGCACCTTGAACATGGCCACCGTATCGATCTCGAGGGTGCCGCGTTGAATCCGCAGAACCGCACCGGAATCTGGCCGTTCGGTCCCCATGCCCCCGTCCATGGACCGCGAGTAAACGTTGCCGTTTCCATCGACCGACTCGGGGATCGCGATGGTAAGACCAGAGCGTGGATCTCCGGCTGATAGCGGCCCCGTCGGCCCAAACTCCAGGTCCGGGCTCAACGAGACCATGCGCCCGTTCCCGAGGTCGATCAGGAGTATCGAGTCTCCGGGTAGAGCCCATACGGCATCGGGCTGTTGGTACTCCTCGGGCCCCTGCCCCTCCTGTCCAATCT
This sequence comes from Gemmatimonadales bacterium UBA4456, assembly GCA_002390225.1. GTDB lineage: Bacteria > Gemmatimonadota > Gemmatimonadetes > Longimicrobiales > Gaopeijiaceae > UBA2589. The sequence continues at coordinate 31,991 of DGOW01000019.1, read as the reverse complement.
GTTCCCGTGTCCCGGCGACCATATCGACAAGGTAAAGCGCCCCACCGAGTGGGTCGGCGACGAGAACGCTTCCGTCAGCTCGCTCCAGAACTGTCTGAATGGCCCCGAAATCCTCGGGAAACGAAACCTCCGCCGATCCGAGCGAAACGGCACCGCCGGCGTCGTTGTCTCCAGCCGTTGCTGAGTCACCGCCACCGCATGCGGCGACCGCTACAGCGGCGAGCGTGAGAGGGGCTGGCGCCAGACGCCGGGACAGAGATCGGACCATCGGGGACTCCAGAAACTTGTACACGGAAATTGCGTCCACAGACGTAGACGTTCGAACTTGTGGTGAAGTTTACCGCCTCCACACTGTGCGCGACCGAGATCATCGCAGCACCGAGTTGGACCGGCAATCCGGGACGACCGGCGCGCTCCACGAGGAGTGATCCTTGAACCGCTATGTCACCGAGCTCATCGGCACCTTTGGATGTACATCGTCGGGCCAGTAGCCGGGGCGGCTGCAGCGGCCACGGTCTTCAAGGCGCAGGACAGAGCGGGAGCCGACGACGAAGAGAGTTGAGTCCCCGGCGGCACCGGGTTCTGCCACTACTTCCGCGGACCGGCGCTCCATCCGCTCCCTACATGTTCAGCTCGTGCGCTTCCCCCGCACCACGCGGCACTCGGATCAGATCAACCAGAACCTGAACCTGCGCCGGTGGCTCCGGGGTCACTCGTGACACGGCGATCGTCACGGCAAAGTTCAGCAGCATGCCGAGGGTACCGATGCCCTCGGGGCTGATGCCGAACCACCAGTTCGCGGCACTGTTGGCGTCCGGGTTCACGAAGTTGAAGTAGATGATGTAGCCCGCGGTGAAGGTTATGCCGCTCACCATTCCGAGGATTGCTCCTTCACGAGTCGTCCGCTTCGAGAAGATCCCGAGGATGATCGCCGGGAAGAACGACGAAGCTGCTAATCCGAACGCGAACGCGACCACCTGCGCTACGAAGCCGGGCGGATGCATCCCGAAGTAGCCGGCCACCAACACGGCGGCGCCCGCCGCGATACGCGCGGCCAAGAGCTCCTGCTTCTCCGTGATCTGGGGCATGATACTTCGTTTGAGCAGGTCATGGCTGACCGCAGACGAGATCACCAGCAGCAAGCCGGCAGCGGTGGAAAGAGCGGCCGCGAGGCCACCAGCCGCTACCAGCCCGATCACCCACGCGGGCAAGTTGGCGATCTCCGGATTCGCGAGAACCATGATGTCACGGTCCACGGTGAGTTCGTTCGTCATCGGTGAGTCGGGGCCCACATACTGGATCCGTCCATCGCCGTTGGCATCGTTGAACGAGAGCAGGCCGGTGTCCTCCCACTTCGTGAACCACTCGGGGACCGACGCATACGGGACGTCCTGCACACTGTTGATCAGGTTGGTCCGAGCGAACACCGCAACCGCCGGGGCCGTCGTGTAGAGGAGCGAGATGAAGAGGAGCGCCCATCCGACCGAGATCCGTGCATCGCGCACACGCGGCACCGTGTAGAATCGAATGATCACGTGCGGCAGTCCGGCTGTCCCGGCCATCAACGCCGCAGTAATGAAAAAGATATCGAACGTGGATTTCGTACCGCTGGTGTACGGCGCGAACCCGAGTTCCTGATTGAGGCCGTTCAGCCGCTCCAGAAGTGGTAACCCCGACGCCTGCTCCACTCCCCCAAGTCCGAACTGCGGGATCGGCGTACCCGTGATCATGAGCGAGAGGAAGATCGCTGGAACCATGAAGGCGAAGATCAGGACACAGTACTGGGCCACCTGCGTATAGGTGATGCCCTTCATGCCTCCGAGCACCGCATAGAAGAAGACGATCGCCATCCCGATGCCGACACCGACGTTCACGTCGACCTCCAGGAATCGGCCAAAGACGATCCCGACGCCGCGCATCTGCCCTGCGACATAGGTGAACGACACGAAGATCGCGCACACGACCGCCACGATTCGGGCGAGCTGCGAGTAGTAGCGATCACCTACGAAGTCGGGAACTGTGAAGGCACCGTATTTGCGCAGGTACGGAGCAAGCAGGAGCGCGAGAAGCACGTAGCCACCCGTCCACCCCATCAGGTAGACGGAGCCATCGTAGCCCGTGAACGAGATGATGCCCGCCATCGAGATGAACGACGCGGCGCTCATCCAGTCGGCTGCGGTCGCCATTCCGTTGGCCAGCGGCGACACGCCACCGCCCGCTACGTAGAACTCCTTCGTGGTCGACGCTCTCGACCAGATCGCGATCCCGATGTACAGAGCGAAGGAGGCCCCGACGAGAAGGAAGGTCCATGCCTGAACGCTCATGAGCTCGCCCCTTCATCTACGTCGAACTCATGATCAAGGCGGTTCATGAGCTTCACGTATACGAAGATCAGGATCACGAACGCATAGATGGAACCTTGCTGCGCGAACCAGAAGCCGAGCGGAAAGTGCGTGCCGGGCAAAGTGAATGCGTTCAGCGCATCGGCGAAGAGGATGCCGCACACGTACGACACCACGAACCACACCACGAGCAACATGCCCAGGTAGCGGATGTTGCGACGCCAGTACTCGGCATGCCGCGCAACAGTCTCGGGATTGGTTACGGACGGCCGATCCTCACCGTGGTTGTGCTCGGTTGGATTCGTCATGAACCGCTCCCCCATGGCTTCTTCTCGACTCCCTGAATGGGACTCTGTGACGTGGTCGGACGTGATCCCTCCCGGGTCGCCAGATTGAAGCGGTCTCCAGGAGCAAGGAAATAGAAGCTGCCGTTGTTGCCGGTCGTCGCCTGGTTGTCATAGATGAGCGCGTATGAGCGACCGATCACCTCAGCCCGGTCACCCTGCACGACGAGTGCAGTGTCCTCGTCGAGACCGATACCGAGCAGCTCGGGGTGCGCCTCAATGACTTCTACCATGTCGAATTGACGGTTCCGGCGAAGCACGTGCTGATCGATCCCTACGTTACGCAGGTAGGCGAACCCTCGCTCATGGTCACCCATCATGACGGTATTCGAGCGGGTATCCCCGCGGACGAGATAGGAGCCCTGTATCGACGCCCCAGCGGACGAACCTCCGATCACGCCACCGCGCTCGAGCACCTCCCGAAACGCCTCTTCACTCTTCGTGCCACCGTACGCATCGACCAGACGCCACTGGCGCCCACCGAAGAAAAACACACCGCCGGCTGTCTTCAGCGGCTCGATGAAATCGTCGGTATCGGCCTCCTCCGGGTCGATCGTGTGCAGTAGAGTCAGGTTGCGGGCACCGTGTTCGCGCCAGGCATTCATCCCCTGGAAGAATTCATCATATTCGGCCGCTCCGCCGGCCGTCGGCACCAACACGATATGAGCATCCGGGCCCCCGGCGAGCTGAATGAATCGCTCGTAGATCTCGGCAGAGCGCATGGCACCACCGACGATGACGAGCGAGCCGCGCTCCGGTCCGACCTGTGGCGGAGGAGGCCCCTGCTGAACTTGCGCCGTGGCAGAAGCCGGCCACAATGCGACGACCACCGCCAGCACGAGCAGGCTGCGGGCTACTCGTTCGAGGTGAGCGGACTCAGGCGCGAGGGGTCGGGTGCAGTGCTTCATGCAGATGTCTCCGGATAGATCTGGCGTTCCACTTCGCCGTGAATGCGCTCAATTGTTTCGTCGCTGGGGGGCTCCGTCACGGCCGACACAAACAGCGTGACCGCCGTGTTGAACAGCAATGCCCAAATGCCCCCGTGGAGTCCGAATGGATGCGGCACGACGACAAGGGTGACGTACAACGTGACAAGTCCCACCACCAGACCGGTGAGCACCCCCACACGCGTAAGCGTGCGGCGTGTCGGGAACAGAACACCGACGATCGCGGGCATGAGCTGCAGCGCTCCGGACCCGCTGAGGGTCACCAGCACAACAAGGAAGTCCAAGGTGCGAACGGAGAGAAAGTAGCCGACAACGAGCAACGCAGCGACGATACCCCGGCCGACCCAGACGTAGTGACCCTGCTCCCGTTCCGGGGCGATGTACCGCTGGTACACGTCGCGAGTCAGTACGCTCATGTTTGCATGCAGGATCGAGTCGAGCGTCGACATGGCCGCCGCCGTCGCTCCGGCGAGGATCACCCCCGTGAGGATCGGTGGAGCGTGCGCGAAGAGAAGCTCCGGGAAAATCCGATCGGGGACCTCGAGACCAGGCATCGCAACCGCTCCACCGAGTCCGACGAGGGCTGCAGGTACGTACAGCGTCATCAGATAGATGGGCGTCGCCGCACCGAGGATCTTCAACGTCTTGGCGTCCACGGCCGTGTAGTAGCGGATCATCATGTGCGGCTGGAAGACAATCCCGAACGACAGGGTGATCGTCATACCTAACCACATACCAGGTGTGAAGAAGCCTTCAGGCCCTGGTAAACTGAGAAGGTCGGGGCGCTGAGCGCGCACCTCAGCCCACAGCTGCAACGGTCCTCCGAACAGTTCGTACGCCAGGTACATGGCCCCAACCCATACGGCCACGTACATCCAGACACCCTGGATCACGTCGGTCCAGTAGACGGCGCGCAGTCCGCCCGCCATGAGGTATGCGGCAGCCACGACGAGCAGGATCAGCGTTCCTATCTCGAACGAGATCCGATCACCCGACGCGATGTTGATGATGTAGCCGAGTCCCTGAGCCTGGACCTGGATGTACAGGATGGTGAAGACGACAGAGACGATGGCGACGGCGACCCGAACAGCCTCGGATTCATAAAAATCGGCGAGCATATCAGCGGGGGTGATGTACCCGTTCGCCTTGCCCAGTGCCCATATCCGTGGGCCCAGCACGTAGGTGATCGCGCCCACCAGACAGGTCCACGTACCGGCCGCCCAGAAGCCGATGCCATGGGTGTAGAAAAAGCCGCCCGACCCGAGGAACGCGAATGCAGAGTGGAAGGTCGCGACGACGGTCAGGTAAAGAACAATGAAGCCGGCCTTTCGGCCGTAGAGGAGAAAATCCTCCATGTCGCCCGTCATCCGCCGGTTCGCGATGACGCCGAGGACGATCGTCGCGAGCAGATAGATGAAAATCAGGCTTGTGGCGACTACCCAGGGCTCCATGTCAGACCCCCTTTCGCCACGCCCACAGCAGCACGCCGATCAGCGCTGTGTAGACGACAAACAACGCCGCGAAGAAGACAGGCACACCCCCAATCCATACGTCCGGACGATCGAGCACGGAGTGCGTAACCGGTGGCATGGAAAGGAGGAATAGGACGACGAACGCCCCGACGGCCGTGCGGCCTTCGGTGGTTCGTGGGACGAAATGTGATCTGCGTTCCTGGCTCATGGCCGGCGAACATGACGTCCGGCTCGGTGGAGCGCCAGCGAAGGGGGCACGGGCGTGTCCTCCAGGTGGGACACCAGGCGAGGGATCGGATCGGGATCGGGCACGCAAACCCCTGATCAACAACGCCTTACTGCGAATGGCATGATTGGCACGGACCCTGCACCTCAAGCACAAGCGATTCCATAAGAGGGCATGGAGGACAATATGAGGTGCGCAAAACTGAACATCGTCGCGATGTTTGTCGGGTTGACCCTGTCGACGGGTGGCGTCGAAGCCCAGCATCGTGGTCCGGTCGGCTTCGTCGGTCTGAGCTTCGTCGCTGCCAACCCCGTCGGAGATCTCGCTACGCTCGTGGACGACGGCTTCGGAGTCGAGCTCTCGGGTGGAGCGCCCATGACCGCAAACGGGCACCTGCGCATACGGGTCGACCTCGGGGCCCTCGTGTACGGACATGAGCGCCTGTTCTACTGCGAGTTCACCTGCCGGATCGGCTCGGACGTCACGACGACGAACTCGATCCTCTATGGCAGCGTCGGCCCCGAGATCGTGCTGGTACGCGGTGATATCGAACCCTATGTGCACGCAGGGGCCGGGCTCTCATACTTCGTCACCTCGTCACACCTCGACGACAACGACGGTTATGGGCCCTACCTGGAGACAACCAACTACTCCGATACGGTCTTCGGGTGGCGCTACGGTGGTGGCCTGCGCTTCCGAGCCGGTGGCAGGACCTTCATCGACCTCGGCGTCGAGAAGGTCGACAACCAGGTCGCCAGCTACCTGACCGAAGACGACGTGGTCGACCAGGCAGACGGGTCGGTACTTCTGTACCCGAACCGGTCAGACGCGGACCTGATGAGCTTCAGCGTCGGCGTAACCTTCGCTCTTCGGTAGACGAAATTCGGCTCGCGGCGCGGAACTATCCTCCGTTCGGACCGATCACCACCCGATGGGTGGTTCCGCCCGCGGCCACTTCGTCAGAACGCCAAGCGAACCTGCGCTCGGTCGACCTTCCCATTGGAATTCCGTGGAAGTGAGTCCCCCACCTTCCACAACCGCGGTCGGTGGGACGAGGTCATCTCCTCTGCAACCCACGACTCGACGTCGTCGAGATCGAACTCGCCCCGGATCGGTTCGACCCATGCCGCGACCCGCTCACCCCATACGGCATCGGGCACTCCGACAACGCACACGTCCAGCACCGCAGGATGACGACGCAGGTCCTCCTCAAGCGATACGGCATCCAGTGTCACGCCTCCCGTCACGATCCGGTCGATCCTTCGGCCCGTGATCGACAACCGACCTTCTTCATCGACCTCGCCGAGATCCCCCGTGTGATACCAGCCGTCGTCATCGGAGATCTCTCCGACTCCATCGCCGACATAGCCAAGCGCCTTCGTGATGCCACGCACCAGAAGCTCGCCGTCATCGCCGACGCGTACCTCGACGCCGTCCAGAGGGAGGCCAACATCACGCCGACCCGAACGGACCTCATCTGGACCAGCCGTCGCGATCTGTGAGCTCATCTCGGTCGCGCCATAGGTCAGGGCCACCGGCCACCCCCCGTCGATCGCTCGCTCCACAAGACTGTGAGGCGCGTGCGCTCCGCCGATGAGTACACACCTCAGTCGCGACGGGGCGGAGCGCGCACCCCACGCATCGAGGAGGTGATGTAGCTGAGTCGGCACCAATGAGACATGAGTCGGCCCATTGGCCCCTTCCAGCAATTCGACGGTCTCAACGACGTCGAAGCGTCCCCCGACGATCAGCCGACTTCCAAGCAGCAAAGCACGCGTGACCAGAGCCAGGCCACCTACGTGGGCGAGAGACAGGGATGCCAACCAGACATCATCGGTGCGGAGCCCCAGCCTGACATCCGATGCCTGCGCACTCGCCTCCAGATTCGCCCACGACAGCGCCACACCTCTTGCGCGACCCGAGGTCCCCGAGGTCCACAGGATGACACTCGTGCCGACGGGCGGGGACGCACCGGACAGGGCGGTCCGCGCTTGTCGCCGAGCGTCGTCCGTCAGCCTCGTATTCAGAGGGGCCGCAACGAGGCCAGCCGACCACGTAGCCAGCAGCTCGACGATGCCATCCACGTCCGCATCGATCTCGAGCGGACGCACACCATCCGCGGGACCGACACCCGTCAGCTCTGCCAGAAGCTCCTTCTTTCGTGCCTCAACCCGGGCCACAAGCTCTCTACGAGAGAGCCCCCCCGACCGATGCACGATCACCAACTCGTCGAGCGACGACGATGAACGGTTCAGGAGATCCATTGAGCCTCAGCCGAGCGCGAGGCCCGTAGCGAGGAGCAGGCCGTAGACCACGACCACACGAGCGGTTGCTCCCAGCATCGGGATCAGTTCAGCCGGGTGCTCGTAGCGAAATGCCGTTCGTACAGGCGGTACGGCGAGCGGAATCGCCATGAGTGATGTTAGGGACGCGACCGGCCACGCGTAGATCTGCCACCCGGCGATAGGCACGACCGCCCCAAGAGCAAAGAGAGCCACGAGTTCGGCGCGCGTTCCACTCACGCCCAACCGAACGGCCAGCGTTCGTTTGCCTGCACGCGTGTCGGTCTCGATGTCACGCAGGTTGTTCACGACGAGGATCGCGGTGCTCAGTGCACCGAGGCCGACCCCGGCAAGCAACGCGTCGGGCGGCCACGCCAGCGCCTGCACGAAATAGGTTCCACCGACAGCGATGAGGCCGAAGAAAATGAAAACGAAGAGGTCACCCAGGCCGTGGTACGCCAAGGGGAACGGTCCGCCAGTGTAGGCCACGGCGCAGAGAACGGACGCGAGACCGATGACCAGGATCGGCCACCCCGCAACGGCTACCAGATACACGCCGACAAGCATCGCCGCGCCGAGGACCACGACCATACCGCGCTTCACGGCTTCAGGCTCGATGATCCCGGCCTGCGTCACACGCGTCGGCCCCACACGCTCTTCGGTGTCCCCGCCCCGAACGAAGTCGTAATAGTCGTTCGCGAAGTTCGTCCCGATCTGAATCAGAATCGCACCGAGCAGCGCTGCGGCTGCAGGAAGCGCCGCAAACACGCCATCATGTGCCGCCAGCCCCGCCCCAACTGCCACCGGAGCGACAGCAGCGGTGAGGGTCTTGGGGCGAGCCGCCATGACCCAAGCCTGCCCACGCCCAATCGAAGACGTCCACTCTACACTCATCCGATCAGCGCCAGCTGCCCCGGACACGCGTCTCGATGATCGAATCGAGCTGAGGATACTCGCGACGAAGGTAGTCGTTGCCCTGGATTCGGATGGAGTCCTGACTCGGCGTACGGTCGGCATACGCACCGTAGAAACCAGCAGGAATGTCCTCGCCTTCCTCGATCTCTCCGATTGGCGGGTATCCCACCACGCCCCCCGAGGCGAAACCGTCCAGGCGATCGTTGTCACCGAGGTTGATGAAGAGCTGGAAAGACCTCGTCCGAGGTCCGGCTCGGGCAAAGCTCACCGTGCCCTGGACGTTGCTCCCCAGGACCGGCTCATCGTCCAGTGGATTAGCCCGCCACGCAGAATCCCGAGCGGGGTCGCCCGAGTAGCCCCACTGGGCCACGAAGCCGTCGACCATCCGGTAGACACGGGCGCCCGCATAGAAGTTGTTGTCCATCAGGTGCCAGATACGATCGACGGCCGCCGGTGACCAGTGCCGTCGCATCTTCACTGTGAGCGTTCCCTCGCTGGTTTCGATGTCGACCAAGAACGAGTCCGGTGCCTGGGCGGCAAGATCCTCGGGAGACGGCTGGTATAGCGCGGTGTTCTGACCGGCACACGCTGCGACCAGCAGCGCCCCCGCCAACGAAAGGAGCGCCCGCGATGGCAGGTTCAGTTGCGTCCAGTCGAACTTGCTCATGATGCCTGTGAGAGAGCGGTGGGTCGAGTGCAAGCTATCGAACAGGAGAGCCTCGTGTGAGGGTCGACGCCCGTCTACCCGAGCGCGTCGAGGACACGGAGAACGACCTCGTTGCGGGCCGCCGCCCGTAGCCGGTGACCTTCTGCACCATCGGTTCGGACATGGATGATCGTCGTCTTCTCAGCGGCGAATGCCGAGCTAACTGCGGCTTCCACCCCCTCGATCGTTACATCGTCGTAAGCAATTCTATGGGCCGCCGCGGCATACGACGGATCGATGCCGTGCGGGGTCGTAAAGTACGTCGTGAACTCCGGCTCGTACTCCGCGATCGGGAGCATGCCGAAGATCGCTCCGCCGTCATTGTCGACGAGCACAATGACGAGCGGAGTGTCGGGCTCGCGACTCCACAGAAGCCCGTTTTGATCGTGCAGGAAGGCAACGTCCCCGATCACAAGGGCGGTTGGGCCGCTGTGATGCTGCGATGCGATCCCGAAGGCGGTCGAAACGACGCCATCGATCCCGCTCGCTCCGCGACTCCCGAACAGCAGGACCCCCGCCGAGCTTGGCACAGCGAACGCGTCAACGTCTCGGATCGGAAGAGAGCTGGATACGACCATGGCCCCGCCATCCGGAAGTCCGCGCAGGGCAGACGCCGCTATGCTGCCCTCGCCCAGTTCAGTATCACCGAGCCGAGCCAAGACATCGCGGGTGGCAGCATCTGCGCGAGCCCACGGACTGACAGAGGCGTCAGGCGCCTTCGTTCCAGACACCTCCGTGGACGGCCAGGCGTCGGCGAGCCGCCCCAGCGTCTGCGCCGGGTCGGCCGTGAGATATGTCTCGGCCGTACCCCCGTGATCCTTCCACCGAGGCCCATCGTCGATCACCAGTTGGGGTACATCGGCATGCTGAAACAGCCAGCGTTGAAGCCCGGCCGATGTAGGGGAGGCTCCGATCCTCACGACAAACTCCGGGACCAGCTTCGAACGCACAGCCTCGTCCCGGAGGAAAAGGTCATACGCGGCCACCGTGAGAACGCCGGTCTCAGGACCGAAACGGGCGCCACTCAAGGGATCCGCAAGCAGCGGAAATCCGGTCGCGGCGGCGAAGCGCCGTACCTCCGGCCCCAGACACCCAGCCTCTTCCGTCGGCCCGGCCACAATCACCCCGGACCGCGGTGCCATGCGTCCAATGAGCTCCTGCAGCTGTTTGTCAGTGGCCGAAGGTCGCGCAGCTTCGACCCTCACGATCGGTGCGTTGTCGGGCCGTCCACCCACTGCAATCAGGTGCTCGGTGCGGACGTCTACTGAGGGCTCTTCGGGCTCGAGCGGCTTGTCGAATGGGACGTTGATGTGCACGGGCCCGGCTCCATGCCCGCAAGAACTCGCCCAGGCCCGTGCGGCCAGACCGCGCAGATGCCCGAGGGCCCGACCGTCCAGCGTCGGCTCAGCAAGTTCAAAGAACGCTCTCGGATACGTGCCGAAGATGCGGACCTGGTCAATCGCCTGGTTCGCATCAGCCCCTCGGAGTCGATGCGGTCGATCGGCAGAGAGAACGATCAGCGGGACGCCAGCCTGACTGGCCTCGACCACGGACGGGTAAAGGTTTGCGACCGCCGTACCGGAGGTCGTGATCACTGCCGCCGGCCGTGCCGTGGCTTTCCCGACCCCAAGGGCGAAGAAGCCACAGGAGCGCTCGTCCAGGTGGACCCGCACTCGAAGTCTGTCGTCCGCCGCGGCCGCCATCACAAGCGGAGTCGATCGAGACCCGGGTGCAACGATGACCTCACGTAGACCGGCCCGCGCCAGCTCGTCGAGCAGGCTCCGGGCCCAGACGGTGTTTGCGGGTGAGCCGGTCACGTGTCGCGCCCGACAAACTCAGCGTCCTGTGCTGTCACCAAATCGAGCTCCGCGCCGGCCCCGCGAAGCGCGTCGAGCATCGGTTCGAATTTGATGCCAGTTTCCTCCCACTCCAGGGCCGGCACCGATCCCTCCACAATGCCGGCTCCGGCGAACAGCCTCCACCGCGAGCCTGTGCAAACGCCGGTGCGCAGCGCAGGAGCGAATACACCATTCCCCTCGGCGTCGAACCACCCGACGGGCCCCGCATACCAACCGCGTTCAAATGGCTCCTCTTGCCCGAGAAACGCCATCGCCGCATCGCGGGGCAGACCGCAGACAGCGGCGGTCGGGTGAAGAAGGCGGACCAGATCCAGAACGCCGACTCCCGCAGGGACAGAGGCGCGAATCTCCGTCTCCAGGTGCTGGATACGCGCTAGTGTCAGCACGTGCGGCTGAGGGTCAGTGCGAATCTGATGCGCTACAGTCTCCAGTCGAGCTACCATATCGTCGAGGGCGATGCGCTGCTCTGCCCGATCCTTGTCCGATGCGAGGAGTCTGGCGGCAAGCTCGGCCTGCTCCCGCGGCGTCTCCCCTCGACGTATCGAACCCGCGACGGCCGTCGCATGAAAGACCCCGTCGCGGAGGGTCGCCACCGTCTCGGGCGCGGCACCGACGATCGCCGACCCGGGAGCCGGCTCGAAAAGGAAGACGTGACTACCACGATTAACTTCCCACAGCTGCGCGACCACGTCGACCGGATCCACACGGCCCGCAAGCTCCACATCCATCGTGCGTGCGAGTACGGCCTTAGAGATGCTTCCTGACCGGATCGCTTCAAGGGACGCATCGACGGCAGCCTCCCAGATGGCCCGTTCGGTCGCGGTCGCTCGACCCGGGACACGATCCGATGAGCCTTCAAAGTCCGCGCGAGATGCAAGCTCGGCCCGCAGAGACTCTGCCTCGGTGCGGAGCCGCTGGAAGACCTCGTCTCCCGCGTTTGCATCGACGAGAGCTCGGACACGAAGCCACGCATCACCAGAACCGTCTCCCTCGAGCTCGACTGCAGGGAGCTGGAACAGGCCATCCGGAAAGTCGGCCCAGACGCCTGCGGCCTCATGGTCGGAGCGAAAGGAAAAGCCCCCGTAGAACTGAACACGTGGCGCTCGCGCCGTTCCGCTGGGGAGGAGCGCCCGGCGGGCGACGTCACGCGCAACCTCCGCGCTGACCCCGAACCGATCGCCACCGGCCGACCGATCTGCAACGAGTTCGACCGTGACACCACGATGTGCCACCCAACGCTCGCCCCTCGCCCAGAAGCCCCGAGCATCACCCGAAGCGTGGCGCAGAAAAGGCTTCGGGCGAAGATCGGGGGCCGGCACGGTGACGGTCGCGAGACACCGCGACGAATCGTGTGCGACCAAGTGATCCCCCATAAACGCGTTCGGCCGACCCTGACGGTCGAACCGGCTGAAAAATATAGGTTTCCGACGACGAACTTGGAGAGGTAAAGTTCCTCGCGCGAGCGTCTCAAGATCCGATCCGCTATAACTCCGGGGCGGAATCGGCCGCAGCCTCACCTCACGGGAGGGGCACCGGGGGAACCTGGACGGTGAAGCCGAGTTCCTCGTCGGCGATGTTTTCCGCGTAGTCGATGAATACATCGAGCGGCACCCCCGACTCGGGGTCGTACGTCACAACCACGCGATGTGCATCCCGTTCATACGCATCCGCAAGGATATCGAAAAGCCCGTCGACGGAGGGAAAAAACTCCCACAGCTCGGTTGGGACAGGCTCCGTCACCTCGACGTACGTGCGCTGCGTGGCCGCACCCCGCTCCACGCGCACACGCACCGGACCGATGAAGGCAGGCGTGCAGAAGCACCCGCGCCTCAGAACGTACTCGTACGAGGTCAGGGACAGCGACGCCCATCGCGCCCGATTTTCCTCCAACTCGCTCTCGGGTCCGCCAGTCAGCCCAAGGCTGTCACAAGCACTCGGTCCAACCCCTAACAACAGAACCAGCGCTAACCGTTTCAGATGGATTTTCATGCACGCCCATGTCCCTTCGAAGTGAGCCAGCCACTACTCGCTGCAAAGCTCGAGGTGACCCGCCTGTGACAGCCGCTTCCGGCGCCGCCGCCCCGACACAAAAAAACGGGGCACTGTAAGGAAAGGCGATGTATCTTGAGGCAAGCTAACCAAGCGCTCACCGAAGCAAGAGAAGGCGATGAGCAACGACGCCAAGTCCGGGACAATCCCATCTGCCGCGCCACCGCTTTCGTGGCCCCCACCAGGAACGGAGGGACTACAGGGCACACGGTGGCGGGGGATCGGGCTCAGCTGGACCGGGAGCCTGATTCTCGTGCTTCCGCTGCTCTGGGCCCTCGCAGTCGAGCAGCGGTTCTACTCGCTGGGCCCAATGGAGGAAAACTGGGAGATCGGCACGACGATCGCGGCAGTCGGCGCGATCCTGACGATCTTCGCCTTCGCCCAGCTCTGGATCATCGTGCGCGGCGCTGCTGCCGCAGCCGAGCTTGGATACGGCCTGCTGACCATCCTCGAGGTAACCGCGGATATCGGCCGTGTTACGGGCTTCCTCATCCAGGGGAAGCGCCAATTCGCCTTCTTCGGCGTTCAGGAAATGGCGGGCGGCGCGGAGGTGCTCCGCCGATACGACGTCGAAAAGAACCCCACCGTAAGTGCAGGGGTCGCTGGCGCCGCGCTCCACAACGTGGCGTTCGTCGGGGTCACCCGTGAGCAGGAGCCCTTCGACCTCGCGGAAAGTAGTGTCCTGGGCTCGGGAGGTCAGGCTCTCGACGGCTTCCTGCCTCGCTTCCTGGAGCTCGTCCCGGTAAGCGGAGGCCCCTCGGGCAGCTGTGCCCCCCTCATCACCTCGCTGCAGTCGTGACCGCCCGCCACATGATGCGGTCCGCACGTCCGGCTGCTGCGATGACGGCTGGACTCCTTCTACTCACAGCGGCGTGCAGCAGTGGCGGCAGTGACGAAGCACCCAAACCAGAGGCCGAAGCGGTGGCCTTCGTACCGCCTCGCGACGCGGATATCCTGGTGGCCGACCTCTCCACCGAGCCGGGCGGGCTGCCGTCCATAGGGCGGCCGGTCAACCTGACGCAGCGTCCCGACTACGACAATCAGCCTTCCTTCACTCCGGACGGATCGGGCCTCTGGTATACCGCGAACGATCCACAAAGCGGGCAGTCGGATATCTGGCGCTACGACTTCGCCAGTGGACGTGTCACGCAGATCACGAGCAGCGCGCCCGAGAGTGAATACTCAGCGACGCCACTCCCCGACGGCTCGGGAGTCTCGGTGATTCGTGTGGAAGCCGACTCCACCCAGCGCCTGTGGCGATTCAGCCTCGATGGCCTGAACTCCTCGGTGATCCTCCCGGACGTCGCACCGGTTGGGTATCACAAGTGGGTCGACGAATCGACCATTGTGATGTTCGTGCTCGGAAATCCGGCCACGCTGCAGATGGGTGATCTCCGAACCGGTCGGGCGCGGGTCGTGACGGAAGGCATCGGCCGCTCGATCCATAACATCCCCGGCACCTTTGATGTCTCCTATGTGCAGCAGCATGAGGATGGGTCGACTACGATCATGCGACTACCCGGCGATGGTGGAGCGCCCGAGCCGATCACTGAAACGGTGTCAAACGGGGATTTCCATGCGTGGACGCCGAACCGGGTGCTTCTGATGGCCGACGGCCCCCGCCTCTTCGCCCGACGGTACGAGCCGGAAGCTGCGTGGGAGGAGATCGCTGACTTCTCCGATCTGCACATCAACCTGTCCCGCCTCGCCGTGAGCCCTGACGGAACACAGATTGCGCTGGTTGCCGAACTTGACGCGCTCGAGCTCCCGACGAACTGATCGCCGGCGCTCAGGCGCCACCATCACCTCGAACAGGAATCCCGGGTGACGTGTCTCCCGGATCCAGCAGCGAGATCTCATGAAGCGTACGCCCCTGTCTGCCGTCGCCATGCTCACCCTTCTACTCCCTGTCGTGACGCCCGGATCAGTGTCCGGTCAGGACGCCGCTCAGGTGACGCGGCTGGTGCCGAGCGCCGACCGCATCGTTGTCACTCTCGGTGAGCGGGTCGCTTTTTCCGTGACAGCAGTGGATGCCTCGGGCTCGACGGTCGACGTTCCTCTCCGGGTGGTCGGTCCCCGCAACTCGGTGCGTGTGGGTGATGGCTTCGTCGAAGGCCTGGCTCAAGGCGAGTTCGAGATCATCGCGACGCTCGTCGTGAGCGCCCGTTCAGGGGTGACACCGATGTCGCTGAACGTTCCGATGGTGGTCGAGTGGCCCGCCGTGACCGACGTTCTGGTCACAGCGGCCCATGATGCGCTCTTCGAGGGCACCACGATCGGGCACGACGTCCGAGCACTTCATGCCGACGGCACGCATCGCCCCGATCCGAGCGTAACGTGGCAATCGTCAGATCCGGCGATCGCGAGGGTGGACGGATTCGGAAACGTCACCGGCGTGGCGGCCGGCCAGGCTGCGATTACCGCTTCGTTCGCGGGTGTGTCCGCGTCACTCTCGTACGACGTCGAGGCGCTGCCGCGGGTCACGCTCGATCTCGATGGCGGTCCGGCAGAGGTGCGCACAGGTGACGTCATCCACTTCCAGGCCACGGTACGTGATGCCTCAGGCACAGTCCGTGATGACATCCCGATAAGCTGGTCCCACGCATATACCGCCACGGACGGCATGCTCGGAGTCGCGGCGACCGGCCAAATCAACGAACAGGGATCGTACGTCGCGGACGTACCCGGTATCCACACGGTGACCGCGACCGCCGGTACCTTGAGCGCTCGACACTCATTTCACGCTAAGCCTCGTGACGTCGTCCAGGAGCTCGAGATCGTTGGGCACGGTGCAGAGGACTGGTATCGCACGACAGACCTCTGGGCCCTCGAGGGCACGAACGGTCGCGACTACGTCATCACCGGATCGAAGGTCTCCGGTGGTTATGCCTTCTTCTACGACGTGACCAACCCGGCCGCACCGGTCAAATACGACTCCATCCAGGTCGATGCCCGCACAGTGAACGATGTGAAGGCGTCACCCGACGGCCGGTATGCCGTGCTCTCCAGGGAAGGAGCCACCAACCGTCGTAACGGCCTCGTGATTGTCGACATGGCCGACCCGAGCCAGCCGAAGGTTGCCACCGTGTACGAGGACGGGATCACCGGTGGTGTGCATAACATGTTCGCTGACAACGACTACCTCTATGCGCTGTCCGACGGGGACAAGTTCGTCATCATCGATATGACCGACATCTATGCCCCTCGCTATGTCTCGGAGTACAACCACCCGGACAGCAGGACTCATGACGTGTGGGTTGCTAACGGGCTCGCCTTCTCGTCGGAGTGGGGCACCGGAGTCGTCGTCGTGGACGTCGGTAACGGACGCTGGGGCGGCTCCCCCGAAAATCCCGTCTTCGTTACGAACTACCCGACGCCGTCCGGCTCGACGCACGCCACGTTCCCGTACTACTCCGAGTCGACCGGGAAGACATATCTCTTCCTCGGCGACGAGATCATGAACCGTCGCGGCCTGGCCTGGGCGGGGTACCCCCGTTCAATGGGATCATACGCCGACCAATATGACCCGGAGACCGGCGTTGGCGGGATCCCGCTCGTCACGCGCGGCTACATCCAGATCATCGACTTCACGGATCCGGAGAACCCGAATATGGTCGCCCGCTACCAGGTCCCGGAGTTCGGAACGCACAACATGTGGGTCGAGGACGACGTCCTGTATCAGGCTTACTACGAAGGTGGCGTCCGCATGGTCGACGTCAGTGGCGAGCTGATGGGAAATCTCTATACACAAGGTCGTGAGATCGCCGTCTTCAAGTCCGCGTCACCCGCGGGGTATACGCCGAACTCAACCATGGTGTGGGGCGCACAGCCCTTCAAGGGTCATGTTTTCTTCAGCGACACGAACTCGGGTCTGTGGGCCGTGAAGATGCTCCCGAAAGGGCGACCGGTGTCGTAAGCCATGCCATTCATCTGCATTCGCCGCGGGCTGGCTCTCCTGCCCGCCGTCCTCGCGTCGAGCGCTTACGTAACGCGGCTCTGAAGCGGGCTCTACTCCGCAACCCACTCCGTCCACTGGGCTTCGGCCGCTCCCACAGACAGGCGGTTTCCGCTGCGAACAAGCGGCTGCCGAAGAATCAACGGTTCGTCACACGCGATCTCGAGCCAGCGATCGTCACCGTAGTAGGCGGTGCGCAGGCCGAGCGCATGGAACCGCTTTGAGTCCCGGTCGATCAGCTTCTCTTCCCCGAACTTCTGGAAGAAGCGGCGTAACTCACCCTTCGACGGACTCCGATGCTTGAAGTCCATGAAATGGATCTTGATACGTCGCTCTTTGAAGAAGCGCTCTGCTTTCCGCACGTCGGCGTTGTTCTTCACGCCAAAGATCTGGACGTCCATGACGATGAAGATAGCTCCTTGATCCGCCAACCACCTTGCGCTAGCCCTCAGACATGGACCTTCAGCTTGGCCTTTTCCCCAACGACGTGCCGCTTGGGACTGGGGCGCCCGTTGGGCCCGCCCCCGTCCCGGACCACCTACAGTCCGCAGCCAGGCGCCTGCCCAAGACGCTGCGGATGGGGACGTCGTCGTGGAGCTTCCCTGGCTGGGAAGGAATCGTCTACGACCGACGGGCGTCACAGACTCGCATTGCGAAGCACGGGCTTGCTGCGTACGCACGGCATCCACTTCTGCGTACCGTGGGACTCGATCGTACATACTACCGGCCAATCGACGTCGAGACGTACAGGAGCTACGCCGAAGCTGTCCCCCGCGATTTCCGATTCCTCGTGAAGGCAGACCGACTCCTAACCTCACCCACGGACCCGGACACGGTCGGCGTCCGTGGCACCAACCCACACTTTCTCGATCCCATGTATGCGATCGAAAACGTCCTGACGCCCATGCTCGAAGGGCTGACCAACAAGGCAGGCCCACTGCTCTTTCAGTTTTCTCCGATCCCACCCAACCTTGTTGGAGGAAGCAGGCGCTTCCACGAGCGCCTCTTCCGGTTTCTCGACGAACTCCCGGACGGTCCGACGTACGCCGTGGAGCTGAGGACGCCAGCGTTCCTGAACGAGGACTACGCCAAGCTCCTTCAGGCCACCGGTGTCGCCCACTGTTACACAATCCATCCGGCCATGACTCCGATCGAAAAGCAACTCGAGATTGTCTCCCCATTTTATCAACCGGCGTTGATCGTTCGGTGGATGCTCCACACGGGATTGAAGTACCAAGTCGCGAAGGAGCGCTACCAGCCGTTCGACCAGATCGTCGACGACGATCCCGTCTCCCGTGAGGCGGTCGCAAGAACCGTGATCGACGCCATGATCGCGGAACGGCCAGCCTTTGTGGTCGCGAACAACAAAGCGGAAGGATCCGCCCCACTCTCGATCTTCCGACTCGCCGAGCGAGTCGCCGCCTGGAGCCCCGATGCTGCGTAATCCCCGACTCTGGCTCGCCGTTGCAGGCGGCTGGCTGCTTCTCACCGGACTCGCCCACACCGCAGCGCACGTCTGGGCGTTCGTGCTGGAAAACGGCATCGGCGGGCTGCGACAGTTCGCGATGAACGCGATGAAACAGGCGCAGTCTCCGGATCCACTCACGCCGAGCATGTGGCGTCAGTTTCGCATGTTCAGCGTTTCGTTCAGCCTGCTCCTCTTTTTCTCGGGAGCGCTCGATCTGCTCTTCGCGCTCACGGACGCGCCACGCAGGGTGTTGGGGAACGTCGCCCTATTCGGGACCGTGTTTTGGACCATCGCATTCATCCCCTACGCCTTCGTCGACCCCGTCATCCAGTCGATCGTGGTCGCCTCCATCGCGGTACCCCTGCACGCCATCGCCTACCTTGCGGCTACGCTGCCAGCCGACGACTGAGACTCAACGCCGAGCCGTGCTCAGCTCCGCCAGCGCGGACTGAGCAAGCGCACCGAGGTTGGTCCTCCCGCCTGTGTAGTTCCTGAGCAGCACGACCCCCACCCGCGTGTCCGGATCGACCACCATGTAGGCGTTATACCCAGCGACTGAGCCGCCATGTGCAGCGAGTCGATTTCCCTGGTCGTCCATGACCAGCGAAAGGCCTAAGCCGTATCCCACATGGGGGTCCTCAGGCGTCTGCATCCTGAGCATCTCTTCTCGACTCGACTCTTCGAGAATCCTCAGGCCAGGCACGCCGGCTATGGCACCGAGAAAGCGCCCAAGGTCCCCGACGGTCGAGTACACGCCCCCGTTGGGGATCTTGTAGCCTCGCCCAGCATGCTCCCTGGCCGGGGCCTCTCCATCGACGACGTCGTTCCGCGACGTATAGCCCTGCGCGAGCCGGGGCTCCAGCGCTGCACCCTCCACGACGAATGACGACCCGGTCATGCCTAGTGGAGCGAAAATCTCCTCCTCGACCATGTCCATGAAAGGGCGTCCCGCTGCCCTCGAAAGGGCCAGCCCGAGCATGCCGAAGCCAATATTCGAATATTGGTAGCGTGCACCCGGAATCGAGTCGTACGCAGTCTGGGGGATCGATTGCAGAACCCGGTTCTCCCACTCCGAGATTGGCCCCACCACCGACTCAGACCAGTCGGGCTCGCGGACCAGGCCCGCCGTGTGTGAGGCAAGATGGCGAAATGTCACGTCCTGAGTCCCCGGGCGACGGGCCTGCAGTTCGTCGAACTCGGGAAGGTAGTTCGCTACGGGGTCGTCGAGTCCGATCACGCCTCGGTCCACAAGGATCATCATGAGGACAGCCGTCACCGACTTAGAGATCGACCCGGTCCGGGACACCGAAGAGGGCAGCATCGGTTCTCGTGTCTCACGATCGGCGAGTCCCCAGGCATCGGCCCAGACGAGATCGCCGTCCACCATGACTCCGGCGGCGATCCCGCCGACTCCATCATCGGCCACGTCGGCCGCAATCGTCGCAGACAACTGATCAACAGCCTCGGTCCACTGGGCACGCTGAGCCTCGATCGGATTGGCCAGTGCGGCAAATACAGCGAGATACGCAAGCGCTGTGCACGCAAGATGACGGATCATGACACGACCGCTCCCTCTTCTTTCCAGGCCCGGACACTGTCAAGCACCCGCTCCACGTCTGAAGAGTTGTTGTAGAGACCGAACGAGAATCGAAGGACGCCGGCACGCAGTGCGAAGACCGCTCCTGCGTCCACGAGATGCCTGTGTAACAGGTTGACCTCGGGATCATCGGCCGAGTAGTGACGCCCACTCCCGAGACGACCTGAGGAGACGATGTGGGCGAGGTGTGGACCCGGCCGGCCCCCGACCACAGGCAGCCCCAGGTCCATGAGCCCGTCCGCGAGATCCACGGCCAGAGCGCGCACATGTGACTCGATGCGGTCGACGCCGATACCCGTGATCAGCTGGAGCGCAGCCCGGGTCGCGGACATGCCCAGGTAGTTGTAATTACCCAGATCGAAGCGGCGAGCTCCGGCCGCATACTCCAGCGGCCCTTCCGCGTACGCGGTTTCGTGACCGTCGAGGGCGATCCCGTAGCGCGCGACATGGATCGGCACGAGCTGTTCCGCCACCTCCCGACGTACGTACAGAAACCCAAAACCGTAGAGTGAGAGCAGCCCCTTCTGGGTTGCGACGGAGAGCGCATCGATACCGAGTGCGCGCACATCCGTCTCGATTGAGCCGATTGACTGGGCTCCGTCTGCCAGCGTCCACGCCCCGGCGTCCCGAGCTGCACGCACGATCGGCCCGACGTCCGTAATGAAACCCGGTGCGAAGGAGATGGTCGGGAACGTCACGATGCGAGTCCGCTCGTCGATCGCGGCGACCATGCCCTCGATGGGCATCGCTCCGTCTACCGGCGCGACCGTCCGAACCTCCACGCCGTGCCGACGAGCGAGGTTGAACCAGAGATAGATATTGTTCGGGTGCTCGAGCTCGGGGCAGACGACGACATTATCGCCTTCTCGCCACTCGAGGCTCGCCGCGAAAAGGTTCAGCCCCTCGGAGACGTTCTTCGTGATCGCGACCTCGTCGGCCTCGGCACCGATCATCGCCGCGAGCATCCCACGTGTCTCATCCACCTGCTCGCGCAACTCGTCCTTGTTGGCTGTACCCGATACCTGGTGCTCCAGGTAGTCACGTACCACATCGCGAACTGTGGTCGGTATCAGGCCCTTGGCAGCGCTGTTGAGGTAGGTCCGCTCGGATGCACCCGGGAACAGTGCTCGGATTTCTTCGTTCACGACGATTCTCTTCTCGATTCAGAGCGAGCGACGAGGGACGTGCCCACAAGGTCACCCATGACATTGATGGTCGTGTTGCCCATGTCCACAAGCCGGTAAATACCACCCACGATTGCGGCGACCTCGATCGGAAGATTGAAGGCCTGGACGTAGATGAGGGCGATCACGAAGCCACCCCCGGGAATACCGCCCGACCCCTCAGAGAGCAACAGCCCGACCAGGACCACCGACAGCAGCGCAGCAGGGCTGAACGACACTCCAGCTGCCTGAGCCGTAAAGAGCAGGACCGCACCGAGCATGACAGAAGTCCCGTCTTTGTTAAGCTGTGCGCCGAGTGGAAGGGTGAACGAATAGATGGAAGACGGCAGCCCAATCCGCTCAGCCGTCTCCAGCGCAACGCTCAGCGACGCCAGACTCGACGTCGTCGCCGCGGTGGTGGCCCACAGTGGGCCGGTATCGCGCAGAAATCTCACCGATGGCCGATCTGCCCCGAACCTCAACAACGCCATGTATCCGGTGAAGACCATCAGCTGGGCTACGTACACGCCGACGAGGAATCGGGCCATGGGGCCGAGCAGTGCCACTCCGTACGTTCCCACGGTCACGGCCATCAACGCTCCGATCCCTACCGGCGCGATCAGAAGGATGACGTCTACGAGGCGTCGAAAGAGCGAGGCGATGTCGTGGTAAACTCCAGCGAGTCGCGCCCGGGGGGCCTCCGCGAGCATGAGTGTCGCGATACCGAGCAGGACCGCGATCACCACGATCTGCACCACGTTCCCTTCTGCGAAGGCTGCGAAGACGTTCCCGGGAATCATCCCGAGGAGCACGTCGCCGATGGAAGGAACCGTACCCACCGGGCCGTCGACCTGACCGGTCAGCTGCATGCCCACGCCAGGCCCGAGGACGGCCATCGCACCCATACCGAGGAGCAACCCGATCACGTCGGTCGAGACGTAGTACGACATCGTCTTTCCGGCGAGTCGACCAAAGGTCTTCACGTCGCTGAGCGCGGTCAGCCCGGCCAGCAGGTTGAAGAAGACGAGCGGGATCGCAGCAAGTACGAGCAGCCGGATGAAGAGATCACCCAGAGGCTGCAGCACATCTACAGCTTCACCCAGAACGGCGCCCAGTAGAGAGCCTACGACCATACCGATGAGGATCTGGCTCCCCAACCCGATTCTACGCATGACCCCGAACTTGCACTCGCCATGCCGGGCAGCAAGAGTGGACCATAATTTTATAAAGACGATGGCACTGGTTCGCGACGGTGCTCATGGTGGGCGCGCTCACCGCATGTCGAGGCTCAGAGGCCAAGGAACCAGCTGCCGAGCTTACGCGAGCCCAGAAATACAGCATCGTGACCGGCATGCCGATCCCCGGTGCGGCTCCGGTCGGCGGCGCCATGCGTGCACGGGACGCAGCCAACGCTCGAATGGAAGCGCACGACACAATCCGGCAGGGTCGTCCTGACGATCCTCCGTCAGCGGAACTCGGAACCTCGTGATTCCCCGCAGATCACGGTCGCGGTCAATGGCATGATCCGACCACAGGCAACGATCAGACCCCTGTGTCGAATCGTTGCCTGTGGAGTATACTACGGTCGAGTGTGCCACCTCTGCAGGATCATTCAGATGCGCCGTTTCTTTGTTGTCGCGCTCCTCGCGATCACCTCTGTCGCTTGTTCCAGCGCCGACGCTGCACCAGACGGTGCGATGGCCCAGGCAACAACGCCGGACCCAGACCTGCCCACGGTTCTCGTCTACAAGTCGCCTACGTGCGGGTGCTGCAACGGGTGGATCGAACACATGGAGGCGGCTGGTTTCGTCGTCGACGCCCGGAACACGACTGACCTGATGACGGTGAAGCGCGATGGCGGTATACCTCCGCAGCTGTCGTCATGCCACACGGCGATCATCGACGGATATGTGGTCGAAGGGCACATCCCGGCCGAGCAGGTCAAGCGACTCCTGGCCGAGCGTCCCGACGTAGCAGGCATCGCGGTCCCCGGGATGCCAACCGGGTCCCCGGGGATGGAAGGCTCTAACGCCCAGCCATATCAGGTGTTTTCGTTCTCGCATTCTGGTGACGCGGCCGTGTTCGCCGACGTGGATCCCCGCTAGAGGGTTCCCATCGTGCCGGTCAGACCTGTCGTCCTCGTCATCGTGTTCCAAAGTGAACTCGGGCGCGTGATCCGCGATGTGCTGGTCGACGAAGGCTATGATGCCGTGCGTGTCCGCGACCCATACGGAGCGATCGGACTGATGCGCGAGCAAAGCGTCGACCTCGTCGTCGCTGGGCTTTCGGTACTGGACTAGGAAGAAACCAGTCCCCTGAGTGAACTGATGACCGAGTTTCCGGATGTCGCACTCATCGCTCTGTCTCAGCCTGGGAAGATGGCACTCCCGGTCTTCGGTCCTTGGAGACGCGACGGTGATCACATCACCCTGAGGCAACCGTTTCGCCTGACTGACGTCATCGGAGCGGCCAAGGATCTGGTAGGCTGACCGGAACTCCCTGACCGTCGACGTCACCGAAAGGCAGGGGCTCAGGGACTTCGGGGCCCCTCGACCCACTCTGCACGTGCGGAGAGCGGAGAATGCTGACTCGGTCGGTTCGGCATCGATTGCCTCTCGCCGGAATGGGCAACTCACCCGCGGGCCAACACTTCTTCGACCGCGCGACCGCCTGTATGGTTGCATGAGTGACGAGGATGTGTCTATGGGCCGTTCGGCCTCGTCCAACCAGTGAAAGCCCCAAAAACCCTAGCGTCATTTCATCGTGCCTCACCGTACCGTTCGACTCATTACCGCGCTGGCTACCGTCCTCCTTGTCGTACCGTTGGCCGTCGACGCACAGGTCCGTCGGGGCCGACAGGCCGAAGAAGTACCTCGCTGGGCTCCCATGGTCATTGGTGTGAAGGCCGGATGGGACTCGAGCGCCAACGGAGAGCTTCTGGGCGGGCACGTCCGCATTCCGTTGGTACGCAACGGTGTCTTCGAACTATTCCCCAGCTTGGAAGCAATCTTCCTGAGGGGCACCAAGGAGTACCAGTACAACGTCGATGCCGCATGGGTGCCGAGCGGTGTTCGCGGCGGAGTCTTTGCCGGAGGAGGAGTCGGCTGGAGAGACTCCGTCATTGGAACAGAACTCGGCAACCCGCGTCAGACGTTCTTCGGCTTCAACGCGTTCGGCGGCGGCAGGACCAACCTCGGACCCGTACAGATTGAGTTCCTGCTGCGTTGGACGTTCCTGAACGACACGGCGTATCAGCCGAACTCAGCATCGCTCGGCATCAACCTGCCGCTTTGGCGGGCAGCGCCTCCAAGCTGACGGAACCAGGCGTCAACTTCTCTCGGTCAGCTCCCCCCACTCTCTGACGGCCTCTTGGTTAATACCACGAAGTCCGCAAGCGGCGCGTGGTCTTCTTCTGACCATGCGTCGATATCGTCGACCTTGGTCATGACGACCGTCTTCACGCGGGTGCCCGGACGGTAGTCGGCGAGGCGTTCGAGAATGCCCGTTCCCCTCTCTACGTGGAACGAGCCGGCCATGTGGACTACGAACCCTCCCAAATGCGTGACCAGCGACCGAGCGATCGCATGGCCCATCGCTGCATCCCACAGCGCCTGCGAGTAGATCGCGTTGGGGTTGAGCTCACCCCGCGGAGCTCTGCTGGCAGCTGACTCGCCAGCTGAGTCCGATGAGTCTGAGGACTGCTGCATACCTAGCATCGCCTCGGTCATCAACGCGTCCCACTGCGCACGATATCGGTCCGAGGGGCCCGGATACGGAAGCGGTGGCAAGTACTGACGGGCCTGCTCGGACAGCGACTCGAGCGATTCCGGTCCCTCGTTGGTGACCCGATTCACATAGCGCCTCGGCGCATTGGCGGCGATGACCGGCAGGCCGAACGCCCGAGCATGCTCGACGAGCGGGCGATATCGTCCCTGGTAGTCATCCCACGGGCGCGACGAACGGAGGAAATGCGCCTCCGTGATCAAGCCGGCCAGGTACTCGTCCACGACGTACTGCACGTCACGCTCGAACATCTCAAGAGAGAGGAGCACAGTCCGGCCTGCACCAGACCCCGATCGGATCCGACGTACGACTTCGTTGAGCAGTACCGTCTGAAACGCATGGCCCACCATGTCGTCGTGCTCCTCACCGACGAGGAGCACCTCGGCACCAAGCGAGCCGTCGATGATCGCCGATAATGTCGTGACCTGACCGTTGCGGTCGTAGACCCGATAGTCGACTCCATCCGCGATCGAGGACGTGGCCCCATGAGGGGCCTCCGCCTGAGCGTTCACAGAGGCGGCCGCAACGCACACGAGTGTGATGACGAGGCCAAGCGATCTAGTCATCAAGGGCAGGCACAAGTAGCGCAAAGCGGTCGACATAAGCGTGGGGGACGAGCACGGGCCGCGACAGGCTCAAACACGACCATGACCCGGGCAAGCTAGGTCCGGCGCACGCCACGGTCGACGCTGCCGCGCCAACCGACGTACCTTCGCCTCAACGTTTTCTGCTTCAGAAGAGGCCCACGTGACCTGGATCTACGTACTCGCGGTATTTCTGCTGCTCATCACGATCTACGACCTGACGCAGAAGAAGCATGCCATCCTCCGGAACTTCCCCATCATTGGGCATTTCCGGTACATGCTCGAGACGGTCGGTCCAGAGCTAAGACAGTACATCGTGACCTCGAACAACGAGGAACTGCCGTTTTCGCGTGATCAAAGAACGTGGGTCTATGCCTCGGCCAAGAAGCAGAACAACTACACTGGATTTGGGACGGACAACGACCAGGAGCGCTCGCCCAATTACCTGATCATCAAGCACGATACCCTCGGTCGAGCCGACAACCGTCACCACGACGACCACTTCTCACTTCCGTGCGCCAAGGTCCTGGGCGGCCACCGGGATCGGCGACACGCGTTCCGTCCCGCCTCCGTCGTGAACATCAGTGGGATGAGCTTCGGCTCCCTATCCTCTGCGGCAGTCGAGGCGCTCAACCGAGGATCTGCGATCGCAGGCTGCCTTCACAACACGGGCGAAGGAGGGATCTCGCCGCACCACCTTCACGGAGGCGACCTCATCTGGCAGCTGGGCACCGGCTACTTTGGGGCACGAGCACCGGACGGCACCTTCGATCTTGAGGCATGCATCAGACAGGTCGAAGCTCACCCCGTGCGAGCGATCGAGATCAAGCTGAGTCAGGGTGCCAAACCGGGTCTCGGGGGTGTGCTGCCCGGGGAGAAGGTCACAGCCGAGATCTCGAGAATCCGCGGCGTACCCATGGGTGAGACGGTCATCAGCCCAGCCGGACACAAGTCCTTCTCCTCCGTCGACGAGATGCTCGACTTCGTCGAGCACCTCGCGGACGCAACCGGCCTCCCAGTCGGGATCAAGTCTGCGGTTGGGCTTCTCGGGTTCTGGAAGGACCTGGCGGATGCGATGGCTTCGGAGGACCGAGGCGTCGACTACATCGCTATCGACGGCGGCGAGGGGGGCACCGGGGCAGCGCCATTTGCGTTCTCCGACCACGTCGCGCTGCCGTTCAAGGTGGGCTTCACTCGCGCCTACTCCATCTTCGCCGAGCGAGATGTACACCAGAACGTCGTCTGGATTGGGGCTGGCAAGCTTGGTTTCCCCGAGACAGCGCTGATGTCCTTCTGCCTCGGAGCGGACATGATCGCAGTGGGTCGTGAAGCCATGCTGGCCATCGGGTGCATTCAGGCTCAGCGCTGCCACACGGGTCACTGCCCGACCGGCGTAGCCACGCAAAACCCGTGGCTGGTCCGCGGCTTGGACCCGACGAGCAAAGCCGAACGGCTGGCGAACTATGTGATCACGCTCAGAAAGGAGCTGACCCGCCTGAGTCACGCGTGTGCCGTGGAGCACCCAGGCCTCCTCACAGCCAAGCACATGGAGGTGCTGGATGGCCACTACGGCAGCCGTCCTTTGCTAGAAGTCTTTGGATACGAAGACGGTTGGGAACTACCGTCGGAGGCCGACGCTACGGCTGTACTTCAGGCCATGCGAAGTGCGTGACGGGAAGCGAAACCGTCG
Source organism: Gemmatimonadales bacterium UBA4456 (assembly GCA_002390225.1). Taxonomy (GTDB): domain Bacteria; phylum Gemmatimonadota; class Gemmatimonadetes; order Longimicrobiales; family Gaopeijiaceae; genus UBA2589. The sequence goes on along the minus strand of DGOW01000019.1, from coordinate 4,609 downwards.
CAGCAAGCCTTATGGTGCTTGTCCGCATGGGGCTGTCCCTTGAAGAGCGGACACACCTGTTGGCGTATGGTCTTGTCGCGCTGCTCGCATACGAGGCACTGACCGAACGACTCCGAGCTGGCCGCTCGCCCTGCTCCGGGTAGTCGCGCCGGGCATCGTCGACGAGGCTCTCCAGGTGCTGGTACCGAACCGCACTTTCGGGCCGCGCGACATACTCTTCAATACGATTGCCGCGACGATGGCCCTGAGGTCAGTCTCCGTCATAGAAACTGTCCGACGCTTCGCGCGAAACCGCCGCGTCAGTCGATGAAGATGGTCTCCTGGGCGGAGACGAAGAGAACGTCGCGAAGCTCGGGGAAGCGCAAAAAGATGTCGCCACGCCGCTGGCGCAGGCGATGACCCGAGAAGCCGACCATGACGAGGTCGGCTTCGGACGAACGAGCCTCAACCAGGCGTTCGAAGTCGATCGAGTCGTCCGTCGGAATGACGAGTACGTTCTTCTCACTGATCAGCAGGCGCCCCTCGGAGATCATCTGCTGGATCTCTGCACGACGCTCCTTGACCTCACCACGCGGATAAGCCGCGAACAAGCTCACCTCTGCGCCCTGCCAGTCCTTGTGACCGAGCAGGATATACGACAGCAGGATCATCAAGTTCGCGTTTCGAGCGTCGTGCCATGTGAGCCAGACATGGATGCTCTTCCGCGTCCCGAAGAAGTTGTCACCGTGCCGCAAGACGAGACGGTCCATGTGCGGCACACCTGCCATGAGCATCCCGTCCACGACCTCATCGAGCACTTCCGGAGGGTCGTAGCGACCAAACTCGAGCAGGAGTGCGTTGTTCTCCATGCCCGAGATTCCGGGCATCTGAAGTCCCTGCCCGAGCGCCGACGTCATCGACGGACTAATGACCGCGTCCATGTAAATGGCGCCTTTTCGCTGGTGCATCACTTCAATCAACCGATCCCGGACCTCCTGACTCGCCTCGTAGTTCTCTTTGTCGAGCCGCCCTTCGATGTGGTGGAAATAGGTTCCAAACCCGTACCGGTGGCAGAGCCACTCAAGGAACTGGAGGGGCGCTGAACGGTCGAAGGTTCGGGATGAGATCGAGATGACACTGGGTCGCCAGTCGTCAGGCGGCATCTTCTGCAGACGGATCTGCATGTGCCGGGTCAACTGAGTCATCACGCCCTGGAAGATCTGTGCGAGACCATCTTGCCCCCGACGTCCGCGACGAATCACTTCGTACAGCAGACCCATGAGCGCGATCGCACACGTAGCGAAGAGCAGGTCCATTTGCAGCATGAGCACGAGGCACATCACGGCCCCGACCAGGCTCACATACCACTTCGAACGGAAACTGGGTCGGTACGATGGTCGCGCTGCGAAGTGCTCCAAGAAGGAGATCGCGCACAGCGCTCCGTAAGTCACCATGAAGAACATCGACACAATGCGAGCCACAAGGTCGACGCTGCCCAGCAACACGAAGACGATGGCGATCGCCGACGTCACGAGTGTTGCATTCCGTGGCTCGTTCGCCTCCCCCGTCCCCTCGGCGACGTACGCGTTCATCCGAGGGGGCGGGATGACCGCGTCGCTACCGAGCGCCTGCAGCGTACGCGGGGCTACGAGGATCGAGCCGATCGCTGATGAGATCGTGGCGCATGCCAGACCGATCGGGATGATCGGACCCCACACCGCAATCTCACTCATGATCAGGTAGTGCGAGGAGAGTTCATCCGACGTGACCGACGCCGCGAGCTTGAGCACCACCAGAACGTAGACGAACATCCCGGTCACCGTCGCCATCATGATCCCCGTTGGGATCGACTTCCGTGGTTCGGCAAGATCGCCCGAGAGCCCGACGCCAGCCGTCATCCCGGTAAAGGCGGGGAAGACGATCGCGAAGACCAGCATGAACGAGTCCGGGTCACCCAGGTCGGAGAAGAACCTGATGGAATCAGGGCGAATCGCCTCCGGGCTCGATCCGGCGAAGAACATGGCAAGTGAGAGCCCCAGCACGCCGGCTACCAACCAGAGTGCTTTTACGCCGATGTCCGTCCCCTTTCTCAAGACGACTCCCACGAGCAGTAGTGTCGCGGGCAACGAGATGTATCTGGGGTCGTACGGGGTTCCAAACGTCTGCTCAAACAACCCGGCGAGCGGCCGGAATGACTCGGCGAACGCGATCATATAGAAGGCGACGGAGATTGCCTGAGACATGTAGAGGCTGATACCGATGGCCCCACCGATCGTAATGCCGAACGAGCGGGAGATGATGAAGTACTCGCCCCCACCCTCCACGCGGCGGTTCGTCGCGATCTCAGCAATCGCGAGCGCAGTCGGGATCGTGACGAGGTGCCCGAGCAGAATGATCAGGATCGCGCCGAGGAGTCCCGTGTGGCCTACGGCGTACCCGAAGCGCAGAAACATGACCGCGCCGAGAATCGTGCTGACGCTGGCGAGAAACACCGGCGCAGTGCCGAACCCGTGTCCTTGAGTCGCCGCAGCGGTGTTGCTGTTGGCTGACATCCCGTCAGTCATGGAGTTCTTCCTGCCGCCCACCAGTCACCCGGATCGACCCGTCCGCCAGGCGCGAACCGATCAGCGAGCCAGAGGGCCAGTCGGCGGAGCCGTGTACCGGCCAACCAGCGCCACGCCCTCGCCATGGGCCGGGAAAAATCCTGATTGTAGGGACAGACCCGAACACATATCGAGCAATCCGAGTTTTGATTCGACCAGAAACGGAAGCACGGTTCCGCGTCGACGGTCCATTTCTTTACCCCGACGATGTTTGAGCGGTTGTAGACCTCGTCTGTCGGCGGACCCGAGGGAATCGCATTCACCGGGCACGCGTCCGAGCAGCGCCGGCAGATCTTGCAGAACTCATTCACACCGAACGCTTTCGGCCCATCGGGCTCGAGCGGCAAGTCAGTAAATATCTTCCCGATCCTCACGCGCGGACCGAACTCTTCAGTGATCAGCAGGCCATGCCGGCCGTACTCACCCAGTCCGGCTTGCAGCGCCAGAGGAATCGCCAGGGCCGTATCATTCATCGTCGCGACCGCGCGGTACCCGAGATTCCGTACGTACTGTGCGAGGCCAAGCAGCACGAGAGTGTCGTGCGAATATCCGACACCTGTGGCGGTCCCGCTGAGCGCGGAGGGCACAGTCTCGATGAGTTCCCGATCCATCTGCTGCGCGATCACGATCACGTTCGGCAGGTCAGTCGGAAGTTCCTGAGGCTTCGCTGTCTCTCCGAGCCGTGAATACGCGTGCGAGTACACCCAGCGCTCGTCATACTCGGTGATCCCGACAAGGTCGGCACCGAAGACCCGTCCCACGTGCTTGATCTCCCGACTCATCTCGCCGGGAGAATCGACCGGGACACGTTCCTCCGGACCCTCCCGGTGGACAGTAAAGGGATCGAGGAAGCCCTCTCGCCGGTTCTCGTCTTCCTTCAACTCGGCAAAGATGTCCGGGAGATGCCACGAGGCGTTTCGCAGGGCGTAGTCCTTCTGTCGAAACCCCTGCGCCTTCTTCCACTTCTTGAGCGGGGTCCGATACGTCTCAAAGAATCGGTCGGTACGGTCGGACCGTACCTCCGGGTCCCAGAAGGCTCTCGAGTAGATGTCGTTCTTCTGACTAAACCGCTCGAAGTGCCCCAGGACCTCAAAGCCTGCGGCTGGGCGCCGAGCGTCACTCGATCCGTCGGCGCTCATACCTCACCCTCCCAAATCATGCGCAGATACCGTTCGGGTGCCTGCAGGAAGTCTCTCATGAGCGTTACGGACGGCAGCTCATCATACGTCACTGGCGCGACCGTGCCCTCGTCGAATGAGTAGATCCGCGAGTCGGGAATCGCCATCAAAATCGGCGAGTGAGTGGCGATCACGAACTGACTGCCTCGCTCGACGGCTTGCCGGATCATGGCGACGAAGCCGAGCTGGCTCTGCGGCGACAGGGCGGCCTCGGGCTCGTCCAGCAGAAAAAGTCCGTTCGGGGCCAGCCGCTGCTGGAACAGATGGAGAAATGCCTCGCCGTGTGAACGTGCGTCAGGGTCCCGTCCGTAACGGTTCTCGATCGCACCGATGGAGGCGCGGTGCGGCCCCCTGGCGAGGCGTCGCGCGTATTCGGACGATTGCGCGAGTTCCGTGTCGACGCGTTCGAGCTCGGCTTCATGCTCTGCGCGTTGCGCGACAAGTCCCTTCTGAAAGCCAAAAAAATCCTCAGCTCTGAGGAAGAAGCCACGATGACTACGTGTGCGCCACGTGAGCTGAAGTCGGCGTGCAAGCCGGCGCTGAGGCCCGAGTGTCGGGTCCGTTGCAGGACGCGCCGAACCCACCGCGGGCAGCTCGCAGGCGATGGCAAGTGCCTCCAGCAAGGTGGACTTCCCGGTCCCGTTCTCACCAACCAGGATACTGACGGGGGCATCCAGGTCGAGCTCCCGAAGGGAAGACAGGGCTGGAACGGAGAACGGAAACCCGCCCTCCACGCCGGCCGAGTACGACACCGTGGTCAACTGCGCTGGCGCCGTGGCCGCCTCGCGGTACGCGATCTTCAGTGGGTCCTCCATGGATGGTCGTGGCGTGCGAACTCAACGTATCGGG
>DGOW01000086.1 GCA_002390225.1 Gemmatimonadales bacterium UBA4456 | reverse complement strand
AACCTTGCCAAGGTTGGGGTCGCCGGTTCGAGTCCGGTTTCCCGCTCTCGTGATCGGGGGGCGGCAGCGAGAGCTGTCCGCCCCCCTCGCGTTTCCGGCGCCGTGGCCAAGTGGTAAGGCAGAGGACTGCAAATCCTTTATCCCCNNCGCCGTAGCCAAGTGGCTAAGGCAACGGATTGCAAATCCGTCATCCCCCGGTTCGAATCCGGGCGGCGCCTCTGGGAACGGGCTCAGCGTGCACCTTCGGGGGCACTGCCGGGCCCGTTTTGCGTTTCTGAGCGTGATACCGCAGCTGCCGCCCTGATCCGGGGATCGCGAGTATCAGGAGACCGCCAGGGTCGGACGTCTCGACAGGGACGGCAGCTTCGACGCGAGCGGACAGCAGGTGGGACGGCCGCCAAGGCCGACCCATTCCGTGTGACGAACGGGAGCCTCACCGCCGCAACCGGCGCGGGCATGTGAAGTGCGGGTCCATCAGTTCCGTATGTCATTCAGAGAGCCATTTCGTCGACCGACGACGGATCCGACAATGACCTACGTACGGATCATCGTTCCGCCGACCACGCCGGCGCCCCGCACGCGTGACCTCGCGGGCGAGATCACGAGGACGATTGTCGACTTCGAGCAGCTGCATTCGTCGGTCACCCGAGCCGAGGTACAGCAAGCGACACGACTGGTGATGCAGGCCACTGCAGGGCAGGGCCATGAGCTCGCTGCGATTGCCGGCGTGCTGGGCCTACTGGCAGCGGCTGCCCTCGGTGCCTAGGTCTATGCGTCCGGAGCAGGTGGAAGCTGGCTCGCCGGGAGTGGTATACCGTATAGTCTCATCGCCGTCGCCAATGGACTCGTCGTGGTCGCCACAGCATTGGTATTTCGCAGGCGCCCTTAGGGACTTCGTTGAACAACTCCGACCAGGCCACGAGGTCTGCGCCGATGTACATACACACCATCGAGTTTCTATGAGGACATGCCTATGGATTTGATTGCGCTCGCCGTCACGTTCCTTGTCGCCGCCTTCTGTGTCCTGTTCGGGCTCAAGTGGCTTGGACGGGAAGACGACTAGGTGCTCCGGACGTGATGCATGGCTTCCCGCGGCGGAGCATTCACCGATCGCTTGTCTTCCGGACGCCGCAGATCTATTTCGAACTGCCTGTCACCAAATGGAGCTCACGCTATGTCGATCCAGAACACACCTCGTCGGACATTCTTGGGCACGGCGGTCGCCGCAGCTGCCTCAGCCGCGATCCCGTCTCGGCTTCACGGCGCTTCCAGAAGTTTGGCGGCGGCTCCAGATGATTGGATGGACGAGGTCCCCGGTGCTAACCGCTGCCTCTTCGATTTCAATCAGCACAAGAAGGGCGGTCCGCTTCTTCACATCCTGAACTATCTCAGCACCTACGCTGCGGCGTACGGAACCGAGCCCGGCGAGGTCGGCGCAGCTGCGACGCTTTACGGCATCGGGGGCGCGTCAAGCATTTCCCTGGGCTTTGATGACGCGATGTGGGACAAGTATGGTCTGGGTGAATACACGGGTCTCCATGATGCCGGCGGACGCGCGTACACCCGTAATCCGTTTCACCGCCCCACCGAGGCGGAGGGACACCTCCTGTCTGAGGGGGCCAGCGTGCCGCCGTTGCCGATCTTCCCGGGTGCTGCCGTGGCGCTGGGCATCGAGAGCCTCCAGGGCATGGGGACCAAGTTCATCATGTGCCAGAACGCACTGAATGCCTGGTCGTTCGAACTCGAGGCGCGGGGGAAAGGTGCGCAGACGGACATCAACGCTGAGCTCACGGAACACCTGCTCCCGGGTGTCACGATCGTCCCGGCGATGGTGATCGCTATCGAGAAGGCTCAGGCAGCAGGCATCCGCTACAACAAGCAGTAACGGGCTCCGGGCGCCCCGGCTCGATCCGACGCCGTGTCCTTCCGGTCGACTTCAGTCTCACGGTCAGGGGTGAAAGATGGCCTCGATGCTATTCAGGCCGCGCGGGAGGAGGACGGTGTGCCCGGGGCACCCGTAGGTCCTATCGACCCGAGAACCGCAGCCTTCATTGTGGCCATCGAACGGGTGGCTCTCGTCGCGCTCGATCGGGGTAACTGGCCGTAGGAGCCAGCGCGGCCAGAGCCACTGAAGGCGCCTCGTGTACCTGGAACGGTCATGGCCGCGGTCTGCCATCGTACATGCACCGTCAGGAGCAGAGGGAGAGAGACACGTGAGTTCACAAGCCACTAGGTACCGATCACTTCGAGGCTTCTGCGTGGCCGCTCTCGGTCTGAGCTTGGGCGCATGTGATCTACTGGCGGTGAACAGGCCTGATCTTTCGGATGGGGACTATCAGCTGACGCTGTCCGCACCCCGTTTCGACCAGCCGTTGCTCACGCCTCGCTGGATGACCGACCTCGTGCTCCTCGACTTCACGCGCAGAGGGGACTGGCTATCGATCACGGCCAGTCAGGGTAGTATTGTGTCCGAGGGCCCTGTCCAGCGCTTTGCATTGGTGTCCGTAGGGTGGATTGTCGAGTTTGCGGTGGCCGGCCGTGAAGACCGAGTTCACTATTGGTCCGTCGAGATCACAGACGGTACCTGAACGATGACGATGGGGGTCGACTCGGATCTGCCGTTGACCGAGAACGGCCTGATCGTCCCTTTCACGGCGTGCTTTATCGCCGTGGGCTAGCTCTCGCTGTGGGCTCGCAGCAGCTGAAGGACGTCGATCTGCCGGATGGGACCATGGTCGCCATGATCGGCCGTGATGACGAGATGATCATTCTGAAGGGAGACACTGTGCTCGAGGATGGGGACCGCGTCACAATTCTGGGTCGTCCCGAGGCGATCAATGAATTACGAGCCCGTTTTGGGATCGTCGTGAGTGCGGCCGAGTGATCGATAAGCGGCGCGAGACGTGCTGCGTCTCATGCTGTGAGGTAGGCGCAGCTCGTCGCGTACTCTGGTCGCTGGCTGCGTGCGTGATCTTCGTGGTCCTGGCTGACACCCCCGCCGGTGCTCAGACCCTTCGCGGCCTCGTGCTGGAGGAGGTCACCGAGTTACCCATCTCACTCGGGCGCGTCGTGATGGTCACGCTAGAGGGAGATTCGGTACAGGCGACGCTGACGGACGAACAAGGATTTTTCTCGATCGATGCGGGAGAGGCCGGGCGGTATGTTCTCCTCGTATCCGCCCTTGGCTATCGAACGACTCGTTCCGAGCGCGTCGAGCTCGAATCCGGCGAAGTGCGTATCACGCAGATGTACCTGTCTCTGCGTCCGATCCCGGTGGCCGGTGTCGACGTGACCACGTCTGCGCCCGACGAGGTGGAGATTCCTGAGCTTGCCGAGCGCGGTTTTTATGACCGGATGAATGCGGGCTGGGGAGAGTTCCTGACTGCCGGACAGGTCCGAACTCACGGGGGCGCCTACACCCCTCAGCTCTTCCGAGAGATGCTCACGGTCGACCTGGTCTCAGATCGCAGTCGGGGCTCTGGTCCGTGGAGCGACAGGGTGGTGCTGAAGAGAGATTCCGGAAGCAGGCGGGTGAGTAGTGACGGCCAGCTCGGGGCAGGGATGTGCGAGCCCATGATCTGGATCGATGAAGTGCTGACACCTCTGATGCCTGGTGAGAACCTGGACGACGTTGCTCCCAAGGAGACCATAGAGGGGATCGAGGTTCATCGTGCTGGGTTCGGGGCACCGGTTCGATATTTCCAGAACAACAGTGCCTCTGCGTGCGGCGTAATCCTGATCTGGACGAACCGACGGTGAGGTGTGGCATGCAGGTGGCGCACATCGCTGAACGGTGGGCGGTGGAGATGAGCCGGTGGTGCTGCCACGCGCCCGAGGAGTGTCACGGTTTCGGCGATTCTGCCGTGATTCTGATCTGGCCCAAACGCTACGAAGCGGCGCAGATCACCTCATGAAGCGACTCGCGGTGCTACTGCTGCTCGTCGGCGCGCACGCCGCGTCCGCCCAGACGATTCGAGGCAATCTGATGGAGTTCGGCTCGGACGCCCCCATCGACCTCGGCTTGATCATCATGATATCCGAGTTCGGGGACTCGGTCGCTTCGACTCTGAGCAGCAACACTGGGTTCTTCGAGGTCACTGCGCCGGAGAGTGGCAATTACCTACTACTCGCCGCAGCCCTGGGGTATCGAGAGAGCAGGGTGGGTCTCTTTGAGCTGGGAGAAGACGGTGAGATCTCCGTGGAGTTCCGGCTCTGGGAAGAGCCCTTGATGCTCGATGGCATCATGGTCGAAAGCCTTGTTCGTGAGCCGGAACTGGTTCGCAACGGCTTCTACCGTCGGATGCAGCGCGGATCGGGCTCCTTCATCCGGCCCGCGGACATCCAGGAGACGACGGCAATGCGAGCAGCCGAAATGATTCAGGGCCTGGCTGGTGTTCGGATGGTTGTGGACTCGAATGGGCTCGAACGTGTTCAGGTTCGAGGCACCCGGGGGTACTGCGTTCCGACCCTGTTCGTCGATGGCGTGCGGACGGAGTGGGGCCGTCTTGCGCTAGGTCTTGATGAGATCGCTCCACTCGAAACACTGTACGCCATTGAACTCCACCGAGGCGTCTCGGGCATACCCATAGAATTCGGGTCGTTCAACGAGTGCGGTGTGATCGCATTCTGGACGAAGCGCAGGAATGATCGGTGATGAGGTTCCCAATCTGCGAAGAGCGGGAGGATCTCAACGTTTGTTCCAGCCTTATTGTCCTTGCTGCGTAGACGGGAGCGTGCGTACTATAAACCGTTAGTCCCTTCTGGGAGTCGGCCCGGATGAAGCCTTTCGTAGTATCGTCAGTCGTTCTCGGCATGTCTCTCATGCTGATCGGCGAATTATCGGTTACGGCCACAACGCAGATCGCCTTCGACCCAGTGGATCACGCACTGATCGCGGCGCCCGATGTAGACCCCAACGCGCTGGTTTCTCGCACGTGCGTGCGGTGCCACTCGGACTCACGGCTCCGCGGTAACCTGTCTCTTGAGGACTTCGACATAGGTCGAGCCGCGGAGAATGCCGAGATCATCGAACGGATGATCCGGAAGGTTCGAGCGGGCATGATGCCGCCTCCGGGTACGCGCGCTCCTGCCGGAGACACGCTGGCAGACTTTGCTGCGACGCTCGAGCAGATCATGGATGACAACGCCGAGCGGAATCCGAATCCGGGTCGACGGACGTTCCAGCGTCTCAATCGCCCTGAGTACGAGCGAGCGATACGTGATCTGCTCGACCTCGAAGTCCGCGCGGACGACTGGCTTCCACTGGACCAGATGAGTGCCAACTTCGACAACATCGCGGATGTTCAGTCTCTGTCCCCGACGCTCCTGGAAGCCTACCTGAATGCGGCTGCCGACATCAGCCGCATGGCCGTGGGCGACCGGAACGCTCCGTCGATCAACGTCACGTACCGCAACTCTCAATACCAGTCCCAGCACCCCTGGGATCATGTCGAGGGCGCGCCGTACGGCACGAGAGGCGGGGTGGTATCCAACCACGTCTTCCCGGCCGACGGCATGTATCAGTTCGGGATGACCTTCGCGAGTGGGCGCAACGAGCGCTTCGAGGACATCGATATCTCCGTGGACGGCGAGCGGGTGGCGCTCATGGCCTACACGCGCTCAGGTGAAGGCGCAGACGGACGTGGAGGCGGAGGATTATGGTCCGAGCCGGTGTTCATCCGGGCTGGCCAGCACTCTGTGTCGGCGGCCTTCATCAAGCGTATGGATGGTCCGTACGAGGATCTCATCCGTCCCCACGACTGGTCGATGGCAGGTGGTGGGTCCGGTGGGTCCGGTGTGACGACGCTGCCGCACCTGCAGGAGCTCATTGTCGCGGGACCTGACGACATCACAGGTGTATCCGACACGTCCAGCCGCGACAAGCTGTTCGTGTGCCGTCCTACGGCGCCGAGCGAAGAAGATGCGTGCGCGCGCAGCATCGTTCGGAATTTGTCCAGTCGGGCGTACCGCCGGTCGGTTTCCGATGATGAAATCCAGGGCCTGATGTCCTTCTATCAGAACGGACACGAAAGAGGTGGGTTCGAGCGCGGCGTGAGGGATGCGCTTGAGGCTGTTCTTGCCAGCCCCTTCTTCGTACTCCGCCTGGAGCGCGAGCCTGACAATGTGGATCCGGGCGAGACCTACCGTCTCGAGGGCCCGGAACTTGCCTCACGCCTATCATTCTTCCTCTGGGGCACCCCACCGGACGCGGAGCTTCTTCGTGTCGCCGAATCCGGTGACCTGAACGATCTGCGGCAACTGGAACAACAGACTCGGCGCATGCTCGCTGATCCGCGCGCTGAAGCGCTGGGAAATCGGTTCGCCTTCCAGTGGCTTCGTCTCCAGGACATCTACAAGGTCCGTCCGGATCCGAACTTCTTCCCGAACTTCGACGAGACCCTCGCCAACGCGATGACGACGGAGACGTCGCTCTTCTTCAACCATCTCGTCCAGCAGGACCTCGACGCCCTGGAACTCTTCGAGGCGGACTACACGTTCGTCAACGAACGTCTGGCGACACATTACGGGATGCAGGGCGTGGCGGGTGATCACTTCCGCCGAGTCCCCTACACGGACGGCGTTCGCGCAGGGCTACTCGGTCACGGAAGCGTGCTGGTCCTCACATCGCTTGCAAACAGGACGTCACCGGTCCTGCGCGGCAAATGGGTGATGGAAGTCCTCATGGGAACGCCACCTCCGCCACCGCCACCGGGCATCCCGGATCTCGATGACACCGAGGGCACCATGGAAGGGAAGCGTCTGACGACGCGCGAGCGGATGGAAATGCACCGTCAGAATCCCACCTGCAACGCCTGCCATCGCTTCATGGACCCTATCGGGCTCGCGCTCGACAATTTTGACGTGACCGGTCAGTGGAGGCTTCGTGAGAATGGTATGGGTCTCGATACTCGTGGCGAGTTCTACGACGGCTCACTGATCACGTCGCCGAAGGAGGTCGCCGATGCGATTCTCCGCCGGCCGGTGCCGCTGATGCGGAATCTCACCGAAAACATGATGGCCTACGCGATGGCCCGCCGCGTCGAGTACTTCGATATGCCGACGATTCGCAGGATCGTCGCGGAGTCGGAGGAAGATGGAGGATATCGCATGCAGTCTCTCATCGTCGGTGTGGTCACCAGCGATGCGTTCAGGATGAAGCGAGCGGCCGACGTGGCCGCCGATCAGATCGATCACGATCAGTAGTTCCAAGTCTTACTAGCTGGATCCCACCTTTCAGGAGACCGGGACGATGGAGTTCATTACGGGCAAGCACCTCGATCGCCGCACCTTTCTTCGCGGCATGGGCGCAGCGGTCGGGCTTCCATATCTCGATGCCATGGTACCTGCGGGGCGTATGAGTGGTACGGTCGCGCGAGCCGAGGCGGCCAAGACCCCTCTCATCGCAATTGAAGAGGTCCACGGTCTTGCCGGGTGCAACGACTGGGCCGCGACTCAGCACCTGTATGCCCCTGAAATCATCGGTAAAGACTTCGAGATGGTGCCGAACAGCGCTCTTATCCCGCTCGAGCCTTATCAGGATTACCTGACGATCATCTCGAACACGGATACCCGGATGGCTGAGGCGTTCACCGCACCGGAGATCGGTGGTGATCACTTCCGGTCCAGCGCGGTATTCCTGACGCAGTCTCATCCTAAGCAGACACAGGGCTCGGATCTCTTCGTCGGGACCTCGCTCGATCAGATCCACGCGCGTCGCTTCGGTCAGGACACGCCACTTCCGTCGATGCAGTTCACCATCCCGAACATCGATCAGGCGGGTGGTTGCACGTACAACTACTCCTGCGCCTATACGGACTCGATCAGCTGGGCGTCTCCGAGTGAGCCGCTTCCGATGATCCGTGATCCGCGCGTTGCCTTCGACATGCTCTTTGGGGCGGGTGGAACGCCGGCAGAGCGCGCAGAGCGTCGTGCGATGCGTTCGAGCATCCTCGACTGGATCACGGGTGAGGTGACGGTCATGAACCGCCAACTAGGCAGTGAAGATCGTGTGCGGATGGAGCAGTACCTCAACAACGTTCGTGAGATCGAGCGGCGCATCCAGATGGTGGAGTCGCACAACCTCACGGGTGAAGAACGCGCGATCCCCGAAGCGCCTGCAGGCGTGCCGGACTCGTACCGCGAGCACATGGAGATCATGTTCGACCTCCAGGTGCTCGCGATTCAGACCGACATGACCCGCATCATCACCTTCAAGACAGGCCGGGACTCTGAGAACCGGGTGTTCCCCGAGTCTGGCTCGGACCGCCCGTTCCACCCCGCGTCACACCACGGAGGCCGCGAAGAGGCGATCCTCGAGTTCAACAAGATCTGCCAGTACCGGGTGAGCATGCTGCCGTACCTCCTCGACAAGCTGCAAAACACGGTCGAGGGTGACACGAACCTGCTCGACAAGTCCGTCGTCATGTTCGGCTCACCGATGGCGGACGCCAATATCCATAACCACCGCCGCTGCCCGCTGATGTTCCTCGGTAAGGGCAACGGGATGCTGGAGGGGAACCTCCACCTGAAGGCGGCGGACGGCACCCCGATGGCCAACGCGATGCTTACGATGATGCAGGAGCTTGGGCACACGGACATGGAAAACTTCGGCGACAGCACGGGGGGGCTCATGCTACGCTCCGCTGGCCGTACCACCGCTCAGGAGGTCAAGTAGTCCGATGAAGCGAGCGCATTGGAGCGGACTCGGCGCGCTCTTCACGATCATCCTGATCGCGGCAGTGCCCCTGGCGTCACCGGTTGCTGATGCTTCACGCGATGGGGACGTCGAGGCCGTACGCACGCTTCTTCGAGACGGAGCCGACGTAAATGCTGCGCAGGGCGACGGGATGAGTGCATTGCACTGGGCCGCGGAACGCGGTGATCTGGTGTTGATGGATGTCTTGCTCTACGCCGGGGCAGAACTCGAAGCGTCGACCCGCATTGGACAATACCGGCCGATTCACCTCGCAGCCCGAAACGGAAACATAGGCGCCGTCGAGCGGCTCATTGGAGCGGGCGCAGATATCGCTGCGGTGACAGATCCGAGTGGCTCCACGCCACTGCATCTCGCGGCTCTCTCAGGAAATGGCGATGTGATCCGTGCGTTGGTTGCTTCCGGGGCAGACATCGAGGCGCGGGAGTCGGAGTGGCAGCAGACACCTCTCATTTTCGCTGCTTCATGGAACAGACTGGACGCAGTGGTTGCGCTCCTTGAGAGCGGGGCAGACCCGAACGGTGCGGCCGAGTCTATGGACCTGGAGCGGATGGGCCGCCTGGATGCCGAGGCAAACCGTAGGCAGCAGGATGTGCTCAAGGCCTTCACGAACGATGGTTCATGGGCGCCTACCTCCGGTCAGGTCCAGGCCGCTGTGCTAGCCAGTCGTGGCGCGTATGAGCCGGATGCAGAACTCGCTGAACGGCGAGAGCAATCGGGGCGGTTCCAGCGTGAGGTTCGCATCAAGTCGAAGGGTGGTCTGACTCCGCTGCTCCACGCCGCGCGTCAGGGGCATGTCGCGACCATCGAGATTCTGCTCGAGCACGGCGCGGACATTGATCAGGTGGGTGGCGGTGACGGTACGTCCCCACTGCTCATGGCGAGCATCAACGGTCAGTTCGATGCGGTTATGGCTCTTCTCGAGCTTGGGGCCGACCCGAACATCGCTTCGACCCTGAATGGCGCCACTCCGCTCTTCGCTGCCCTCAACTCTGAGTGGCAGCCGCGCACTCGCTACCCGCAGCCTCAGGAGCGAGAAGGCCAGGAAGTGAGCTATCTCGCCGTGATGGAGGCGCTACTCGCTGCAGGGGCTGACGCCGACGCTCGGATGACGCTGCACCCCTGGTACATGGAGTACACGGGATGCGGAAACTCTCAGTGTGGCCTGATCGACATGAAGGGTGCGACCACGTTCCTTCGTGCGGCCTACGCTACAGACGTGGACGCGATGCGCCTGCTTCACACGTGGGGCGCAGACCCCTACATCGCGACGAAGGCGCCTGCCCGCCGTAACCGACGTACGACCCAAGAGCGGATTCGTGAGTCTCAGGTCGAAGCTCTCGACAATGTCGAGGAGTTCGAGGAGTTGAGTGACTCTGCGCAGGCCACGGCGGTCGTGACCATCTGGGAGGAACTCCCGGATACGGTGAAGGCTGAGCTCATAGAGGATGAAGTCCGGGGTGATCCCGGGGAGTACCGCCAGCTCGTGCTGGAGCATGCGATGCGGCAGGACTCCGTAAACTCAGAGAAGCCAGATCCATCCGGTCTACCGCCTGTGGAAGAAGGCGGCCCGTCGGTGTTCGCGATTCACGCTGCCTCTGGCGTCGGTTACGGCGAAGGCTTCGCCGGAAATGCCCATCGGCATGCGGAAAACGGATGGTTGTCGTCAGTTCGCTTTCTGGTCGAAGAGGTCGGAATGGACGTGAACCAGCGCGACTCCAATGGCTACAATTCAATCCACCATGCCGCAGCGCGCGGCGACAACGAGCTGATCCTCTATCTGGTGGAATACGGCGGTGACGTCTCCGCGATCAGCCGCCGGGCGCAGACCACCGCCGATATGGCGAATGGCCCGGTATCCCGTGTGTCTCCGATACCAGAGACCGTGGCGCTCCTCGAGAGCCTCGGGTCGACAAACAGTAACAATTGCGTGTCCTGCCAATAGAAAAACGGGGGGGGAGGGCCACACGGCCCTCCCCCTCGCCTCTGACGGGTTTGCACGCTGGGTCTCCGCTCGGACCCCAGGGCTCACCCGGGTTGTCCTGCCGGGTACCTCACACCGACTGAACGATCGTGTCGATTCTCTGGATCCTGGTCCCGGCGCCCTTCGTTGGGTACTTCGTCGTAGACCACTTCCGGAAGCTCGTGTCAGGCGATCCGGAGTTCACCCGAAACCTCTTCAAGTCTCAGCCTGTCACAATGGTTGCGGCCGCGACGGCTCTGGGCTCTGTGGTCGTGTGGGCTGTTTCCGAGGTGGCGTTGCGCCTCTTTGGAGCGTTCTTCTAGGAGAACGCCATCATCATGCGGCGTTCCGGCATGGCTCTGCGGTCACCGACACGACGATCTCGCCCACCTCGTTGGTCGCGATGTCCGCGACGGTCACTTCTGCGACGATCATCATCGACAGCGGTGCCGCGGTTCCTTCGGCGCTGCTCCTCGCGGCGAGAGCCCGCGCGTCGCTCAAGGGACGACCTGCGGTCGTCTCCGTGTCGCCGTGTCATGGCTCGTTCTACAATCACCGGGGCACCTCGATGGAGGCTCGAGCGGGTTTGGTCGTTGCTCAAAGGTGCAGTGGACGTCGTGGCCCGTCCAGTGATGCATAATTTGAGGTTTGCTGCGCCGGTAATCACGAGGGCTACGGTGCACGGGATCTTGACGCCGTGGCGATGCGGTCGACGATCGCCGCGATCACCATGAGGTCCACGACCGCTCCGACCAAGGTAGTGGCGAGGCTCGTATGCTTCGCGTCTGCGCCTAAAGCCTGGGGTTGGCCCTGAGCCGATCGAGGCGAGCAATCATCAGCCTGGTGCCATCACACGGTTACGTCGGGCTCAATTAAATCAGACCCCAGACGCTCCCTCAATAGCTTCGAATCACGCGGCGAGCCGAGGAAGATCAGGGCGGTTCCGGCCCGAACAGTGGTGTTACGGCGAGGATTGTACTCCCAATCTCCGTCTAGGTCCCGAACGGCGAGGAGCAGCACACCGGGAACGTGCTCCAGACCGAGCTCGTTGATCGCCTTGCCCACAGACGCGGACTGTTCCGGGATCGTTACCTCGTCGATGCGCAGGCTTCCGTCCTTGTCGAGCAGCATCTTGTCCAGGAAGGTCACGACCGTGGGGCGGATTAGTTCCGAAGCGAGCCGGAGGCCGCCGATGTGCTGAGGCGACACCACGGCATTCGCCCCGACCTTCCGGACTTTCGACTCGGTACCGACATCAGACAGTCGCGACACGAT
Organism: Gemmatimonadales bacterium UBA4456; assembly: GCA_002390225.1. Classification (GTDB taxonomy): domain Bacteria; phylum Gemmatimonadota; class Gemmatimonadetes; order Longimicrobiales; family Gaopeijiaceae; genus UBA2589. Next base: position 7,859 of record DGOW01000086.1, on the reverse strand, counting down.
CCGGATGTGCGGGTTAAGCTGCCGTCCCGTCAGCGTGATGACGACGTTCTCGTTGTCGGTCTCCGAACAGGCGATGAGTCCGAATGCCCGCTCAACCCCGGCTGCTCTCAGGATGTTGTCGTCGGTCGGGTCGCCGAGGATCAGCGGGACGTCGGGTAGCCTGGACGCCGCCTCTTCGGCTTCCTTCTTGGTGGGACAAACCAGGACGACGGGACGCTGCACCTGGTGCAACTCCGCGGTGGCGTACATGGCCGTGGGTCCGCCCCCACACACAATCATGTGGCCTTCTAGTTCATCGAGCAGACGCTCCATTTTTTTCTCCGAAACACGTTGCCGAGCTCGCCCTCGATCAGGAATGCGGTGCCCGTCGAGACGAAATACAGGGTGGCGCCCATCCCGAAGAGGATCAGCACCGCGGTGAAGATCCGCGCGCCGTCGGTGTCCACGGCGATTTCCTCGCCATATCCAACGGTCGTCAGCGTGATGGCGGTCATGAAGAACGCCCGGACGAAGCCCGCATCGGGATCGATGATCGAAAACCCGACGATCCCCACGAGCGTGACTAAGAGGATGAACGCAAGCGCTCCGAGCATGCGCTTTTGCAGGTCGAGCATGTCGTTCTGCCACTGGTACGCTGACGGCTCGAAGTAGTCCAAGGGTAGACCGGAGGGGCGCAGGGACGGCAGGGTGAGGACGCGCTCCGAATGTGGCGTGTCGGCCGTGAAGGGCGCAAGCGCGCAAAGCCTTGCCGTGCCACAGTTTCCGGGCTCACTTTGCAAGGTCAGCGCCTCTTTGTATACCGGACTATGGCTTGGATCCCGTACGTACCGAGCGACGACGCGTCCGGTCTGCTCGCGCAGCTCTACGACGAATATTCCGACGAACGCGGCGCGCTCGATCATATCCTGTGGATTCATTCGCTGAACCCGCGCTCCATGCGCGACCACATGAACCTCTACAGTCACCTCATGCGAGGCGGGTCACCCCTGACGCGCATTCAGCGAGAGATGATTGCCGTGAGCGTTTCGGCTGAAAACGACTGCTTCTACTGAATTGTGCATCACGGGGCGGGCCTCCGTACGCTGACTGGATCAGTCGAACCGGGTCACTCCCTGGCCCGCGGACGCAACCCTCCCGAGATCACGGAGGCGGACGCGGAGATGCTTCGATATGCACGTCACCTGACGCGGGATCCGGCTTCGGTCGGGAGCGATGACGTGGATCGACTGCGAGCTCATGGGTTCGATGACCGGGGGGTACTGGATATCTGTCAGGTGGTGTCGTACTACAACTACGCGAACCGGCTCGCAGATGGATTAGGTGTCGAGCTGGAGGATTTCTGGGCACCAGAGGACATGGTCATTTCCCGAGACGAGTTCGAAGCGAGGCACCAATGAGCCCCACCCTCATGATCGATGGGCACTCCCTCGGCCTGGATGAGGTAGAGGTGGTCGCGCGAAACATGTCGGTGCGCGTAGAGATCACTCAAGATGCCCGGGGCCGTGTGTCTGCCGCCCGGGACTTCATTGAGGCGAAAGTGGCCACGGGTGAGCGGGTCTACGGTGTGACAACGGGGTTCGGTCGGCTGGCCGATGTAGCGATCGCTCCCCACGAGCGAGCTACGCTGCAACACAACCTCGTTCGTTCACACGCATCCGGTATGGGCGACCCGTTCCCGCGTGAAGTAGTCCGAGCCATCATCCTGTTGCGCGCCAATGCTTTGGCGCGTGGCGTCTCGGGTTGTCGCGTAGATGTGATTGAGGCGCTGCTGGCTTTGCTGAATGCCGGAATTCACCCCCGTGTACCGGAGTTCGGATCGGTCGGCGCAAGTGGCGATTTGGCTCCACTGGCACACGTCGCACTCGGCCTGTTGGGTGAAGGTGAGGCGGAATGCGGAGGCGTGGTGGGCCCCGCGGGCGACTTTCTCGCAGAGGCAGGCCTTGAGCCCCTGACATTGGACTCGAAGGAAGGCCTGGCGCTCATCAACGGAACTCAGGCGACGACCGGTTTGGGGATTCTCTCCCTGTGCAGAGCGGAACGGGTTCTCGCGACCGCCGAGATCGCATCCGCGATGTCGCTCGAGGCTCTGATGGGCACACCGGTCGCGTATCGTGACGAGATCCACGCTGCACGGCCGCACGCCGGGCAGCGGGCTTCGGCTCGGCTGCAGCGGGCGTTGCTAGCCGATTCGGAGATCTGGGAGTCACATCGCTACGAAGATCCGCGGGTTCAGGATGCCTACTCCCTCCGATGTGTGCCGCAGGTTCATGGAGCTACAAAACACGCGCTCGCCTACGCACGGGGGATTCTCGAGACGGAAGCCAACAGCGCCACGGATAATCCACTCGTGTTTCCCGAAGCTGGGCTCGTGTTGAGCGGGGGCAACTTCCACGCTCAGATCGTCTCTCAGGCGCTCGATCTCCTTGCGATCGCGCTGGCTGATCTGGCCGCCATCGCAGAGCGTCGGATCGAGCGATTGTTGAACCCGGACCTCTCGATGGGGCTGCCAGCCTTCCTCGCGGGACGCCCCGGGCTGGAAAGTGGGTTCATGATCGCCCAAGTGACCGCCGTGGACCTACTGGCGGAACTCAGGCTCCTGGCCGGTCCCGCCTCGATCGACTCGGTGACCACCAGTGCGAACCAGGAGGACCACGTATCCATGGGGCTGGCGGCCGCCCGCAAGGCGAATCGGGCCGTGGACTGCATCGAACGCGTGGTGGCCACGGAACTTATGTGCGCGGCAGAAGGACTCGAATACCGACGTCCCCTCAAGGCAGGGACGGGCGTCGAAGAGGCATGGGAAGCCGTGCGCGCACGTGTCGCGCGCCTGTCTGGCGACAGAATACTTGGGCCCGATCTCGAGGCGCTTACGGACCTCGTGGCTTCCGGAGCGCTGGCCGACGTGGTCGCACGTTACGAAAGGAACCCGGACCAGGGATAGGATCGACCAATGGCGATGACCAAGACCGAAGTAGAAACGATGACCGGAGCTCGCGAAGTCCGAGCTCCTCGGGGCCCTCAACTCTCCTGCAAGGGATGGGCGCAGGAAGCGGCTCTCCGAATGCTCATGAACAACCTCGACCCCGATGTGGCGGAGCACCCAGACCGCCTCGTGGTCTACGGCGGGACTGGTCGCGCCGCTCGGAGCTGGGAGGCGTTCGATGCCATCGTTCGATGCCTCAGAGAACTTGAAAACGACGAGACGCTCTTGGTTCAGTCGGGTAAGCCGGTCGGTGTCTTCCAGACGCATGAGCACGCGCCGCGGGTTCTCATCGCCAACTCGAACCTGGTGGGCCGCTGGGCGACGTGGGAGCACTTCCGCGAGCTCGAGCGTAAGGGCCTCATGATGTACGGTCAGATGACCGCTGGCTCATGGATCTATATCGGTACCCAGGGGATCCTCCAGGGCACCTACGAGACCTTCGGAGCTATGGCCGATAGGCATTTTGGCGGTTCGATGAAGGGGCGGTGGGTTCTGACCGGTGGTATGGGCGGCATGGGCGGAGCGCAGCCGCTCGCAGCGACCATGAATGGGGGAGCGATGCTCTGTGTGGAGGTCGACCCGACACGGATCCAGCGACGTCTGGACACCCGCTACTGCGACCGTATGACAGACGACCTAGATCACGCCCTCCGCATGATCGACGAGGCCACCTCACGCGGTGACGCGGTCTCCGTCGGGCTGGTCGGGAACTGTGCCGAGGTGCTTCCCGAGCTGGTACGTCGTGGTGTCGTCCCGGATATCGTGACGGATCAGACCTCGGCGCACGATCCGTTGCACGGTTATGTGCCGGCCGGCTTGAGCATGGACGCCGCAGCGGAAATGCGCACTGCGGATCCCGATGAGTACGTGAGACGCTCCATGGCGTCGATGCGTGTGCACTGCGAAGCGATCGTCGCCCTCCAGAATGCCGGATCGATCGCGGTCGACTACGGCAATAACCTCCGCGGATACGCGGAGGACGCCGGCTTCAAGGATGCCTTCACCTATCCCGGTTTCGTACCGGCGTACATTCGCGACCTCTTCTGCGAAGGGAAGGGGCCCTTCCGCTGGGCCGCCCTTTCTGGTGACCCTGCGGACATCCATCGTACCGACGATCTTGTCCTCGAGATGTTCCCGGAGGACGAGCACCTGTGCCGCTGGATCCGCATGGCCAACGAAAAGGTCGAGTTCCAGGGTCTTCCGTCCCGGATCTGCTGGTTGGGTCAGGGGGCACGCGCCCGCTTGGGCTTGGCCATTAACGAGCTCGTTGCATCGGGGGAGATCAGCGCACCGATTGTCATCGGGCGGGATCACCTCGACACCGGTTCCGTGGCGTCGCCGAACCGCGAAACCGAGGCGATGCTCGACGGTACGGACGCCGTGGGCGACTGGCCGATCCTCAACGCGTTGCTGAACACGGCGTCGGGCTCCAGCTGGGTCTCGTTCCACCACGGTGGCGGTGTAGGTATGGGCAACTCGTTGCACGCGGGTCAGGTCATCGTCGCTGACGGGACACCCGAGATGGCTGTGCGCCTCAAGCGCGTCCTGACGAACGATCCGGGTACGGGTGTCGTGCGTCATGCGGACGCCGGGTACGAGACTGCGCGTGAGACCGCGCGGCGAGAGGGCTTGAACATCCCGATGCTCTAGGCGTCGGCGGGTCCGCGAAGACCGCACCCGGGAGCGCTTTCGATGTCGCCCTACTCGAAATCGATGGCCAGCTGCGGTGTGTCTTCGGCTATAGCGCGTACCACCGCGGCATAACGCTGACGCACCCGGTCCTCGGAGGCATGGCGTCCGTCACGGATCACCTGATGACCGCCGGTGAAAACGTCACGCACCGGCGTGTCGTCTCCGGAGAAGATCCAGGAGCCCAGAGCGTCGTCCTCGGACCGCCCGAGAAGAGCCGGATGGTCGGGATCGAGCACAACGACGTCCGCCCGGGCGCCGGGGGTCAGCGCCCCGATGCGGCGGCCGGACGCTGACGCTCCGCCCCTCCAAGCCGCTTCCAGCATCGCACGGGCACTGGAACGATGATGGGGCCCCGCCACCACGTTTCGCCTGCGGGTGTGAAGCCGCTGGCCGTACTCGAGCATCCTCAGCTCTCCGGCCGGCCCTCGGCCCACATGTGAGTCGGTACCCACGGCCCAGCGGCCTGCGTGCTCCTGAAACGCGGAGAGAGGGAATACCCCGTCGCCCAGATTGGCCTCGGTGGTCGGACACAGGCCCACGACGGCCCCCGTCGCCGCCATGCGCTGGACCTCATGCTCATCGAGATGTGTGGCGTGGATGAGGCACCAATGCTCGTCCACGGGGGCGTGGTCGAGGAGCCATGCGACGGGACGCGCGCCAGTCCACTCCAGAGAACGCTGGACTTCCCGCTCCTGCTCGGCCACATGGATGTGGATCGGAATCGATGGGTCCATCCCGCGCGCGGCCTCGACGGCGATAGCCAGAGCGTCGGGTGGGACAGCCCGCAACGAATGCAGAGCCAGACCGACACGGACGGTGCCGGCAGGCGCACCGGCACCCAGGACGGCGATATCACCCAGCAGCTCCTCGACGGTGCAGGCGAACCGGCGCTGCTCATGCTCCGGCGCGACGCCCCCGAAGTCCGACGCTGTGTACAGTGCAGGAAGAATCGTGAGGCCCATACCCGTGTCCACGCCCGCATGCAGGACCCGGCGTGCCATCTCGACCGGATCTGGGTACTGCGTGCCGTCGCGGTCGTTCCGGAGGTAGTGGAACTCGGCTACGGACGTGAAGCCTCGACGCAGGAGCTCGACGAAGAGCTGCGCCGCGATCGCCTCTACGCCCTCGGGGTCCAGCGTGCGCAGAAACCCATACATGCGCCGACGCCATGACCAGAACGAATCACCCTTCGGGGAGCCGTGCTCGGTTAGCCCGGCCATGGCCCGCTGGAATGCATGGGAGTGCACGTTCGGGACCCCTGGTAGGGCAATCCCGGGTACGTGGCGCGCGCCCTGCGGGGTGGTGTCGGTGTCGACGGCGGAGATCCACCCGCCCGAGTCGACCACGATGCGAACATCGTGGGCCCAGCCGGTCGGGAGCAGCGCTGAATCGAAGAACAGGTCAGACATGGCCACAGAGTGTAGATTGCACGCGAATCCACCGTCAAACGAGGAGGCCACCTGAGCGCCGTCGATCTTGCGCTTCACAACGGTCACGCGGCCACGATGTCCGACATAGGCTCAGGCCCCTACGGCACGGTGCGCGACGCCGTTGTACTGGTTAGTGCCGGGCACATTGAGTGGATCGGCCATGAGGCGGATGCGCCGGAGGGCGCCGTCAGTTCCGCTAGAGAGACGATCGACCTGGACGGCGGTTGGGTCACCCCGGGGCTGATCGACTGTCACACCCACCTTGTGTTCGGTGGGACGCGCGCCGTGGAATGGGAGCGTCGGCTCGGTGGAGTATCCTACGAGGAGATCGCCCATCAGGGTGGGGGAATCCTCTCGACGGTGCGTGCCACGCGGGACGCCTCGCTCGACGAACTAGTGCGGTCGGCGCGCGGGCGGCTGGGTCGGATGATCGACTTCGGCACCACCACGGTGGAAATCAAGTCGGGGTATGGTCTGGACCTGGAGACGGAGCTCCGGATGCTCGAAGCGGCGTGTTCGGTGCGGGACACGGGCGTCACCGTCTCGCCAACTCTGCTCGGCGCTCACGCCCTGCCGCCGGAGTTCGCAAACGATCGATCTGCCTTCGTAGATCTCGTATGCAACGAGATGATCCCTCAGGCGGCGGCGGCTCGCCTCGCCGATGCCGTCGACGCCTTCTGCGAGGGCATCGGCTTCACGCCCGCAGAGTGTGAACGTGTGCTACACGCCGGCTCTGAGGCCGGCCTCGCGGGGAGATTGCACGCGGACCAGCTGTCCGACCTCGGTGGTGGCGCGCTCGCTGCGCGTGCGGGTGCCCGATCGGCCGACCACCTCGAGTACACCAGCGAGGCCGGGGCTCGGGCGATGGGGGAGGCCGGGTGTGCCGCCGTCCTGTTGCCGGGCGCGTTCTACTTCCTCGGAGAGACCCAGAAGCCGCCGATCGAATCGTTTCGCTCACATGGCGTGCCTCTTGTCGTCGCAACGGACGCGAATCCAGGCTCCTCACCGACCACACAACCCCTCATCACGTTGAATCAGGCGTGTGTGCTCTTGGGGCTGACGCCTGCGGAGGCGTTGGCTGGTATGACAGTTCTTGCGGCGCGGGTGCTCGGGTTTGACGACCGCGGTGTACTCAGAGCCGGACTGCGGGCCGATCTGGCGTGCTGGGCGATCGATGATCCGTCCGAATTGAGCTACTGGATGGGCGGGGCACCCGCGTCGGCGGTAGTGGCGGGAGGTCACCGCCTCCGATAGACGGGACGAAGCCCGCCGGATCGGGATGTGCCAGCGGGCTTCGTGTTCCTCGATTGGCCTTGGCTAGTTCCGGCGGCGGGTCGTGCGGCCCCGTGAGGGTGTGGAGCGGCCCGAGCGCGCCGGTGTGGAACGGGTCTGAGGCGCGCGGGTGGGTGCCGGGCGGGCCGAGGCTCCGCTCCGGTTCGGTGCCAGTCTGGACGCACCGCGACTCGGCGTGGCGCGGGCGCCCGAGGGACGCGAAGCCTGGGGACGGTTGCTCGCGCGCGGGGTCAAGCGTGCAGCTGGGGTGCGGCTCGTCGCTTGGCTGCGGCCGCTCGAACGTGGCGTCACCGTCGAACGGGTGGCCCCTCGCTGCGGCGTGGAGCGGGCCAAAGGTCGAGCCGGGGTGGACGCCCGGTTCTGCGTGCGGCTGGGGGCCGAACGCGCCTGGGGGGCACTGGACCGCGACCCGGCCGAGCGCTCACTGGGACCTCGTGACGGCTGCGTCACGTTCGAGCGGG
>DGOW01000022.1 GCA_002390225.1 Gemmatimonadales bacterium UBA4456 | reverse complement strand
CTCGCCATACCACGAGGCCATCCCCCGCTCGTCATACCCGAACGAGCTCTCCAGCACTCGGTACGTACGTCCGCTCTGCTCGTACTCCACCATGTTCCCGCTCCGGCTCGGCGCCTCCACCGATGGCGTCCCCTCCGGAAAGGACTCGGGCGATGGCGGAGGGCTCACGAGCTCAGGGGAACCGATCAGCGTGCATCCACTCGCGGCGATCACCGTGATGGCCCACACCACCGTCACTCGGAGACGTTGAGTCCCTTCCATCCCTTAACCTCCTTGTAAGCCTTCGTTGCCAGCCCCTTCTGCTCGCGCGCGCTCATGCGCGCTAACCGACCATTAACAAACCTCTTATCATCGGTGACCTCGCGTAACATATGGACCCCGTCCGGAGGCTCGGGCATAGCATCGAGTTCATCTTCCAACTCGATCTCCATGAGCGCCAGACCCTCCAGTGCACCCATGAACCGGTCCAGTTCCCACGGGCCGAGCTTCCAGCGGATCTTCTCTAGCACCCGATCGTCCGCCGAGAGAAACAGTGCCTCGGCGATCTCGCCCGGCACGACTACCTCGAACTCCTGTCTGCGAATGCCGGAGCCGCTCTTCGAGGTCAGCACCGCCCCACGCTCCTCACCGACACGGATCCGAACCGATGGATCACCGTTCCGGACGTATCCCTGCCGCAGATGGTGTCCCGGGCCGAGACGATCCCACACGGCTTCGTCGACCCGCACCAGGAAACGTCTCTCGATTTCCCAACTCATCCGAGATCCCCCTGCCCCTGCGAGACAACGGTGGATTCTCCGCCTCGGGCCGTGTATGCATGGGGCTTATGGCCCAGGACAGCGATTCTCCGTCGCAGAAGTGGGACGAGGGGCTGTAGCGCCCGTTCCACGAGCCTGAGGCCTGGCAGGTGAGAGGGCGCGTAATAGGCCTTCTCGATTTCGAAGCCTGCGTCCATGAGGAGGCCCGTCATCCGTGCCATGGATTTGTAATCGACGTGGCTCACGTCCCGTTTCAGGATGATGTTCCGGTTCTTGAGCACCTCGAGCACATGTCCCCGATGAGGAGTCCACGTAGAGAATCGCCCTCCCGGCTTGAGAACCCGGTACGCTTCCAAAGCGATTCGGGCCGAATCCTCCGGGTAGACGTGCTCAAAGAGGTCCGCCGCGATGACCAGGTCCACGCTCTCCGGTTCCAGCCCGGTATCACCCGCGTCCGCGCAGAGGAAGCTCAGGTTGGGGCGCGGGTCCTCGGCCAGCCGTTGATTGCAGATCTCGATCGAACGCTCGCTGAAATCGATCCCGAGCACCTCCCCGGTGCGTTCGGCGAGCGCAAAGCCGAACGTCCCCCAGCCACAACCGAAGTCGACGACGCGGTCCTGACGGCCCGGCGTATGGATGCCGAGGACCTTATCGACCCGATACCGCTGAAAAGGACTCTCGTAGTCGTTCAGGTGAACCGCGCCCCGGTCGTCGAAGTAGGCGCTGGAATCGTAGAACTCCTTGCCAATGCGGGCGTCTGGATCTGCATCGCCGGCCGCATGGCGTGTCGCCTCGCCCGGGTCAGTCACAGGCGGCCGAGGATGTCCTGGATACGAAGCCACCAGACCCGCCAGACCGCTTCTCGAACGATCTTCTTCGACATCTTGGACTCGCCGGTATCGCGTTCGGTGAACAGGATGGGCGATTCGATCAGCCGGAAGCCAGCCCGGTATGCGCGGAATTTCAGCTCGATCTGGAAGGCGTACCCGTTCGATTGAACCCGGGAGAGATCCACCTTCTCGAGTACCTCGCGCGTCCAGCCATTGAATCCGCCGGTCCCGTCCCGGACGGGCATACCCGTGATGATGCGTGCGTAGCGACTGCCGAAGTAGCTCACCAGAAGGCGGCTCATCGGCCAGTTGGCGACGGTGACTCGCCCGTCCACATATCGTGATCCGATCACCACATCGGCGTCGGAGAACTTCTCGATCAGGCCCGGCAGGGCGTCCGGGGGATGTGAAAAATCGGCGTCCATCTCGAACAGGATGTCGAACCCCTGCTCCATGCCGTACCCGAACCCGGCCAGGTACGCACGACCCAGCCCTTCCTTCCCCTGGCGGTGCAGCACGTGAACGCGCGGATCTCCAAGAGCCAGTTCGTCGGCGATCTGACCCGTCCCGTCCGGAGACGCATCGTCCACGACGAGGAGCTCGATGCGGGGATCCTGCTCGAGGACACGCGGAACGATGCGCGGCAGGTTCTCTGCCTCGTCGTAGGTCGGGATGATGACGAGAATTCGTGCGTCATTCACCGGAGTGTGTCACTCCGTTGGTGGCGAGGTGTCGGGTCCAGAACGCAGCCGCCGGCACCACTTCGACGACCGTTGTCCACAGCCTGCTCGCCGCTGCGAGCGCCGTTGCTGCGCCCACTCCGATCGTGGAGGTCAGGAGCGCGATCAGAAAGCCCTCGCGGACCCCGAGCCCCGCCGGAGCGAACACGACAAGATATCCGAGAACGTACGCAGCTGCGAAGGCCGATGCACCTGTCAGGAGGCCGAGCTCGAGGCCAAGTCCCCGTGCGAAGAGCCAGAACGAGACGGCATAGACGATCCAGCTCCCGATACTCAGGAAGATCCAGCGGACTCCGTCACGATAGGACAGCGACGCCGGTGGGTCGGACTTCGCAACGCGGAACCAGAGCCTCGAAACCGCGTCGAACACCGGCGGCAACAGCCCGACGGTGATGCCGCCCAGGATCAACGCCGGCACGCCCCAGCGCCATGCTTCGCCGGCACCGTACTGCCAGGCGGCCCCGAGGCCGATCGCCATCGCAGCACCGAGCCCGGTGCCCTGCCCCAGGATCGCGGCTGCCGTGGCGGTCATGGCGGGAACGCCACGTTGTCGAGCCAGCGCGGCCAGGGCGGCAATCTGCCACACCTTGCCCGGCACATACCGGCCGAGGTTTCCGATCATGAAGAGCCGCACTGCGTCGTGTGCAGGAAGCCGCGGTCCACCGAGGTCGCGGACGATTCGCGCCCAGATGAGAGCCGTGGACATGTACCCCGCGAAGAGTGTGGCGCATGATGCCAGCAGGAGTCCGGGCCTGATGTCGAACACGCCGGACTCGAGCTGGCGAAGATCCTCCAGGGACAAGCCGGCGCGTGTGACGATGAACCAGGTGACTGCGACCGTCGCGGTGGCCTGCGCCAGACGCATGAAGAGGGTCTTCAGGACGTCGCCGTGGGTTGAGACTTTGGGTCATGACCAGAGGTGGATCCGCTGGCACCCGCGGCATGCGTCATCTCTCGGCGGCCTCGTACGACGCCGATTCCGCCGGAGGCGAGTAGCCCCAGGAGTACCAGCAGACTGAGCGCCCGGCTCTGCCTGAGCCGCGGCGACTCGTACCACATCTCGACGGTGCTCGTGCCGGCCGGCACAGGCACGGCGCGTAGTGTGTGATATGCCCGCACGACCTCCGCGTCGGCCCCGTTCACGGTGGCGCGCCACGCAGGGAACCAGTTGTCCGAGATGACGAGCATGGCGGGGCGCTCCGAGGTGACCGAGAGGGTCATACGGTCCGCCTCTCGTGAGGCCCACGCCACGGTGCCGACGGCCGGGGCACCATCCAGCGAGACGGGCGCCGTCGTGGCCAGCACGACTTCTGACTCGGGATCATGCTCTTGACTCAGAATGTACGGCACCGCCTCCGCGTCGGACTTCACGACTGCGGAGCCAACCAGGCGTGCGCGCGGAAGCCCGATGTCGGAAAAGAGCGTCTGGAACGTCCTTCCGTCGGCGAGCTGCGTCTGGGATACCACCGGGCCCTGGGGCGCCGGCCCACGTTCGAGATCCGGCCAGAGGAGATACTTCACGTTCAGGATCCTCCGGACGTTGGGATTGCCGAGGTTCACAGCCTGGCCTGAACCGACCATACCGATCAGGTCCCGGTAGCGGGAGAGATCGTTGGGGTGATGGCCGGCGGCGAGTTCGATCCCGTGGATGGCCGCGTTCACATCCTGGTCGTTTCGTGCCAGGGACCAGAGCCGATACGGCTCTCCGCCCCGCTCCCGCTCGAGAATCGTCCGGATGTTCGCGTCCGCCTGAGACCACTGGTAGAAGTCCATGGTCTGAACGAACGGCTGATCGACCCGGAAGGAGTCGGCTGCAGCGAGGGCGACGATGAGGCCGAGGGCTGCGCCGAGCGGAAGCTTCTGCTGACGCACACCCCACACGATGCCGGCGAGTGCAGCGGAGAGCAGAACGGCGATCCCGGCACCCCGAGCAATGTTGGGCATGTGCGCAGCGAGGATCTGAAGCTGACGCTCTCCGATACCAGAGTAGATGGAGGTCGTCCAGATGGTGGTGAAGACTCCAGACACCACAAGGAGCGCCGTCACGCCGAGTCCGGCGGTCAGCCCCCAGAGGAGCTTCTGGACGCGCTTCAACTCGCCCTCGTCCTGTGAACGGACGAGCATCGCAATCCGATCGAGGCCGAGCGCACCCATGGTGATCGCAGCGAAGCCGAACAGGAAGGACGCCATCCCGGGCGCCCTGAATAATCGGATCCCCGGAACGATCTCGTAGAAGATCCCCCAGACGGGCGTGTTCGCGCCGAGAGCGAACAGAAGAGACAGGACACCCAGACCCGCAAAGAAAAGCCGGAGCTGTCGCCGCGCGGCGCCGAGGAACGACACTGCGGCGAGGAGCAGGATGACCAGGCCCGCATACTCGTGGTTGTCCTTGAAGCCGTTGCGTCCCCAGTACGTGCCGGTGGCCCAGGTGACGCCGCCACCCGCGAAGTTCCCGGCGAACTCCGGGACCACGAGGGAGACGACCTCTTCCGGGTTCATGGAGAACGAACTCGACCAGGTGCGTCCCGTCTGCCCACTGGTTTCCTCAGTGGTCTGGATGCGGCGCGAGTACTCGGTGACGTACTCGGCGGCCGGCACGAGCTGCCACGCGGCACCTGCCGCGCCCGCGATCGATGCGGCCAGGAAGAGGGCAAATCGCGCGCCGCCGGCTCGACGGTCGAGGCCCGGGGCCACCTCGTCGATGCCCCGGGACGTCTGGAGTGCACGGAAGCCCGCGTAGAGGCCCACTCCTCCGAAAAGGAAGTACGCCATCTGGAAGTGCGTCGTGTAGATGATGCCGGCCACGACAAGTCCGATGGCTGCGAACGACGTGAGGCCGGGGGCGCGGAAGTGCCGCTCCGTCACCCAGAACATCAGTGGCGCCAGCGCCGTCACGAAGATCTTTCCGTCGTGACCCGGGTGCACGAAGCCGACCAGGAACGGGGCCAGCATGTACGCCACGCCTCCCAGGAGCGCCGCGACCTTCGAGCCTCCGATCGCGCGTACCCAACCATAGAAGAAACAGCCGGCAAGCAGCACATGGAGAACCAGCTTCCACCCGAGTGCCCGGTGTGGCGCGGTCAAAAGCAGGAGCAGGAGCGAGGGCGGATATAGCGAGTCTCCGCCACTCAGGGCCTCGAGGAAGGGCGTGCCACCCAGCAGATGTGGCGCCCACCCGGGAACGCGGCCCAGTGACGCGAGTGCATCCGCGTAGAGCGCACGCGCGGCGTACCCCAGGGCCAGCGTATCCCCGCCGTAGAGCATCTCGTCGCTGAAGACGAATGCCCTGAACAGGGCGAGCGCGAGCACCACGAAGACTACGGGCGGCACCCATCCAGGCAGCCCCACGTCCGTCTTTATCTGATTTCTGTCACTCATGGGGTCCTCAGGCGACCTGCCGACGGATCAGCTCTTCGTACAGATCGAGATGATACTGAGCGAGGCGTGTGTTGCTCCACTGGTTAACGACCCGGGCACGGCCGGCCCCGCCCCGTGACGGCAGGTCTGGGTCACTGAGCAGATCCGAGACGACGCGGGCGAGGTCTGCGGGATCGGCCGCTGCGAAGAGCCCGCCGACCGAGTCGTCGACGATCTCCGGCAACCCGCCTACGCGTGAGGCTGCAACCGGAATCTCGCACGCCATGCACTCCAGAGCCGCGACCGAGGTCGCCTCCATCAACGAAGGGAAGATCGCCAGCTCGGCGGACGACAACAGCCCTGGCATATCCGCATGGGCACGGGCCCCGAGAAAATGGATCCGGTCTCGTACGCCGAGTTCACCTGCGAGCGCTTCCAGGCGGCCACGCTCCGGACCATCCCCGACCAGGACAGCCTCCACGTCGTGCCGCTCCATGATGAGGGGAATAGCGCGGACGGCGAACTCTACGCCGTTCTTATCGAAGAGTCGGCGCGGTATGATCAGCCGGCGCCGGCCGGATTCGGGGATGGGCAGGACGGGCTCAGATGCTTGAAAGATCGAGGTCTCGACCCCATTCGTGACGGGCTGTACGTGATGGTTCGGCGCTAGTGATTCCGCGACCGAGGCGATTTCCGCACTGGCTGCGAGGTTGGCATCCCCTGCAGCCACAAGACGTCCGAGGACGGTGGCCCACCCAGGTCGCGTCGCCAACCGGAGGAAGTGGGATGTGTGCCAGGTGGAGACGAGCGGCGCAGCCGAGCGTGTGCGGGCGGCGATGAACGGGGGAATCGACTGAAACGCCTGTGCGTGCAGGATGTCGGCGTCACGGGCCGCCGCGACGGTGGCTGGGACGGACACGGCGGCATGAGCGATCCACCCCATTGTCGACTTGCCCGGGAACCATGTGCGGTGGACGTGCACGCCGTCCATGACCTCGGTCCTGGGTGTCTCCTTGATGGAATGCGAAGTAACGACCTCGACTCGGTGCCCCATCTGGACGAGGGCCCGACACAGGTAGTGCACATGGCTCTCGAGCCCGCCTACTTCGGGCGGGTAATACACGCAGTGCATGAGGATCTTCACGGCACCCTCGACTGTCGTCCGATCGTCGAGAGAGCCCGCTCGGCAGCCAGGGTCAGCCGCCCTTCTTTCGCGACGCTTCGAGCTCGTCGCGCACCTGGGCGACCTGTTCGGACACCAGACCGAAGCCGAAGAGCAGAAAGCCCAGCGTCTCGAGTAGCATGATCAGGTACAGCAGCGGCCGGTAGCCCATGGGCGGGATGTACGGATCGAAGCCTACCATCGGGTGCACGAAGCGGAGGTACACCGTGACGACGGTGACCAGGAGCCCCAGAAGCGCCAGGGCGAGGCCCGATCCACCGAAGAGGAGCAGTGGCTTACGGGAAAAAAGCAGCAGGAACCAGACGGAGACGAGGTCGATGAGCCCGATGAGGATCCTTCCGGACCCTCCGTACTTTGCCTCCCCTGCTCTTCGAGGATGAAGCTCCACGTCGATCTCGGTGACGCTCGCGCCACGCGCGTGCGCCATGACCACGAAGAAGCGATGCCAATCGTGCCGAAGTGACAGCCCCTCGAGGACCTCGGCCCGGAACGCCTTCATCGAGTTCAAATCAGACACAGGCACGTCGAAGATCCGCCGTGACAGGCGGTTGTAGACGGACGACACGACTTTCTTGTCATATGACCCGACCTTCCGGCCCGTCACGATGTCCCAACCCTCGTCCAAGCGTTTCAGGAAACGCGGAATCTCATCCGGAGTGTGCTGAAGATCCGCATCGAAGAGAACCAGTAGAGGCTCGGACGCAACGTCCGCGGCCGTCAGCATCGCTTCGGTCTTCCCACGATTCATCTTGTGTCGAACGATGCGGAAACGGTCCCATCCGGCGGCCTCTCTCTCAGCCAGTTCGGCGGTTCCGTCGGTAGACCCGTCGTCGATGAGCAACACCTCACCGTCGAGGCCATGCGCATTGAACGAGGCCTTCAGTTCCCGGACAAGGTCGGGCACCATCGGTGCCTCGTTGAAGGCAGGAATGATCACTGTGAAGTCGCGACGCATGCTAAACCCGCTTTCGCATCCGGGCCGGGAGGATGCCCAGTTGATCCCGGTACTTGGCCACAGTTCTCCGGGCAATCTTCACGCCCTCGGCCTGAAGCAGGTTGACGATGGCTTGATCCGTGAGCGGCTTCGCGGTGTCTTCGTCAGCTACCATGCCTTTGATCTTGTCCCGGACTCCACGGGCGGAGATATCTTCGCCACTCGTGGTGGAAAGCCCGCTCGAGAAGAAGTATTTCAGCGAGTATACCCCCCGCGGCGTCTGAACGAATTTCTTGTTCGTGACGCGCGACACGGTGGACTCGTGCATCTCGATGTGGTCGGCCACCTCGCGCAGGGTGAGCGGCTTGAGGTACTGCACACCACGCTCGAAGAAGTCGCGTTGCCGGTCGACGATGAAATGCATGACTTTGAGCATCGTCTGACGGCGCTGCTCGATCGCCTGGATCATCCAGTTTGCCGCGTTCAGCTTGCTCGAGATGAATTCTCTGTTCTCGCCGGTGAAGGCTCGTTTGTCCTTCGCGACATCGCGGTAGGACTGCGAAATCCGCAGGCGAGGCAAGCTCGTGTCATTCGCGAACACCATGTACTCTCCGTCGATCATCTCGACAATGAGGTCAGGAATCACGTACTCCTCGGGTGACGTGGAGTGCTTCAGGCCCGGCTTGGGATCCAGATGACTGATCGAGTCCGCCGCATCCTGAACCTCGATCGGCTTGACATTGAGCGCCTTGGCGATGTCCGTGATGTGACGAGTGATGAGGGCGTCGAAGTGGTCCTCGACAACCCGGTAGGCGAGGGAGTCCTCTTCGCCCCTGTGGTGCAGCTGGATCAAGATGGATTCCCTGACATCCTGTGCCCCGACGCCCGGCGGGTCGAAGCGCTGGACGACGGTGAGCATCCGCTCGGCTTCGACGAGCTCGTACGCGCGGAAGGTGATCTCGATCTCGGCCAGCTCCGCCGCGCGCTCGGCCTCGTCCGCGATATCGTTCACTTTGTCGACGACCGTAGGACGGATTTCGTCCAGCCACTCGTTCAGACCGACGACACACTCCTCGGGCGAGCACGCGAGCATACCGTCATCGTCGATGTTCCCGATCAACTCTTCACCAAGCCGGAGTTCTCGCTCGGAGATCGAGAGCAGCGTCAGCTGACCCTGGAGATGATCATGCAGGTCCTGAGCCTCGACCGGCGTTGGCTCGAAGAACTCGCGATGCTCGTACTGCTGACGTCGACCGCCGACGTCGAAGCCGTCCAGAAGGATCTCCTCCCAGTCGACCTGGTCGTCACCCATCGGCTCATCGACCGTGTCTTCCTTGAGCTCGACTTCCTTCTGATCGTCAGCTTCCTGCATCTCGAGGAACGGGTTCTCCGCCAGCTGTTCCTTCAGGTGCTGCTCCAGGTCCAGTAGAGGCATGTAGAGCAACTCCATCGCCTGGTACAGGCGCGGGTTGATCCGCATCTCCTGCCGGAACTGAGCGCTCTGGTAGAGCTTGGCGTTGAACGAACTCATCTGTCCCCGTGACCCGCGCGCCCGACGCGCGGCAATGGACTGTCTGTACCCTCCTCAGGCCCCCGGACGGGGATACCTGACTCGCATTCGGGCCGTCAGCGCGGGTCCGAGATAGATCTCGGCCACCTCGTCATTCCATACCAGTTCAGAAACCGTGCCACTCACTCTGATCTTGCCCTCATACATGATGTAGGCACGGTCCACGATCTCCAATGTTTGTTCGACATTGTGGTCGGAGATGACCACGCCGATATCACGGTCCTTGAGACCACGAACGATCTCCTGGATGTCGTGGACCGCTATCGGATCGATGCCTGCAAAAGGCTCGTCGAGCAGCATGAACTTAGGACGCTGTACGAGCGCGCGGGTGATCTCGAGGCGTCGTCTTTCACCCCCGGAGAGTGAATACGCCTTGCTTTTTCTGAGGCTTTCCAGACCGAGCTCACCGAGCAACTCCTCCAGGCGTGACTTCTCCTCCGACGACGGCAGGCCCAATGTCTCGAGGATCGCGGTGACGTTGTCCTCGACCGAGAGCTGCCGGAAGATCGAGGGCTCCTGCGCCAGGTAGCCGACGCCTTTTCGGGCTCTCCGGAACATCGGGATCCGCGTCAGTTCTTCGCCGTCCAAGTGCACCGTGCCAGCGGCGGGCGGAATCAGGCCGACCATCATGTAGAAGGTGGTCGTCTTGCCTGCGCCGTTGGGGCCCAGCAGGCCGACGATTTCTCCCTGACTGACCTCGATGTCGACGTGGTCTACGACGCTACGGTTCCGATAGACCTTGGTCAGGCCCTGCGCCCAGAGGCGGCTCGCGCCCTCGACCCTGGTCACAGTGGCCTCACCGCGGGACTCTTCGTTCATCGGGTCCATGGGCGATTCCATGGCTGGTTCTCCATCCGGAGCCCGATCGGGGCGCCGGGTGATGGGTGTTGTGACGATGGGCTGCTGTGACGGACACGATCGACGGCGTCGAGTTCCCGATCTCCGTGGGACATGCGCGCACCAGTCGTGTCGATAACGGCGCCTGCGGTATCGATTATCGCCAGCGTATCGCCAACGAGGGTCGAGTCGATCGGGATCGTGTCGAGTGCGGGGCGCAGCTGACGTGGCTCCATATGCACCCCCTGGGTCTGGCCGGTCACCTGCATGCCCCCGATTTCGCGGCCATGCATCTCGATGCGAATCTCACTGCCCACGACGTAGTGTACCGCGGGGGGATCGATGCCCGGCTGGGCGAGCGAGTCGCTGGGGGCCAGGCGGTACAGTGAACGAGCCCGGCCGATGGCGACGATGTCCTCGACCTCGAGTCGGCCGCGCTCGCGAGCTTCACCGGTCGCGGACGGGACCCGTTCAGGAGGTGCGAAGTTGACGATGACCGTGTCGCCCTCGAGCCAGTCACTCTGGGCGACCTCCGGTAACAGGTCGACGGTGAGCGAATCGCCGGCCTGAGAGACGCTGCGTGCGGATCCGGACGCAAAGACACGTTCGACGGTCTGGGCAGGAGCACGAACCTCCAGTGAGTCCGAAGTAAGGACGAAGTCCTGGACCGTGGCCTCGGGGCGTTCGCGGTCGACGGAATCTGCGTTGATCGCGGCGGGCCCGACCATCGGTGTCGCCACCAACCGCTCCAACGCGTCGTTCTGCAGGAAGAGGAAGATTTGAGCAGAGGTCAGCAGCAGGTCCTCTCCCTCTAGCTTCGCTTCCCTGCGCGCATGTATCTGCCTGCTGGACGCACCGGGCGCGCTCATCGTGATCGAACGGCCGACAAGGTCGTAATCGGCGCTCAGCACGCGCGCGTCACCGTCCAGGACGAGTCCACTGGCGTCGGTGTCGTATTCGGCCGAATCAGCGAAGGCCAGAAGGGAGTCCTGCTCGATCTCCACGTCTCCGGACGCAGTGAAGTATCCGGTGCCAAGCAGAAAGATTCGGTCGCCGACAACTGTGTACGACTTGGGTTCGGGCGCAGGGCCGGTGGTCTCTTCTTCGTCGGGGGCTGGTTCGACCAGCCGGGTCTGTTCCGATTCTACCACGTCGACCGCTACCAAATCCGGCACAATGGAATCCTGCACCACCTCCGGCTCCTGAATGACGGTCGAGTCCGGCGGCGGGAGACGCTCGAACTCTGCCGTGTCCGCAGACGGTGGTGGAGGTGTGAGGATGGCCACAGGGCGGACCCCATCAACTCCTGTCACGACCGTCATCTCGGCGACGTCACGAAACGCGGTCTGCAGGAGATAGACCAGGCTCCCGTTCTCGATGGATGACCCCTGCTCTCGGTCCACTACGGTCAGGTTGCCCTCAGCTTGAAGACGTCCCTCGTTTGTGAAGTATCGCGCGTCATCGGCACGCAGCTCGCGACTGCTTTCCTCATAGCGGACGTTCCCGATCAGATGCGAGTAGCCCCGGTCGGGGAACGCCTCGGCAGAATCCGCCCAGATCTCGACACCACCCGCGCACATAAAGTGTGGATTGGTGATGTACGTGATCTGCATACCCCCCACCCTGAGCGCACGCGTCAGGTCATTTCCAGGCGCAATCGCCTCACACCCCTGCTGAGCAGCGAGCAGCCCCGGCACGAAGGCGGGAGCGCATGCGGTCGCCCAGAAGAGGACGGAGGCAGGTCGGAGGCGCACGGAGCAGAGAGGCGGTGGGCGCGGTCTAGAAGACTCGCTGCGCCCCACCCCGCATGTTCGCGATGGTGATGTTCTCGAAGGCCATGTCAGATTCGAATGCGGTACCGCTCGTGACGGTCCCGTCCCTCATGGTCCGTATGGTCATCGAGTCACTCCAGATCTTCTCCAGACCGGGATCATAGAAGAGCTCCGGGCTCTGGATGCGGCTGGAGTCTTCGTGGATCAGCAGCACGACGTCGCCACGGGCCGCCATCCGATTCGTCTCGCGGTTCCAATCGCCGAACGCCCCTGTGACAGTGGCGTTCTCGTTCCCGAACTCGTCATAGAAAACGATCGACATCTGGCGCAGCATGGCGGTCGAGGACTCTTCGAATACGAACGCCGTGTCCGCCTGGATACGGCCCTCCCGCACGCCGCTGGCGGTCACGAAGCTGACCATGCCGTATGCCACGTAATCGGCCTCCATCGCCTGCAGGTCACTGTTCGCGACGGGCGTACTGACTTCGCTGGAACACGCCATCGTCATCATCAGAGCCAGGCCCATGGCACCGATGCTCGTTGCGCTCCGGGCTCGTTCGTTGGTCATGTCAGACTGCTCCAGCTCTCATCAGGTCGTGAAGATGTACCATGCCCTTCAGTCGCCCCCCGCCATCCACGACGGGGAGCGCCATAATCCCGTGGGCCTCCATCCTACTCGCCGCGGCCGCCCCAAGTTCATCCGGGGATGCCGTTTGCGGCCCCCGTGTCATGACCTCCTCCACGGCGCGATCCAGGAAGCCGTTGTCTCGTTCCATGAGACGCGTCAGGTCTCCAGCCGTCACCACGCCGCTGACTCGCCCTTCATTGTTCACGATCGGCACCGTGCCTCGCATCTCAGCGAGCGGTCCGATCGCGTCCCTCATGGTCGCGGAGGCCGGTAACGACGGGTAGCTCTCGCACTCCATCACGTCACTCACCCGGACCGTGAGCCTTCGCCCGAGAGCGCCGCCCGGATGGAACTGGGCGAAGTCTGCCTGAGTGAATCCCTTCTGCTGTAGGACCGTGACTGCCAGGGCATCTCCCATGGCAAGCGCTGCGGTACTGGACGACGTCGGTGCGAGGTCCATGGGGCAGGCCTCCTCCTCCACGGAACAGTTCAGCGCCACCGTGGCATGCTCGGCAAGCTGGCTTCTCGACGCCCCCACGAGGGCGACAATGGGCACACGGAGGTGGGCCAGATAGCCGACCAGCCCGTCAAGCTCCTCGGAGTGTCCCGACTTGGAGATGATGATCGCGACATCGTCCTCACCCACGATCCCCAGGTCACCGTGCAGCGCCTCCACCGGATGGAGGAACGTTGCAGGCGTCCCTGTGGACGTCAGCGTGCCCGCAATCTTCCGGGCGATGTGGCCACTCTTACCGATGCCGCAGGTGACAACCCGTCCGCTGGCCCCGGCCAGGAGTTCGCACGCGGCCGCGAAGTCGTCACCAAGGCGCACCTCGAGCGCCGTGATGGCGCTCGCCTCGAGGGCCAGCACACGCCGGCCTTCGGCAATGACCCTGGCCCGATTCGTCACGTCTGGCTCCGTTCCTCGACATACGTTTCGATGACACGATCGAGATCGCCCCGTGCTGCAAGAAGTGCGTCACAGAACTCCCGTGCCGCTCCATGCCCTCCTGCCCTGGTGGACTGCCAGTCAGCGATCGCGACAACAGGGGGTGTGGCATTCGCTACCGCTGCCTTGAGGCCGACCCGTCGCATGACGGACAGATCCGGGATGTCATCGCCGATCATGGCGACTTCTTCCCACGCCACGTTACGCTCATTGAGGATCCGCTCGACTACTTTGAGCTTGTGGGCGTCCGGCTCCTGATAGCATCCCTCGATACCCAGCTCCGACGCTCGTATCGAAGTAGCCTCCGAGACCCGACCGGACACCATCACCACGTCCAACCCGCCCCAGCCAAGCATCTTCAGGCCCACACCGTCCTGGATGTCGAAGCGCTTCAGTTCGACCGACTCGCCGGCCTCCGTTGCCCCGATGTACACGCCCGCGTCCGTAAGAACGCCGTCGACGTCGAAGATGACGAGGCGGATACGCTGAGCGAGTTCTGCAGAGATCGGATCAGGAAGCGGAGTCATGTCGGATCGAGTCCGTGATCAGGTGGCGGATGACGCGAGTGCGGCACGGATCGCGAGGACCTCGTGAATGAGCGCGGGAAGCTGATCGAGCGGAAGCATGTTCGTACCGTCGGACGGCGCCCGAGCAGGCTCGGGATGCGTTTCGAGAAAGAGCCCGTCACACCCGGCTGCTACGGCCGCTCGAACGAGGGCCGGGATGTGCTCCGGATCGCCTCCGCTCGAACCAGCCGCGAGGCCGGGACGCTGAACGGCATGCGTTCCGTCAAAGATCGCGGGCGCTCCTGTGGCGGCTTGCAGTCGGGCGAACGACCTCATGTCGACTACGAGGTCACCATATCCGTGGATGGTCCCACGTTCGGTAATGGCCACCTCGCTTGCGCCTGACTCTCGCACTTTCTGCACCGCTGCCCCCATCTCCTCAGGCGCCATCCACTGGCCCTTCTTCACGTTCACGGCACACCCCGTCCGTCCGGCAGCGACGAGAAGGTCGGTCTGCCGACACAGGAACGCCGGGATCTGCAACACATCGACCACCTCCGCCACCGGTGCGGCTTGATGTGGCTCATGGATATCGGTGAGAACAGGAAGCCCCGTTGTAGAGCGAACTGCGGCGAGTCGTTCGAGGCCGGCATCGAGGCCCGGTCCGCGCGGTGACGATATACGCGAACGATTGGCCTTGTCGAACGAGCCCTTGAAAACGATCGCAAGCCCCGTCTCCTCGGCGAGCGCGACGAGGCGGCGGGCGATCTCGAGGTTGAGCTCATCGTCCTCGAGGGAGCACGGACCCGCAATGAGACGGAAGGTCTCAAACATGTCACCGATCTCCGGACGCGCGTGACCCGTGGTTCACCTCAGACGCCGACCGGTTGCTCGGCCGAAGTCGCGGTGTCGCGTTCCGCCTGCCCGGCCGCCGCCTCGATGAAGGAAGCGAAGAGCGGGTGTGGCCGCGTCGGGCGGCTCTTGAGCTCCGGATGGAACTGCCCCGCCACGAACCATGGGTGATCGGTGATCTCGATCATCTCAACCAGACCCCCATCCGGGGACGTGCCGCTGATCGTCATCCCGTTCTCCCTGAGCACCTCACGGTACTCGTTATTGACCTCCCAGCGGTGCCGGTGGCGCTCCGAAATCTCCTCGGCCGCGTAGATCTCATGAGCCCGGGTGCCCTCCGCGAGCGCGCATGGATAGGCGCCGAGCCGCATAGTACCGCCCTTCGTCGTAACCTGAAGCTGCGAGTCCAGCAGTGCGATCACGGGATGTGGCGACTCCACGTCGAATTCCGTGGAATCTGCCCCCTCCAGACCACAGACGTTTCGAGCGTACTCGATCACCGCGCACTGGAGACCCAGACAGATCCCGAAGAAGGGTATCTCGCTCTCCCGCGCCCATCGGATCGCCTGAAGCATGCCTTCCACCCCCCTCGGGCCGAATCCACCGGGGATAAGCAAGCCGTCGTATCCCGAGAGTCGCTCGACGCCCTCCCCTCCCGTAAAGGTCTCAGAGAGGACCCAGTCGATGTCGACCTTCACGTCGTTCGCGATGCCGCCGTGGATCAGGGCTTCCTGGACGGACTTATATGAGTCCACGAGTTCCGTGTATTTGCCGACCACGGCGATCCTGGCCTGGCCTGAGGCCGGGTGCTGCACGCGCCGTACCATGTCGGTCCAGGGTCCAAGATCCGGATCAGGAAGGTCCGCGAGTCCCAGACGTTTCATGACGACTTCGTCGGCTCGCTGACGCTTCAGCGCGAGCGGCACCTCGTAAATCGTGGACAGGTCCGGAGATTCGAGTACCGCGTCGGTCTCGACGTTGGTGAAGAGGGCGATCTTTCGCTTGATCTCCTTGGACAGTGGCTGCTCGGCCCGGCAGATCAGGACCTGGGGCTGGATTCCAATCTCCATCAACTCCCGGACCGAATGCTGGGTCGGCTTTGTCTTCAGTTCCCCTGCTGCCGCCAGGTACGGTACGAGCGTGAGGTGCACGAAGATTGCGTTCTCGCGTCCGACATCGACGCGGAATTGTCGAATTGCCTCGAGGAACGGAAGCGATTCGATGTCACCCACCGTCCCGCCGATCTCAGTGATGACCACGTCGTTGTCCGCAGACAAACGGCTGATCGCGCTCTTGATCTCGTCTGTGATGTGCGGGATCACCTGAACGGTTGAGCCGAGGTAGTCCCCTCGGCGTTCTTTGCTGATGACGTTCTGGTAAATCCGCCCAGTCGTGATGTTGTTGTCCTGGGAGAGTGACTCGTCGATGAAGCGCTCGTAGTGCCCCAGATCGAGATCCGTTTCGGCGCCGTCGTCCGTGACGAACACCTCACCGTGCTGGTACGGCGAGAGTGTCCCCGGGTCGACGTTGATGTAGGGATCGAACTTCTGCAGGGTCACGCGCAGGCCGCGCTCCTTGAGCAGCCGACCAATAGAGGCCGCTGCGATGCCCTTCCCGAGGGAAGACACCACCCCGCCTGTCACGAAGATGTACTTGGTGGGTCGCACGTTGTTGTCGGTCATGGGGTCAAACTGGGGTGGGGTGGTTGAATCGACTCAACTGTTGTTCCATGCGAACCGCGTCTTCCGGGGTGTCGACACCCGGGGCGGCAGAACCCACAACGGAGACGCCGATTCGCATGCCGGCTTCCAGGGGGCGGAGCTGCTCGAGCATCTCGAGCTGTTCCAGGTACGATGGGGCGAGAGCGACCCAATCCTGCAGGGCCGCTCGAGCGTAGGCGTAGATACCGATGTGACGAAGGAATAGATCGCGCTCGAGATCCTCCGGCTTGGGTTTCCCGTCTCGCTTGTGGGGGATCTCCGCCCGAGAGAAGTAGAGGGCCCCTCCGGAGGCTGACCGCACGACCTTCACGACGGAGGGGTTTCTCCGTGCCTCCTCAGTCAGCAGTGGCGTGGCGCACGTGCCCACCGGCCATCCGTCGTTGCGGACCAGGTCGATGGCGCTCCTCAGGTGGGATTCCTGCAGGAGCGGCTCGTCTCCCTGGACGTTTGCGATGAGGTCGAAATCTCGGTATTCCGCCAGGTCGGCCACCTCGGCGACCCGGTCAGTGCCGGACCGGTGGTCTGGAGACGTCATCTCTACCGGTGCGCCCATGGCCCGACACACGTCGGCAACCTCTGTAGAATCGGTGGCGACGACTGCATGGTCGAGAACGTTCATCATGGCGACACGCCGCCAAACCCACTCGATCAACGGTTTTCCGTGAAGCTCGTAGAGTGGTTTCCGGGGGAGCCGGGTCGACGCGAGCCGGGCGGGCACAATGCCGAGAACCTGGCCGCTCATCAGGCTGAAGTCAGCCCGGTAAGGCGGAACGAGAAAGAACCATTCACGCTTTGCAAGCTACCCAAGGTTCAGAGTCGAAGGAAGTTCTCGAGGAGTATCGCCCCATGGTCGCTGAACAGCGACTCGGGATGGAACTGAACACCCCACAGAGGGAGCGATTTATGGCGCATTGCCTGGACCTCCCCTTTGTCCTCAGGCGCCGTGCTCCAGGCAACGGGCACAAGCTGCGCGGGCAGCGCGTCGGCATCGCTCACGAGGGAGTGGTATCGGGCAACCCTCAAAGGAGACGGTACCCCTTCGAAGATGCCCCTGCCGTCGTGCCGGATGGGTCCAGTTTTACCATGCATCGCGCGGCGAGCCCGAATGGTGCGGCCACCAAATGCCTCGCCCAGACTCTGGTGGCCGAGACAGACCCCCAACATGGGAACCCCACGGGAACCGAATCGACGGAAGGCATCGATGCTGATACCGGCTTCCACGGGCGTACCCGGCCCTGGAGACACCACGATGCGCTCCGGAACCAACTCTTCGATTTCGCCTTCGGTGAGCTCGTCGTTGCGGATCACGACCGGGTCCGCGCCGAGTGCGCCCAAGTGCTGGACGAGGTTGAAGGTGAAGGAGTCGTAGTTGTCGATCACAATTAACATGAACGGAAACCTATGCGGGGTTGGAGAAATCGGGGACCGCCGAGCGACTCTCCTGTGTAGTTCCGCCGGGTCGTGTTCGTCCGGACGCTCCCGACTCGCGTCCGACCCGCCGTTCTCGTGTTCAACCGCTGTCTGGTCTGCGTTACGACCTTGGAGGCGAACGAGGAGTTGGAGCACGCGCCCAACGGCACCCGGCTGGCGTTCGACCCTTCGCGTGGTTGACTGCGGGCGATCTGCCAGGCCTGCCGGCGCTGGTTCTCAATGCCGATCGAAGAGCGATGGGAGGCGCTGGAGGAACTCGAGAAGGTCACGGTCGACTGGGCACAACTGCTCTCCAAGACCGATAAAATCTCGCTCATGCGGGCCGGGCCANNTGGAAATTGTCCGGGCCGGCAAGGCGGACCTCACGCAAGAAGCATGGTGGCGATACGGGAAGGAACTGGCGGGCCGAAAGCGCCACTGGGACAAGATGGGCGTAGTGGGCACGCTCGCACCGGGTGCAGTCGTCGCCGGAGGCTGGGCGGCCGGCGGAATCTCGATAATTGGCGTCTGGCTGATCATGAGTCACGGCAGCACCACCTCGGGCTAGATCTCGGAACGCCCGATCGGACCTCTAGTAATCTACCGGCCGCAGGTAAAACTCTCCGATCGCACTTGATGACAGCACCGCCACGGTGGGCAACTCTCGTTTCCAGTGCGTGGACTCGAGTCGTCGCCGAACCGTCTCGAGCGCGCTCGGGTCGAAGCCCATGCGTTCCAGGTCTCCGACGTGGTAGCCCAGCGTAAGCCAGTGCAGGATCGGATCGGCGTCGTGGTAGGAGATCCCGAGCTCGTCTTCGTCGTTAACGCCCTTCACGAGGTCTGCCGTCGCCGGCTTGTCGATGATCTCGGAAGGGACCTCCAGGTGCCGTGCTAGCGCCCAGACTTGAGTCTTGAAGAGATCGCCGATCGGATTGATCGGCGGCGAGTCGTCGGCGNNGCCAAGTGAAGTACCCGAGGAGCCGCTCGCTTTTGTTACCCGTACCGAGCGGCAGGGCGTCGAGGCCGGCTGACTGATCAAAGAGAATTACTGCCCGCAGGCGCGCCATCAGGTTGCCCTTTCGAAGCGGCGAAATCTCTGGCTCGTACTGATCAACATACCGATCGATGGCGTCCGAGATTTCGATAGTCCGCCCGTGGGCACCTGTCGCATCGAGGGCCAGCTGCGCGTGATCCAGACTGTCCTGACTCGAGTTACGGTACGGCAGCCGGAAACCGTAGACGTTCTCGGGGCCCAGCGCCCGGCAGGCGAGCGCGAGAGAGACGGCGGAGTCGACCCCGCCAGACACACCCACCACCAC
>DGOW01000004.1 GCA_002390225.1 Gemmatimonadales bacterium UBA4456 | reverse complement strand
ATCGATTCGGAGTCTGACGAGAACTACAACCCGGGTGGCTGGCGGAAGGGGCTTCGTGTCGGGAGTGCCGTGACCGGTGAGGTCTGGTACTTCGTGCCCGAGCACATGTCTGCGCGGGCGTCGGGCATGGGTGGCTACGGCTCGATGGGTGAGGGTGTCACGGTCGATCGCGACGGCAACGTCATCGCTGGCGAGGTGGGACCTGTGCAGGGGCTCAGCAAGTTCATCCCCCGACTCTGGGATCCGAACAACCGCTGACCTCCGCGCCGCGGACCACCGCGCGGCCAGGTGATCAACTTCGGGGCCCCATCCTTCGCGGGTGAGGGCCCCGTTTCATCGGAACTCTCGGCAGGCCTCGGCCTACTCGACATCATGTCCCAGCCCGAGACCACAGCCGCCGTCGATCTCTCTCCGCTCGTGTCCCTGATGCGAGGACGCCGGTCTGTGGTGCTGGCTGGTGCGGGGTGCTCTACCGAGTCGGGCATCCCTGACTACCGTGGGCCGAGGGGCCGACTCCACGCTCGGAAACCCGTTCAGTACGGTGACTTCGTGCGTTCCATGGAAACGCGCCAGCGGTATTGGGCTCGCAGCTCCGTGGGGTGGGTGAAGATGCGACGAGCCGAACCGAACCCTGCCCACAAGGCACTCGCCGATCTGGAGCGTGCAGGCCACCTCACGGGTCTGATCACACAGAATGTCGATGGACTGCATCACGAGGCAGGAAGCCGAGACGTTGTAGAGCTCCACGGCTCCCTGGCGTCGGTCATCTGCCTCGATTGCGGTGAGAAGGTCACGCGCTCGGAAATGCAGGAGAGGCTCGAAGGTCAGAACCCTCACTGGCTCGAGGACATTGTCAGCGTGGAGTCTGCGCCCGACGGTGATGCGGAACTCGGTAACGAGAGTTACGCGGACTTCCTGGTCCCGGGATGTGACCGGTGTGACGGAACGCTGAAGCCTGACGTCGTCTTCTTCGGGGAGAACGTTCCGAAGCGCCGGGTCGAAGAGTGCTGGCGCATGGTCGACCGGGCCGACCTGCTTCTGGTGGTGGGGTCGTCCCTCACCGTGTATTCGGGTCGCCGGTTCGTCTACGGCGCCGCGGAGCGATCTCTTCCCATCGGGGTCGTCAATCTCGGCCCCACCCGCGCGGACGATCTCGCGACGGCGAAGGTCGAGGCCCGGCTCGGGGATGCGATGCCCCGCCTCTTCGAGGCCCTCCAGCCCAGCTGATGCGTGGCTGGGCTCGTGCTGGGAGTGGCTCCCGGTGGAGGTGCCCCAGAGTGGGCAGGGGAGGACACCCGAGTCCAGATGCCCTCCCCCATGTACTTCTGCCCGTGTCTCAGGCGCGCCCGTTTCGGGCGGCCCTCGGGCACAGGCCCGAGAAGCTGCCTCTACAGGCTAGCTGCCGTACTTCAGTAGTCGAATGGTATGCCCGGTCATCGGAACGGCGAGCCGTGTGTGGTGCTCTGCACCTCCGACGCTGCTCACACCGCCGTTGAGGTTCAGTGTATACCGCGGCCGGCCGTTCATATCCGCCCGGTTTGTGCCTACTGAGTTGGCCTCGGTCGAGGAGAGTCCTTCGACGAGGAACGCGTCAGCGCCGAAGCCCATTGCCTGGCTCGCAAGATCTGCTTCCCACTCTGCGAACGTTGCTGCACTCCCGCTCTGGATGGTCCCCATGACGCTGAAGTCCCGCTCTACCGAGCCCTCCACATAGTACACGTCGACATGGGCTGTCCTATCGAAGGTCTCCCCGGCATAGCTCTGACCCCCGCAGGCTGCGAAAATCAGAAGAATGGCAAGGGAGCCATGGATGGGATGTATGCTCATGCGTACCTCCTCGAAGCGCAGGTCGCGCGTCCGCAGCGAATCTGCGTTCGCACACCCGCAAACGTATGAGGCCGGCCCGCAAGCGGACCGGCCTCATTCTTTGCACTACGATCGAGTGACCCGTAAAAACGGGTCACTCGACTTAATGGCTATAGGGCGACGACGTTCTCAGCCGCTGGTCCCTTGGCCCCATCAACGATGTCGAACTCAACCGTTGCGCCCTCGGCGAGGGTCTTGAAACCCTCGGCCTGGATGGCGCTGTGATGGACGAAGCAGTCCTTGCTTCCGTCTTCAGGAGTGATGAAGCCGAAGCCTTTCTGATCATTGAACCACTTCACGGTGCCCTTGGTACGCATGTGCGCTCCCCAGGTTAATAAAGTCGGAACGACGCAATACGTACTTACCGACCTAACAGACCACGCGACTCGTTCGCGTGGGTGTGACTTTCGTCACGAAAAATTGGGGGGATGGGATCTCGCGAAGGAGAAGCCACCCCCTGATCCTGCATGTCCGGGTCTTCCCAGACATCATTAGATCGCGGCGAAAGCGCACTCAGTCAATGGACCGGAGTTCCCGACGTAAGGGCGGCTTCGTTCAAAGAATACGGACCTGCCCGGAAGACACATCGTACATTGCCCCCACGATCACGATTTCTCCGGCGTTTTCCATCTCTGCGAGGGCCGGGCTCTGCTGCCGAATCGTATCGATTGTACGGACCACGTTGGCCTCGGCGACGGTGTCGACGAACGTCGGATCCTCTGTATCCATAGACGCTGCGACCTCATCGACGACCGGCTCGATCTGGCTCACGAGCGCGCTCAAGTTGCCGAGGCGCGTCTTGCGGATGGCACCGTTCACCGCTCCGCAGTCGGTGTGACCGAGCACGAGGATGGCTTTAGCGCCGGCGAGCTTGCAGGCGAACTCCATACTGCCGAGGATGTCTTCGTTGACGATGTTGCCGGCGACGCGTGAGGTGAAGATGTCACCGATGCCCTGATCGAAGACGGTCTCGACCGGCACGCGGGAATCGATACATCCGAGAACGATGGCGAAGGGGAACTGGCCAGCTGCGGTCGTCGCGATGTCGTCCGCCCAGTTCCGCTCGAGCGGTGTCCGGCCCAGAAAACGGCGGTTGCCCTCACGGAGCCGTTCGATTGCGCTCTGGGGCGAGATGTTGGCCTGGGATTCTTGGTTGTTCGAGCGAGCGAGCATGGTCGTCGGGTGGATAGTCGTTGAATGAGACCCGGAGTGTCGGAGAATGGTAAGGGGTGCTCAGTACGTGTAGGTCACCCCGGTTCGCAACCGTGTGTCCAGCGCCGCGAGCCCGTCTGGCGGTCGGCTGTCATAGCGCAGATCAAAGCTGACCGTGAGCGCCAGGGTCGCGGTCACCGATGCTGATAGACGGAGATTCTCGAGTGCCCGATAGTCGCCGAGATCCGCCAGCGCCGACTGAACGTATGTCGTCGACGTGATGACGAAGGTCTCCGAGGGAACGACACGAAGTGTGAGGAAGTTGCTCCACCGCACCTGTAATGTGCGTTTCGGGTGGACCGCGGCCTCGTCAAGCGCCAGGCGCTCGTATTCGAGCATACCGGAAGAGCCTGCTCCGAACTGTCCCCATGCGCCCTGTGCGAACGCGGTTCGGACGCCACCCCCGATCAGCGCTCGGAAGGTCAGCCGCTGGGCACGGTCGTAGTTGAGTTGCCCAAACCACTCGGGGTCAGCGTAGGGAGAGACTTCGGTGTACGAACGTCGATAGTGCAGAAGGCCGTTGGACGCGAAGCGACTCTGAGCGAGGAAGCCCAGTCCTCCGTTCCCGACCAGGAGTCGGGTTTCCGTCGGGAACACGTCGTACACACGCCCGCGAACGTCCAGCGCGACGAAGTCCACATTGCCGGTGCGGATCGACAGGTCACCACCGACCGAACCGGAACGACCCAGCGGAAGACTGTCTGTACGCAGGACCTCGATATTGACCTGAGCGTCGAGCGACGCCGGTCGGAGGCCGGGGTAAAGGAGGAGCGCCGATCCGAGGACCAGAAGCTCGACGCGGATGAGCCGTGAACGCGAAGTTCTCAACGAAACGGTCGGGAGTTGAGGCGAGGACAACATAGGGTAACATCAACGCTACCGAGCGCTGGGTTGTCAGAACAACGGATCTCGGCATGGACTCGGTCAGGGCCGATACTACTCCTCGACTTGAACGACGCCGATGGCGTCGGGCTGGATAGGTATGCCTCACTTCAGGACTGTTGCATTCGTCGGGCTCGCTCTGGCGGCCTCACAACCGTTGTCTGCACAGCAGGCTGGTGTGGGCACGCCTCTTGTCGCGTCCGCACAGCGCACCGACGCTCAGCCGGTGATCGATGGGCGGCCCGACGAGGATGCATGGCAGGCGGCCCCCGTCATGACCGGCTTCATTCAGAGGGAGCCGAACGACGGCGCACTCGCTTCCGAACGTACAGAAGTCCGGCTGCTTTACGATGCAGACGCCATCTACATCGGTGTGTGGGCCTACGACTCCCGTGCAGATCAGATCGTGCCCGGGGAGGCCATTCGCGATTATGAGGTCACCGACGCCGACGCGGTCATCATGGTGTTCGACACCTTCAAGGACGAGCAGAACGGCTTCGTCTTCGGGACCACCCCTGCCGGGATCGAATACGACGGCCAGGTCGCGTCGGCTGGCTCCGGGGGCGGATTCTTCCTCGGCGGAGGCTCGAACAGCCAGCGTCGTTTCCAGGCTGGAGCCGGTGGGGGCTTCAACAAGAACTGGGACGGAAGCTGGGAGGTCGCAGCGACCCAGGATGGTGAAGGGTGGTACGCAGAGTTTCGGGTGCCGTTCAACACCCTTCGGTATGGCTCGAGCGCAGACGAATGGGGCTTCAACATCTCCCGTCGCGTTCGCCGTCTGAACGAGGAGGCGTTCTGGTCGGCGGTGCCGCGTGAGTTCAACCTCTACCGCCTGGATTTTGCCGGTGTGATCTCAGGCCTTGAGCCTCCGGTCCGTCGCGCTGTGACCGTAACCCCCTACGTGCTCGGCTCGAGCGCGCGTGACTACGCTGCCGGTGACATCGAGTTCGATCAGAACGGCGACGTCGGGGGCGAGGCGAAGGCCCAGATCACGCAGGGCCTTACCCTGGATGTGACGGTGAACACGGACTTCGCGCAGGTGGAGGTCGACGACGCTCAGGTCAACCTGACCCGGTTCCCTCTCCTCTTTCCGGAGAAGCGTCCGTTCTTCCTCGAGAACGCCGGGTTCTTCACCGTGGGTGGTGGTGGTGTCGATCTCTTCTTCAGCCGGAAGATCGGGATCGACTCGGGTGCCCCCGTCGCGATCAAGGGCGGCGGTCGGCTTTCGGGACGCGCCGCGGGCCTGAACATCGGACTCCTGCACCTCCAGACGGACGGGCTCATCGCGGGTAGCGACCGCAACTCCTATTCGGTCGCCCGGGTCGCGAAGGAGCTGCCGAGTCGGTCACGCATCGGCGGGCTCTTCACTGATCGCCGCAGTGATCTGACTCAGGACGACAACCAGGTCTACGCCATGGACGCTCAGGTGGGTCTCGGTGATCAGGTGACCCTCACGTCGTACTTCGCGCGCACCGAGACCAGCAGCGTTGGCTCCGACGAAGCCTTCGACGTCACCGCGAACGTGACCACGCGAAGCTTCCGCGGAAACGCCACCATCCAGCAGGTCGGGCAGAATTTCGACCCTCAGATCGGGTTTGCACCGCGGCGCGGTCATCGGTACTACCAGGTCTTCGGTCTGTACAACATCCGGCCGAACTCGGTCTTCCGTGAGCTGCGTCCTCACGTCTCGTATTTCACCTATCTGAACCGTTCGGACGTTGCAGATCAGGGCTTTGAGATCTCCTCGCGCTTGCATATCGACAACCACTGGGAATGGGCATCCGGCATGGAGATGCACACCGGTGCGAACTACGTGACGGAGGGACTTTACCAGGAGTTCGATATTCGGGGTGTGGACGTGACCGTTCCCGCCGGGATGTACGAGGGATGGGAGGCTGCGGTTGTCTTCTTCACGGATCAGTCCCGTGCCGTGTCGTTCAATTCGCGATTCAACTGGGGTGCCTTCCTGTCGGGTAACAAGCGGACATCGAGCGGCGACATCACGTATCGCTATAGCGACAGGTCCAGCATCACGGCCGCACTTGCGTATAACGACGTCGCGCTCCCTGAAGGTGAATTCACCGCGACCCTGAGCAGTGTGAAGCTCGGTTACTTCTTCACTCCGCGACTTTACGTGCAGGGTCTGGTCCAGTACTCGACACAGGTGGATCAGTGGTCGACCAACCTCCGCCTCGGGTGGCTGAACACAGCCGGTACCGGGCTCTTCATCGTCTACAACGATGTCCAGGGCTTCGACACGTTGCAGGGCCCACAGGGGCGGTCGGTGTTCGTCAAATTCACGCGACAATTCAATGTTGCCGGCTTCTGATGCTGGAGTTCGGGGTCCACTCTCGAGTAGATTGTCAGGAGGCGCCTGAGCGGCGCTCACTCTGAACCGACTATGACCTCATCTCGACGCTCCTGGAACGCGGCCGTATCCGGCCCGCTCTCAGCACTGCTGCTGGTGCTGAGCGTCGCGGTACCGGTGCTCGAGCGTTCGGACATCACGCACG
This sequence comes from Gemmatimonadales bacterium UBA4456, assembly GCA_002390225.1. Lineage (GTDB taxonomy): Bacteria > Gemmatimonadota > Gemmatimonadetes > Longimicrobiales > Gaopeijiaceae > UBA2589. The sequence goes on along the minus strand of DGOW01000004.1, from coordinate 4,461 downwards.
AGACGGTTGTCGAATCAGAGCACGATCCGGGTAGCTGTCCGACTCCGCATGACCACACGGTCTGCACGCAGGTTGGCTCCAACCAGAGCGCGTCGGGCTCGGCACCGTCCTGGCTGCATGGATTCCTTCGCACGCACATCCAGCTGGACCGAGGCGCAGAGAGGGTCATCGCCTCTGCACGGTCCTTCCAGGCCCCAGCACGCGCCCCTCCTTCGATCTGACGTATCTCGTCGGCGCCCGGTGCTCGGGCGTCGTACTTCGTCTTGCGCGCTCCAGAGGTCTTCGAGCGCGATTCATCGAAGGAGTTCCCAGGAATGCGGACGCGTCTATTTGTAAGGTTTTTCGTCACACTCGCGGTGTTGGCGGTGTTTGGGCCCGCTGAGGCTTCGGGTCAGAATGGTCGAATCGAAGGTGTTGTGGTGGTCGGGGATGCACCGGTGGACGATGCCGATGTGGTGATTCCCGGACTTGGCCAGCGCGTTCGGGTGGACGGCGCAGGTCGTTTCGCCTTTGAAGGCATCCCACCGGGTTCGTACGTCGTGGAAGCGGAGAGCGTGCGCTGGGGGCGGGGCATTGTGACGGTCGACGTCCGGGAAGAGGCGACCACACAGGTGCGGATCGAGGTCGAAGCTGTGTTCCACCTCGATGAGGTCGTGGTTTCCGCTGCGGCTGGAGCGAGGCGCAGGTCAGAGGCCTACCAGCCGGCCAGCGTCATGACCGATCGGGATCTGGTTGCCGCAGGTGAGGCTTCACTCGGTGAGACGCTGTCCAGGGAGCCCGGTGTTACATCGACGTACTTCGGTCCGGGCGCGAGCCGTCCGGTGATCCGCGGGATGGGTGGTGATCGGGTTCGCATTCTCGAAGGCGGGATTGGCGTCGGAGACGCCTCGGGGACGAGCCCCGACCATGCCGTCAGCGTGGAAGCTCGTTCGGCGGATCGGATCGAGGTCATTCGTGGGCCGGCCACGCTTCTCTACGGGAGCTCGGCTGTCGGCGGAATCGTGAACGTTCTGGACGGCAAGATCGCTCGAGAGCGCCCGACGCGTCCGTTCACCGGATACGTCGAAGGGTTGGCGGGCACGGTTTCCGACGAGAAGACCGGTTCGGCCTCGTTCTCAGCGACCACAGGGAACTTCGTGCTCACCGGATCCGGCCTGTGGCGCGATGCCTCCGACTACGCGATCCCCGGCTTCGCCGAGATCGATCCTGAGCCGGGCGAAGAACTCGAGGAAGGTGTTCTAGAGAACTCGGCGCTGGAGTCCAGGAGGGCGACGACAGGTGTGACGTACGTGGGCGATCGCGGCTACTTCGGGGTCGCATACACGAATCAGCGCTCGGACTACGGTGTGCCGGGTCATCATCACGGGGAAGAGGATCCCGGAATACCGGGCATGGAGGGAGAAGAAGCCGTCTCCATCGACCTTGACCAGAACCGGTTCGATTTCGAGGGTCAACTCCGGTTCGGGGCCGGTACGATTCGCAACCTCAAGGGTCGGTTTGGTTACGCGGACTACACGCATGTCGAGCTGGAGGGTGAAGAGATCGGGACTTCCTTCTTCAACACGTACTTCGAGGGGCGCCTCGAGAGCGAGCACAGCCTGAACGAGCGCATGCAGGGCGCGGTCGGTGCCCAGCTCATCTCGAGAGACTTCGAAGCCATCGGTGACGAAGCGTTTGTGCCACCGTCGCAGACACTCTCGTTCGGTGCCTTCGCGTACGAGGACTACGCGTTCACCGATGTGCTTGGTGTCCAGGGTGGGCTTCGATTCGAGGGACAGACTGCCGAATCCACGGACGCTGAAGTCAATCGGGCGTTCAGCGAGATGTCTGCGTCACTCGGAGCGAACTGGGCTGCCAGCGAGGTCGTATCGTTCGCGTTCTCCGGATCGCGGTCGGTGAAGATGCCGAACTCCGAGGAGCTTTTCTCCAACGGGCCTCATGCCGCCACGGAATCGTTCGAGATCGGTGACCCGAATCTGGGTGTTGAGACCGCGCTTGGTATCGACATTACCGGGCACCTGCACTTCGATCGCTTCCGAGGCGGTGGATCGTTCTTCACGACAGGCTTCAACGACTACATCTATGCGGACGCCACGGGAGGCGAGCAGGACGGACTGACCGAGTTCGCCTACGTCCAGGGCGATGCTCGCTTCACAGGCTTCGAATTCGAAGCGGAACTCGACATCGTCGAGGGTGATCCGCTCATGAACGCACCGCACGTATCGATCGACGCGTTGGCTGACTTCGTCACAGCGAAGCTGACGGACACCGACGAATCTCTGCCGCGAATTCCAGCATTCCGACTCGGGGGTGGCGTGAACTTCCGGCAGGGCGGCTTCGTGGTTCGCTCGGGCGCCCGGTACACCGCGTCGCAGGAGAGCCTTGGCGCCTTCGAGACCCCGACGGAGAGCTTCACGATGGTGGACGCCTCGCTCACCTACAGGATCTTCAGCGGTGGGGTCTTCCATGATATCACGCTGGTGGGCAACAACCTCACCAACGCAGAGGCGCGGATGCACACGTCGTATCTGAAGGACATCGCACCCCTCCCGGGGCGCGAGATCCGTCTGATCTACCGCCTGAACTTCGGCAACTGATGTAGCGACGATGCCCGGTGGTTGCTCTCGAGCACGGCCATGAGCCGTTCGTTCGGGGTGGGTGGGCGTACGACCTAGCGGTACGGGTCGGGGGTGGCCAGAAAGTGCGTCACGTAGGCCGCCACCCCGTCCTGTACGGGAGAGAACGGCTGAGTGTACCCGGCCTCACGAAGCTTTGTCATATCCGCCTGGGTGAAATACTGGTACGTGTCCCGGATCTCTTCTGGCGTGTCCACCCAGCGCACCTCGAGCTCCCTGTCGACCGCCGAGTACAGAGCCCCCATGAGCTCCAGCCAGGTCTGCGCGCGGCCTGTACCCAGATTGTAGAGGCCGCTGGCTGGGCGTTCATCTCGTAACCAGAGCATGACGTCTACGCAGTCGCCGACGTAGACGAAGTCCCGCATCTGGCCCCCGTCCTCATAGTCGGGGTGGTGCGAGCGGAACAATTGAACCTTCTGCCCCGCCACCGCGTCCGCGTACGCCTTCGTGACGACGCTGCGCATGTCGTCTTTGTGATACTCGTTGGGGCCGTAGACGTTGAAGAACCTCAGGCCGGCCCAGTGGGGCGGCGTCGCGTGCCCGTCTTCCACCTCTCGGGCGACCCATCGATCGAACGCGAGCTTGCTCCAGCCGTACGCGTTCAGGGGGCGAAGTGCCGCGAGGGACGCTCGGTCATCGCTGTCGACGAACCCCTGTTCACCGTCTCCGTAGGTGGCGGCAGACGAGGCGTAGACCAACGGGACCTCGTGCTTGGCGCACCAGCGCCAGATGCGTTGTGACAGCCGAAGGTTGGAATCGACGATCAGGTCCGCATCCGTTTCGGTCGTCGCCGAGACCGCGCCCATGTGGTAGACGAAGTCGATGTCGTCCATGCGGCGGGACAGGAACTCGTCGAGGCTCAGGGGATCGACGAGTTCGTCGATCTCGTGTTTGGCGACGTTCCTCCATTTCTCCCCGGTCCCGAGCACATCGCAGATCGAGACGCGCTCCCCCTGGTCGGAAAGTGCGCCGACGAGGTTGGATCCGATGAAGCCGGTACCGCCGGTAACGAGAATCATCGGGTGATGATCTCGAGGAGCCGCTCGTTACCCTCTCGGTCGAGGAAGTTGTCCCACTCCAGGAAGTAGCCGGTGGGGTCGTACCCGACGAACGTTTCGACGAGGTCGGACTCCATGCCGATCGTATCGGAGCGCAGCTCGACGCCCATGGCCCGTGCGTGATCCATCCACGCGCGCACGTCCTGGGTCAGGAGGGACACCGTAACGGCGTTTTCTTCGGTCGACTGGTGCATGCCACGCGCCCCGTCGACGAGTCCGATGTACCCGGTGGGGGACGCCTCATAGACCTTGGCCCACCCCTGGTCCACGAGCAGGTCGACACCGAGCAGCTCTTCGTAGAATCGCTCGTTCGGGGCGAGTTCGTCGTAGTAGAGCCAGAGCACGGTGGCCGAAATGCCGAGTCCGGCTGGACGCTGATTCGTTGTAACAGGCTCGATCGCCTCGAGCTGTGGACTCAGCTGGACGTTTTCTTCGTGCTCGTTGAACCATTCGAACTCGAGGAGATAGCCCTCTGGGTCAACCGCTACGAAGCCGTCGTGTGCGCTGCCTTCGCGGATCGTGAGCTCACCGCGAAGGGGCACGTCGTTGGCCTGCAGGTGTGCGAACCACTCCTCGAGGTCCTTGGTCACGATGGCCAGCGCAACGCTCTTCGGCTCGTCGGTCGAGTGCATTCCCTGCTCGGCGTCCACAAGCGTCAGGAAGGACCGGGGTGCTACATGCATGATCTTGGCGAAGCCGTAATCCGCCGCCGTCTCGAAGCCCAGGACATCGCGGTAGAAGGCCCAGGCCGCGTCGACATCGTCGTA
>DGOW01000095.1 GCA_002390225.1 Gemmatimonadales bacterium UBA4456 | reverse complement strand
CCGGCGGACGTCACCGGTACGTAAATCCAAGCCATAGATGTCGCTGACACCGTCCTGGTCGGAGATGAAGTAGAGGGTCTGCCCGTCCCCGGAGTACTGGGGGTTGATGTGCTTCACGTTGCCGAAGACCGGAAGGACCTGGATTTCCCCGGTCGCGACCTCAATCGTCGAGAGCTGGAACTTGCTGTAGACCAGCATCTCGAAGTTCGTCTCCGGCCCCCGGTCCGAGGTGAACGCGATCTGCGTCCCATCCGGCGACCAGGTCGGCTGCAAGTCACCGAATTTATCGTTCGTGAGCTGAGTGATGTCCCCGGTCTCTAGCTCGAACAGATATAGGTCCGAAATTCCGCCGACGGATCCAGAGAAGGCGATGTGGCGCCCGTCTGGTGACCAGGCGGGGTTCGTGACCGCGCCAATGCCCTCGAAGGCGAGTCGGTCTTCCACCTGCCCATTCGCAGCGCGCACTACCACGAGCTCGTTGTCACCGTTTGCCACGACGACGTAGGCGAAGAATTCGCCATCCGGCGACCACGTTCCGGACGAGTCGATATAGCGGAGGGCGTCGATGTGCGGGTCGGAGCTGGCGCTCGAGAGCTTCCGGATGATCCGCCCTGTCGCGGTCTCGGCCATGTACAGGTCGACGGAGAAGAGGTCCTTCTCCGACAGGAAGGCTACGTATTGGCCGTCTGGACTCAGCGATGGTGAGATGTTGATCGAACCGGAGCCGGTACAGGGACACAGAATCGGCTTGCCGGATTCGGCCGGTCGATCTCGGCCCTCCATGAACGGGAGGTACTGGGCTTCGGCCGCTTCGCGCCAACGCACGGACAATGTGTCGGTCGGCATGGCGAGCACACCCTGGATTGCCCCCTCGAAACCGACGCGCAGTGCCCGGCGGTAGATCTGTACGACGGCGTCGTCACCGTATGTTCCTCCGATGTACGCCCAGAGGGCCTGACCGAATCGGTACGGGAAGAAGCGCGACTCCTTGGTCATCTGTTCGATGGTCGGGAGCTCTTCGCGGTCGATCGCATCCCGGATCCACATCGCAGTCAGCGGATCGTCGCGACCCACCGACATGTACTCCGCCATACCTTCAACAAGCCATAGCGGAAGACGCGACATACCCTGCAGGCCGCCACCTCGTCGGGATTGGGCAATGTTGTACTGGAAGGCGTGGACCAGCTCGTGACCCAGGACGTGGTCGGTATCCCAGTATGATCCCGTCATCGGCATGATGACACGATTCTTCAGGGATTCCGTCACACCACCGACACCCTCTCCGATGAAGCCCGAGAGGGTGTTGGTCTGTTGAAAATCCGGATGGTCAGCGTACAGGATGATCGGCTTCGACTCTTCGAATTCGTGCTGAAAGGTCCGCGCCAGGCGCTCATACCAGCGCTCACCCATCCGGGTGGCGTCCAGCACGGCTTCTTCTTCGACCGGGTAGTAGTGCCAGTCGAAGTGCTCGGTCGAGAGAATGTTGAAGTCGAAGTTGTCGAACTGGACCTTGTTACGCCCGAAGTACTGGGCATTCGCATCGAGGGGGATCGCCGACATCAGGGCGATTCCGAGGACACCGAGTCCGAGTGCACGCCGAAACGGCGACGCTTCTGTACACCTCTTCATCAAGACCTCATCTATAGTTTGTGCTGCCACCCGATCCACTCCTGAAGACGTCTTCGTTCGCGGGATTTGCACAGGCTGAACCTCCCGTGATGGTCCGCTCCCTCGCCGTCACTGTTGTCCCGCACGATATCCCGAGCACGCGGCCGAATGTCAAACCCCCGTTCGCGGTGTCGGAGTTCCATCACATTGACCGGATCAGTGAGACGCCCCGACATTGTGCAGGTTAGTGCCTCGCTCTTTCAATACCCCGGTAGGCAAATGAAGATCGTAACCGCCGACTACGTTCACATCCCGGCATACAGACCAGCGTCGAACCGGTTTTTGCGAGGACTCCTCAGGATCACGCTAGGCCTGGGTACGACCGTGCTGGCGCCAGGGTGCACTGACAACGCTGCACCACCACTCACGCTCACCGTCGCGGAGCTTGAATCACCGGCAGGCCCGGGGAGTGGAGAGCCGCGTCTGAGCGAGGGCGCCTACGGTACCATTCTCTCTTGGTTGGAGCGCAGCTCGGAGGGTGGCCACGATCTCCGCGTCGCGCGCATGGACGGTTCGACCTGGGGCGGGGTGCACACGGTAGCGCACAGCGAACGGTTCTTTGTGAATTGGGCCGATTTCCCTTCGGTTTCGGAGGCCGCGGACGGTGCACTCTACGCACACTGGCTCGCTCGCGGCGACGAAGGTGGATACGACTACGGCGTTCGGATCGCCCGTTCGACTGATGGAGGGGTGAGTTGGGGAGAACCGTGGACGCCGCATGATGACGACTCGCCGACTGAGCACGGGTTTGTCTCGACGGTTCGAAGCGGTGATCGCCTGGGGTTCACCTGGCTTGACGGTCGTGCCTATGCCGAGGATGTCGGCGGCTCACCGGCCACCCAGGAGATGTCACTTCGATACAGAGAGGTGGGACCCGGCGGTGAGCCCGGTCCCGAAATGCTGGTCGACGCTCGTGTATGTGATTGCTGCCAGACCTCGTCCGCGATGGCGTCGGGGGGGCCTGTCGTAGTGTATCGCGATCGAACGGAAGACGAGATCCGCGATATCTACATTGCACGTATGGTGGACGGAGTGTGGACAGAGGGCCGCGCCGTGTCGGATGACGGGTGGCACATCGCCGGGTGCCCGGTCAACGGCCCGGCCGTCGTTGCGGACGGGCAGAACGTCGTGGTTGCATGGTTCACCGCTCCGGAAGACGTGGCGCGGGTGAAGGTCGCGTTCTCGACAGATGGTGGTGTAACGTTCGGGTCTCCAGTCGTTGTTGATGACGGGAACCCGATGGGGCGAGTCGATCTTGTCATGGCGAATGACGGTGCGGCGATCGTGAGTTGGCTGGAGACGGGTGACGGTTCGGGCGCCGAGGTCAAGCTGCGGCGGGTCTCAGGCGATGGGACGGCAAGTGGCAGCGCGTCGGTGACGACCTCCTCGGCGGAGCGTGCCAGCGGCTTTCCACAGTTGATCCAGCACTCCGACGGATCCCTGATGATGGCGTGGACTGATGTAGGTGGTGAGGACGCTCGCGTGCGGGTCGCCCGAGTCGAGGTCTCGAACTGAAGAGGATGGCGGAACGCATGTTCACATGTGTCAGAAGGATTGCGCTTGTCGCTATCGTCGTGACGTTGGGCTGTGCTCCGGTGGAGAACGCTGGGCCGCCACAGATCGACGAGCTGGCTCGTGATTATGCGGCGACGACGCTCGAGGGAGTGTCCGTTTCGCTCGAGTCGCTGCGTGGTCAGGTCGTGCTCCTCAATTTATGGGCCACATGGTGTGGGCCGTGCCGAATGGAGACCCCTTATCTCCAGGCCGTGTATGAGGAGTACAGAGATGACGGTTTCGAAGTGGTCGGCATCTCGATGGACACCGGGGACGCAGCTAATGACGTCGCCATGTTCGTCGACGAGTATGAGGTGACGTACACGATCCTCCACGACCCCACGATGCAGGGTATGGAGCTCTATCAGGTTCTGGGCTTGCCGGCCACGTTCCTGATCGACCGGGAGGGCGTTTTGCGATGGATGCGCTACGGCCCGATCCCGGAGGACGATCCTGGCTTCCTCGAGGCTCTCAGCGACGTGATCTCGTGAGCGAGCTCGATCGCGTCATGCTCGACCCGCAGGCTGTCGAAACACCCGTCGGCTACGTGGACCTTGGTCGGGCACGCAACAACGCCGCGAAGGTCGTGGAGTACGCGAATGTGCATGGCCTCCGATGGAGGCCTCACGTCAAGACGCACAAGTCGTTGACGATCGCTCGCCTTCAGATCGAGGCCGGAGCCAGCGGGTTGACCGTGGCTACTCTTCGCGAAGCCGAGGTCATGTCTTCGGTCACCGACGATCTCCTGCTGGCGTATCCGCCGGTGGGCCCGAACAAGCTGGAGCGACTGTTTGCACTTCCGCACCGCGTCGATCTCAAGGTCGCTCTCGACTCTGTGGACGTGCTGGCGGAGTTGGGTGGGGCATCGGTGGCTACTGGTCGTGAGCTGGGTGTACTGGTCGAACAGGACATGGGAATGGGTCGTGTTGGACTGCCTTCTCCTGAGGCGGTCGTCGAGCTGGCGCAGATCGCAGCCGAGACTCCTGGCATACGATTCCGGGGGGTGATGTTCTATCCGGGGCACATCCGCATGTCGGAACCCGAACAGGATGCACACCTCGAGGAAGTGTCAGGCATGGTAGCGGATACGCTGCACGCGCTTCTGGCCGCTGGCCTAGAGCCGGAGATCGTGTCAGGTGGTTCGACGCCGACGATATGGCGGAGCCATGAAGTCGAGGGTTTGACGGAGATTCGCCCCGGGTCGTGCATCTTCTACGATCGAGAGGGGCTAGATGTCGGCGTAGCCGACGTGGATGATCTTGCGTATACGGTGCTTGCTACTGTGGTGAGCACGGCGGTCCCTGGTCGAGCAGTGGTCGACGCGGGGTCGAAGGCGCTCGCGAAGGAGTCTCGGGGTGGGGGAGGGGGCTTTGGCGTCTTGCTCGACCGCCCCGACATCTTGGTCGCCAGTGTATCCGAGGAGCACGGAGTTCTGGACGTGTCGGAATCGGATTGGGTGCCCCGGATCGGTGAGCGGGTCAGAATTATACCCAACCATGTTTGCGTCTCCGTGAATCTCCAGGATCATCTTCTGACGATCGACGGTGGAGCACATTCGCTGCTTTCGCTCGAGGGTAGAGGCAGGGGGCCGTGGCAGCCCTGACGCACCGTCGGGCAGAAGAGCTTCTGACGTCCGTGCGATCGGTTCGCGCGGTTGTCATCGGCGATCTGATGGTCGATCGATACATCTCCGGGGTGGTGGAACGTGTATCACCCGAGGCGCCCGTGCCGGTTGTCCGCGTCGAGGAGGAACGGGCCGCGATCGGTGGAGCCGGGAATGTCGCCGCGAACATCGCCGCGTTGGGCGCAGCGTGCTCGGTGGTGGGGTGTGTTGGGGATGACGCCGATGGACGGGCTCTTCGCGACGCCTTCGATGCCCGAGGGATCGACGTTTCGGGCGTGATCCTGACCGATGACAGACCCACCACGGTGAAAACCCGAGTGATGGCTCGCCATCAGCAGATTGTCCGTTTCGACCGTGAGGGGGACGCCGACGTGTCGGCCGACGTCGGAGCGCGGCTGGCCGAGGCCGTGCAGACTGCGACGACTATCGCGGATACGGTCGTCCTGGAGGACTATAACAAGGGAGTACTGACCCCCGCCGTCATTCGGGCCGCCTTGGATGCCGCCCGGGAGCATGCCGTTCCGAGTGTGGTGGACCCGAAACGACGCAACTTCTTCGAGTTCTCGGGTGCGTCTGTCTTCAAGCCTAATGCAAAGGAACTCGGGGACGCGCTCGGTTCTTTCGTTGATCCAGATGACGCGAGATGGATGGCGGATACTTGGGAGCGGCTGCACTGCGACCACTTGTTGCTCACCCTCGGTGAGCGAGGCATGGCACTGCACGCAAAGGGTGCCGGGCACATCCGGGTGCCGACAGTAGCCCGTTCGGTCTATGACGTGTCAGGTGCGGGGGATACCGTGACCGCGCTGGTGGCTACGGTGCTCGCCGCCGGAGGAAACCCGATGGAGGCAGCGGTGATTGCGAACCACGCAGCTGCAGTCGAAGTGGGAAAGGCTGGGGTCGCCACTGTGACCGCAGAAGAAATCCTCGATCATATCAAAGCTCACCCAACACAATGGAGTACCTGATGAGCGAACTCACATCTATCCACACCGAACACGCACCTTCAGCGATCGGACCGTATTCACAAGCGATCGTGACCGACGGTTGGGTGTTCTGTTCCGGCCAGATCCCGCTCGACCCGAAGACGGGAGAGATGAACACGGGAAGTGTGGACGAGCAGACGGAACTCGTGCTGACTAACCTCCGTTCTGTGCTCGAGGCGGCTGGTTCCCGCATGGATCTAGTGGTGAAGACATCCGTCTTCCTTTCCGACATGAACACGTTCGCGGAAATGAACGAGGTGTACGCGCGTCACTTTGGGGATCATCGACCGGCTCGGGCCGCGGTACAGGTAGGTGCGTTACCGAAATTCTGCGATGTCGAAATCGAGTGCGTCGCGCGGGTCGGCTGAAGGGCCTCAGCCCTGTAGGTATGCGGGTTGTTGCGCCCCCCAAAGGGGGCCGATACCTTTCGCTTCTATCCCGGTGGTCTCCACGAGCGAGAGTGATATCTCGTGGGTTGTCGGGACGCAGAATCCCTTCGATCACGCTGGCGCGTAAGTGCTTGCGTGCGAAGGGCTTGGCGCATTGTATGGTGCGCCGCTTTCGGAGCGCGGTCTGGCTTCGGTGAGGTTCGTTTTAGGAATTTCTATTTGTCCAACTCAACACTGGGAGGACGGACATGACGTTTACGACGTCTGCACGTCTCACGTCCGGTTTGCTGCGGGGAGGCCTGGTTCTGGCTCTGGCCGCAATGATCGGATGGGCACCTGCCCCTGTCGCGGCTCAGGCAACTGGGACGTTGGTGGGTACAGTTCGGGATGCTGCTTCACAGCGTCCCCTTGAGGCGGTCCAGGTTTACCTCGGAGGCACCGGTATCGGTGCCCTGACGAACGCCGCGGGTCGCTTTCTTCTGCTGAACGTTCCGGCGGGTGAGGCTACCCTCATCGCCGAGATCGTCGGTTACCGCTCCGGAACCGCGACCGTCACGGTCGGGGCCGGGCAGTCCGTGGTCCAGGACTTCGGGCTGCAACAGACCGCCATCACTCTCGACGAGGTCGTGGTGACGGGAGCTGGTATTGCTACCGAGAAGCGTAAGCTCGGTAACACGATCGCGACGCTCGACGCAGCCTCTCTTGAGAACGCGCCGATCGCTGACTTCTCTCAGATGATTGCGGGTCGCGAGCCTGGCGTCGTTGCGCTTCCTTCCTCCGGCTCGACCGGAGAGGGCGCCGCGATTCGTATTCGTGGTTCGTCGTCGCTCTCGCAGCTTAACGAGCCGATCATCTACGTCGATGGGATTCGGGTCGACCGTTCAGCGGTTTCGCTGTCCGGTACGGGTAACCCGAGCCGCCTCGATGATATCCCACCCGAGTCGATCGATCGCGTCGAGATCCTCAAGGGTGCTGCTGCAGCTACGCTGTATGGCACCGAGGCATCCAACGGCGTGATCCAGATCTTCACGAAGCGTGGGCGCGCGGGTGCTCCTCAGTTCACCGCTCAGGCGGACTGGACCGGGATCCGTGTACCGACCAACCGTATTCTGCCGGTGGCCGACTACATCGGTCGTGACTGCAGTTCGGCCGGCTGCGCAAGCGCGGCAGACGTCACGAAGATGAACGAGTACCGCTCGCGGATGCAGAATCGCTTCGGCGTGACGCCGGGTGACTTCGAAAACTTCGAGAACGACCTTGTGACCGACGTGCTTGGTCCGGGCTTTGGCCAGATTTACTCTGCCTCAGTCTCCGGTGGTTCCGAGTCATTCCAGTACTTCGTGTCTGGACGCTACACGGACGAAAACGGTGTCATCACGACGGATGTGTTCCCCGAGACCGATGGTATCGATTTCTCGGAAGACACCAACCGTCGCGTTGGGTTCACGTCCAACTTCACGATCATTCCGACCTCCAAGGTCCGCATCGGCGTCAGCACGCTGTACTCGGACATGGAACAGAGTACGCCGGACAACGGCAACAACATCTATGGCTTTTTCAGCTCGATGTTGATGTCTCAGCCTCGCCGTGCCACGGCGATGGATGGCGGCAACTACTACGGTGCCCCAGCGTTCGGAACCACGCGTGAGTTTGCCTACCAGTTCAACCAGGCAGCCTCGTCGCACTTCGCAGGTAGCACGACCATCGGCTTCACGCCGACGGAGTCGTTCCGCCTCGACGGAACGTTTGGCCTCGACTTCACGTCGGATGACCGCGTCTTCGGCCGTCCGTACGGTCACGCGGTCGACAACTTCACGAATGCGAACCGCGACGGGGACCGTACGGTCCGCGAGGATCGCAGCCGCGAGATCACGGCGGATTTGAAGGGTTCTCACATCACGACGTTCGGCGACAACTTCGAGAACACCCTTCTCTTCGGTGGTCAGGGTTTCCTCCGTCAGCGCCAGAGCGCTGGTGGTGGTGGTAACACCTTCCCCGGCCCAGGGCTTGAGACACTCTCCGCACTTGCCAATCAGAGTGCGAGCGAGTCGTGGACGCGAGTTACCCAGCTCGGTGGATACCTGCAGGACCAGGTTGGTATCAACGACTGGATTTTCCTGACAGTGGGTGGTCGTTGGGACGCCAACTCGGCGTTCGGTGAGGACTTCGCAACTGCTTTCTATCCGAAAGCATCTGCTTCCATCGTGCCCTCGCAGGGCCTCGGTTGGCAGAATGACACGTTCTCCACCTTCCGCATCCGGGCGGCCCTCGGGAAGTCCGGCCTGCAGCCTGATGCGTTCGCGAAGTTCACGACGTATCAGCCGGCCCCATCCGAGGAAGGCCCGGGCGTCTCGCCCGCCAACCTCGGGAACAACGCGCTTCGGCCCGAGGTTTCCACGGAGTGGGAGGTCGGAGCTGAGCTCGGTCTGTTCAACGATCGTTGGTCTGTGGACGTCACGTACTGGGATCGGACCGTACAGGACGCGATGGTGTCCCGTCAGTTCTCCCCGACGGGTGGTTTCACCCAGCAGCAGCTTGTCAACATTGGTGAGCTTGCTGGTAAAGGTTTCGAGGCCAGCATCCGCGGTACGGTTCTTCAGCGTGAGGGCCTCTCACTCAACGTGTTCGCCAACACGGCGTACCTGAGCGAGAACATCACCAGCCTGGGTGGCGCACCGCCACTCAAGACGGGTGGTTCTTACCCGCGCTATCGGAACTACCTCCTCGAGGGGTACGCTCCGGGATCATTCTTCGGCGCCCAGATTGCGGACGTCGACGTGCCTTTGAACCTCGACGGTTCATGCACGGCCTTCACACGTGAGGCAGCGCTCGCGACGGGTTCGTTCGATGTCCCGATTAAGCCGAGCACCTTTAAGCCGTTGGCGATCGGTAACTCGACGGGCGCGAGTGTGCCCAACCCGGGCTTCGATGCGGCGGACGGCTCGCTCGCTTCGAACAACTGTGGATCTGGTCTGCTGGGCACGCTGCTCGGCAAGCCGACCCCGGATTTCGCTGGTTCCACTGGTTTCAACCTGTCGTTCGCGAGCAACTTCGAGATCGCAGCCCTGTTCGATTACAAATGGGGTGGCCAGAACCAGGACCTGTCCGGGATGTTCCGCAAGGCCAACGCCGTGATCGGCCGCAACACGCCTCGTGCGGCAGAATTGGGCGCGATCATGCAGAGCCCGACTTCTGCGCCTGGTGATCGTCTCGATGCCGCCATCGCGTGGGCTCGTGAGGTCGAGGGCTTGTCCCCGATGTCCGGCCTCAACGGGATCTTCGACACCAACATGGTGCGGTTCAGAGAGCTTTCGCTCACGTACCGGGTTCCGTCGGATCTAGTTGATGGTTGGGGTCTGTCGACTGCCACGATCAACCTGGGCGCGCGCAACCTGATGTTGTGGCTGCCCGGCAGCGATTACACTGGGATGGACCCAGAGACCAACGTCATCGGCCGCTGTAACGGCGGGTTGAGCTGCAACTTCTTGCAGGCGACCGAAGGCTGGGCGCTCCCCATTCCGCGTCGCTTCACGCTTTCGACGCGTGTAACCTTCTAAGGGAGATTCTGAAATGATTAAGAAGATCAAAGCTCCCATCCTGGCGGTTGCGGCAGTGTTCACGTTGACGGGCTGCGACCTGCTCGACGTGGATAACCCGAACAGCCTGGTTGAGGAGGACATTCAGCGAGAGGCCGCCGCTAACGGTGTGGCCAATGGCTCACTTCGACTCGCCAGTGGGGCGATTGCCGATGTGTGGGAAGGTCCCGCCGTCGTGAGTGATGAGCTTTACTGGACCGGTTCGCGTGATGCCTGGGGTCAGCTCGACCAGGGTTTCATCGACGATCCCTACAATGAGTTCACCGATGGCGCGTTTCCTGGCTTTGGCCAGGCCGTCTGGATGGCTCGCAACGCGGTAACGATTCTCGAGGGCCACGTCGCGAACAACCCGGGTGATGCAGATTTCGCCCGTGATTTGGCTCGTGCCAAGATGTTCCGTGGCATGGTGCTGATGGTGGTTGGAGAAACACAGGACGACATGACGTTCTCGGATAAGCAAGAGGACGGAGCACCGGTTGGTCCTGCAGGTATGTCGGGCATTTTGGACCAGGCTATTGCCGAGCTGGATGCGGCGGTCTCCGGGTTCTCCACGCTCGGTGAGACAGACTTGGCCACGACCGCCACGGCGATCCGTGCGCGGGCGAAGATGTCCCGGGTCATTTGGGATGTTCTTAACCCCTCTGCTACCGTGGGCACGGCGATTGCGATGGCTGCAGCCCGTACCGACGCGGAGACGGTGCTCGCTTCTGTGGGTGGTTCCGACTGGAAGTACAACCTCACCTTTTCTGCGGCTTCGACGTCGAACCCCATGGGTTCGAACGTCAACAGCCGAGGTGAGAACCAGTGGGATGAGTCACTGGTGGAGAACACCGGGCCCGGAGCTTCGGGTCGTACCGGTGTCGTGACTCTGGGGGATCCGTTCACCGGTGGTTCGGATCTGGCGGTTAGCGCCGCCCTCACTCAGTGGGGCACTGGCACGTACGGTCCGATCTCGATCGCGACCGAGCGTTTGATGCGGCTGATCGTGGCTGAGGATGCGCTGGCCGGTGGCAACACGGGTGACTTCGAAGCCCAGATCAACGCGATCCGCGATTTGGACAATGCGGATGCCGCGCATGATTACACGTATGCCGCCGGAAACGAGGTGGAGGCGCTCACGCACCACCGCCGCGTAAACACCCTGTTCATGGGGCTGCGGCTGCAGGACATGTACCGCTGGGGCATCACGTTGGCTAAGTGGGATCCTCAGTCGGCGGCTCTTACGGCGCCGGGTACGATGCTCCCGATTACGATCGTGGAGTGCCGCGCGAACACGACGATTGGTGAAGCCAACTGCTGATCGTCTTTAGCTGGAAGCAGCGGTAGGGTTACGCTGTAAGAGAAGGCGGGCGCATCCGTACACGGTACGGGTGCGCTCCGCCTTCTTTTGCGTTTTAGCTAAGTCGTTACATTCCGCAGCATGAAGCCATTTAAGACTTTCTTCGGTGTCCTCCTCCTCGTTTCAACTGTGTTAGCGGCCTGCGAGGTGTTCGAGGATCAGACCCCTCAGTTCATTTCCTTCGCGATGGACGGTCCATCTGGTGCAATGGTCCAGGTGATCTATTCCAAGGCATTCGTGGCTGGCGTGGACGAGGCGGGCACGACCCGTGTCGAGGTGTTCGAATCCGATACGGTGTTGCATACACTTCCGATCGATACCGTGATCGACGTGCGCATCGATCGGCGTCTCTTCATTCAGGGTGAGGTGTCACCGCTGGACACCCTCTCGGTGGATGTGGAGATCGACGTGGATGGCCGCTCCTTATTTGATGGTAGAGGAGATCTCTTCCCGGACCTGCCGTGGCGTTTCTTGTACCAGTTCAACAGCCTGTTTACGGATGATATCGAGGTGATAATTTGATGCGCGTGCAACGTGTGGGCCTCGCAGCGCTCATGGGTCTTCTTGTTTCGGGCTGCTATACGTTCACGCCGGTACAGAGTCCGGCGATCGGGTCCACGATTCGGGTTCACGTGCCCATCGCGAATGCTCTTCGAGACGTGAACCAGGCTCCCGCGACAGCTACCGTCGAAGGACAAGTGGTCGCAGTTGATGACACCCTGACGCTCGCTACTCAAAACAGGCAGGAGTATGGCGCGTACCGAGAGGTCATTCAGTATGACACCCTCAGGGTTGGTATGGACCAGCCCACACTCATCGAGGTGCGGGCCTTCTCGCCGCAGAGAAGTATCCTGCTGAGCACTGTGATCTCAATTGGTGCCGTGCTTGCCGCGGTCTCAGCATTCAACGCCGGCAACGATGGCAGTGGCGGTGATGACTCAGGGCCCGGTTCCGGGCCCACCCCGTCCGTTGTGATGTCACCATCGATTATTTCGGCGATCATCGGCCTCTTCGGGAATTAGCCGAGGGTTGAGGCGCCCTGCCAGGAGCTAGGGCTCGAGAGCCCAGGTCCCGGTGACACCCCGCGGTCGATGAGCGCATCTTGTTATGCGTCGGACCATGCAGTTTACCTACATCCCAACCGTGACTCTCATGCGAAATCAGTTGCGCATCTTTGTATCCAGCGCCCTTACGCTGGGAACCTTCGCCCTCTCGATGCCTCAGCCCGTTTCGGGCCAGCAGTTCGACGAAGGCCTCTTCGAGATGCTGTCCTGGGCCAACGCCGGCATTCCCCGCGGGGGCCGCTCGACTGCAGGAGCGGGCACCGACGCGCGGCCACTAGAGTACTATTTCGGTGCGGTGGGTGGTGGGCTCTGGAAGACTACGGACGGTGGCTCGAACTGGGCCCCAGTTACCGACGGACAGATTACGTCTTCTTCGGTGGGGGCTGTTGCCGTGTGTGAAACCGATCCTGACGTCGTCTATATTGGCACCGGAGAAACCCAGCTGCGCGGTAACGTGATGCAGGGTGATGGCGTCTACAAATCGGTCGACGCTGGACAGACTTGGGAGCACCTGGGCCTGGTCGAGAGTCAGAATATCGCTCGCATCCGGATTCACCCTGACAACTGTGACGTGGCTTGGGTGGCCGCCTTCGGCCAGCACTCCGCAGAGAATCCGGAACGAGGAGTCTTCAAGACGACTGACGGTGGAGAGAACTGGGAGCGGACCCTCTTCAAGAGCGACAAGGCCGGTGCGACCGATCTCGTGGTGGACCCGAACGACCCCGACGTGTTGTATGCGTCGATCTGGGAGGCCTGGCGGAAGAGCTGGGGTATGAGCTCCGGTGGCTTCGACTCCGGTGTGTGGAAGTCGACGGATGGGGGCGAGACGTGGACGGACATCACGGCCAACCTGGGCTTCGATGCCGCCGACCCGATCGGAAAGATCGGCGTGGCGGTATCTGGTGCGAATTCCGATCGCGTCTGGGTCATCGTGGAGCACCGGGACGCAGGTGGTGTCTATCGCTCGGATGATGGAGGTAACACGTTCGAGTATGTGAATGACGAGCGAAAGCTGCGGCAGCGCGCGTTCTACTACACACGGATCTACGCGGACCCGCAGGATGAGGACGTCGTCTACGCCCTGAACACAGGCTTTTACCGGTCAACGGACGGCGGCGTGACCTTCCCACAGCAGATCCGCGTGCCGCATGGGGACAACCACGATCTGTGGATCGCCCCGACGGACCCCGATCGGATGATCAACACTAATGATGGGGGTGGGAACGTTTCCTTCAACGGTGGGGAGACGTGGACTGATCAGGAATACTCCACGGCTCAGTTCTACCGTGTCACCACNNGAACCATGAGCCCTACCACATCTGTGGCGCTCAGCAAGACAACTCGACCGCGTGCACGCCCTCCGGCGGATGGGGTCACCTGTCCGCGGCTGGGGGCTTTGGTGGTGGCAGCAACTACTACTATGCAGTCGGTGGCTGTGAGAGTGGCTACATCGCGCCGCACCCGGTGGAACTCGACATCTTTTATGCGGGCTGCTACGGCGGCTCTTTGTCGCGTTATGACCACAACACCGGCTTCGGACGGGCGATCAACGTCTGGCCCGAGAATCCAATGGGTCAGTCGGCCGAGGACCTTCGGGAACGGGTCCAGTGGACCTTTCCGATCGTCTTCGACAAGCACGATCCTGACATTCTCTACACGGGTACGCAGAAGATCTGGAAGACCACGACGGAAGGTCAGAGCTGGACACAGATCTCTCCGGACCTGACGAGGAACGAGCCCGTGACCGTGGGACCGTCCGGCGGTCCGATCACCCTGGACCAGACCGGTGTGGAGACCTTCGCGACAGTGTTCGCGATTGCCCCGTCACCCCACGACCCGAACGTGATCTGGTCGGGGTCGGACGATGGCTATGTACATGTGACGCGTGATGCCCGTGCGGCTTCCCCTGTGTGGGAAAACGTCACCCCTGGTGATGCACCGGACTTTATCCGGATCAATACCGTTGAGGCATCACCGAATACGCCGGGCAAGGCGTACGTCTCGGGGATCCGGTACCTCGTCGACAACGATCGCAGCCCGTATATCTGGAAGACTCAGGACTACGGCGAGACATGGACAAAGATCGTCGCTGGTATCCCGGCAGACGACTTCATCCGCGCCGTGAGAGAGGATCCTGCCCGTCCGGGCCTGCTGTATGCGGCATCCGAACGGACGGTCTACGTCTCCTGGAACGACGGAGTCTCCTGGCAGCCTCTGACAATGAATCTTCCGGTGACTCAGGTCTCGGATCTGGTCGTTGAAGACCACGACCTGGTGATCGGGACGCACGGCCGCGGTTTCTGGGTCATGCGCAGCATCGGGCCGCTTCGTCAGATGACCGATGCGGTCGCCAGTGCAGACTTCTGGCTCTTCGATCCGAAAGATCCAGTCCGCCGCTTCGACAACGCGGTCAGCATCGACTACATCCTCGCGGAGGATGCCGACCATGTGATGCTGGAATTCATGGACGGCTCTGGCGACGTGTTGGCGAGCTACGAGGCATCAGCCGCGGAAGACGAGGAAGAGGACGACGAGGAGCAGGGCTTCAACCCGTTCGGGGGTGGTGGTAATCAGGCTCCTGGTCTGACCTCCGGCTCTAATCGATTCCGTTGGAATATGCGCATCGAGGGATGGACGGATTTCGAAGGTCGGATCTTCTGGGCTGCTGGAAACCAGGGGCCTGCAGTGCTGCCGGGTAACTACCAGGTCCGGCTCACCGTCGATGGTGAGGACATGACACAGGACTTCGAGATCCGGATGAACCCGAGGGCGGTGGCCGGTGGGGTTACGGTGGATGACCTACAGGAGCGCTTCGACTTTGCGATCCAGATCCGTGATCGGGTGACGGATGCCAACGAGGCCGTGCTCCGCATGCGCTCCATCAAGGCGCAGATCGAGGATCGGATCGAGCAGAACGACAATGCCGAACTAGCTCAGCTCGGCGGCACCGTCCGCGATCGCCTGGGCGAGGTGGAGGGCGAGGTCTACCAGGTTCAAAACCAGTCGAACCAGGATCCGCTCAACTACCCCATCAAGCTGAACAACAAGATCGCTGCCCTGCAAAACCTCGTAGAAGGCGCCGAAAACCGGCCAACAGACCAGTCGTACCAGGTCTACGAGACGCTGTCGACGGAGTTGGACGGTGAGCTGGACCAGATGGATCTGGTCATTCAGCAGGACCTGGCGAGGCTGAACGAACTGCTGCGTGAGCTAGGACTGGAGCCGATCGACGCGGAGCGTTTGATCACCTGAAGTTGAAAGAAGGAGCCGCATGCTACCCACATTGATTAGGAGACTGGTGGGGTGGGCGGTAGCGGTGTTCTATCACGTAGAACGGACGGGTCCGGGTCTCGCACCGGGGCCCGTTCTCGTAACGGCGAATCACCCGAACTCGCTGATGGACCCGCTCCTCGTCTTCCATACAGGAGGGCGGCACGCACGACCTCTGGCGAAGGCACCGCTCTTCGATAAGGCTGTGGTCGGGACGGTACTGAGAGGACTTGGGGGGCTGCCGGTCTATCGGAAGCAGGATTATCCGGACCAGATGCACATGAATGCCCGTACCTTCGGTGCTGCGATTGAGGCACTTACGGGCGGCGAAGCTGTCCAGATCTACCCGGAGGGTCGGAGTCACTCCGAACCGAGTATGTCTGAACTGCGCACTGGGGCCGCCAGGATTGCGCTCATGACGGAGGATCGGGCGGGGTGGACGCTTGGGGTGAAGGTGCAGCCGGTCGGCCTCACGTATGAGCAGAAGCCTTTCTTCCGAGGGCGTGCCGTGGCGGCCTACGGCGAGCCCATCGAGGTCGCCTCCTATCGTGAGCAATACGAGCAGGACGAACGAGCTACCGCCCGAAGCCTGACGGACGACATCCGGCAGGCTCTGCTGGAGGTGACGCTTCAGGTCGAAATGAGCGAGGATCGCGAGTTGGTCGATCTGGCCGAGCGGATCTGGGTTCGCGAGAGGGGTGAGGCCCGACCGCGAGAGCGTCAGAAGCTATCCGAGCGCCTCCCGCGCATGAGAGCGTTCGCCCGGGCCTATGCTCGGCTTCGAGCGGAAGATGCCGAGCGTGCGCAGGAGCTTCGCGCCGGAGTTCGACGATACCAGCGCATGGTTACGGCACTGGGCGTCCGTGAGGGTGATGTCCCTCGCCGATATCGACCGGGCGCCGTAGCCAGATACGCGGCCGGCCAGCTGCTCATGCTGATCCTCGTTTTGCCGGCTGCGGTTGTCGGAGCGTTCTTCTGGGCGCCTCCCTATCTGCTGACTCGATTTGTGGCGAGACGCGTACAGCCCAAGCATGACCAATTGGCAACGTACAAGTTAGGGGTCGGGTTCTTTACCTTCCCGTCTTGGCTCGGCATGGTGTGGGTCACATTGTTGCTGACGATGGGGATGACCGGGTCATGGGTCGTCGCCATTGGAGCCCCGATCCTCGGCTTTGCGGCGATCACGTGGCGTGCGCGGCAGGCGGCCGTTCGCGAAGACGTCAGAGTCTTTCTGCGTGTGCGCCGACGACCAGATGCTCACGATCGGCTTGGAGAGCTTCGCGCCGAACTCGTCCAGAGCTTCGATGAGATCGCCCGACGCTGGTCCGATGATGGGGACGTGGGAACCTAAGACCCTAGGTCCTGATTCGGACGGTGAAGTACGACCTGCTCTGAAAAATCTATGGCTGTGCCCTTTTGCGTGATCCGCCGCCGACTTTATTCTACGATTTCACGATCTCGAATCTACGCGAAGTTGAAAATGTATACCGTTACATAGAAACGATATGTGTGATGTAGTGCATGTTCAGAGTGGGCTCTTTCATCAGGGTGGGTTCTTCAATGGACTGACCATCTGCTCCTGCGCATGCCAGGCGCATGAGCCAGGTCGTCAACGACTCGACGGTGTCTCGTGACTCCGCTAGAATCCGGTTCGCCTCGAGCGCGCTGATCCGGGGGAGCGGAGGGGGACTGGTGTCCTCGACGGTCTTCAAAACCGTGCAGCCCGGCTAGAACCCGGGTGGGTGGGTTCGATTCCCACACGTTCCCGCCAGCGGTCCGACTAGTTCGGCAGCGCCACTCGGAAGCCGAGCTCCACCGCGCCCTCGGAAGACACGTTGGTCTCCAGATCCAGGGGGTCCGGAAACCGCGCGAGATGCGCCGACACGTAGGCATCGGCTGCGCTGAGCAGCACCAGGAAGATGCCCAGAGCCACGAGGTCCTCCTGCTGCTCCTGCCTCGCCTCGAGAAGCCCCCGCACTCCGTTCAACCGTTCATCGCCGTTTAAGGCCTGCTGGATAGCCTCAGGATCGGTAACCCCGGCCGACGCGAGTTCGGCTAGGACCACCTGTTTTGTGAGGCGCACACGGTCCTGGGCTGTCCCGATACGCGTGCGAGCGCGGAGCAGCGTGTAGACCGTCGCGGTCTGTGCCGAGAAGTAGAAGGCTCCCCGGGTGTAGGAACCAATCGCGACGTGGCCCCACCCGGGGACGAGCGCTGCTCGCAGAAATACCCCCCCCGGTGACACGTCGATGGGTGGGAGAACGACGTCGGTGTCTGCAGTTGCCGGTGGCTGAACGACCTGGGCACGCAGTGGTGAGGCGGAGAAGAGAAGGGCCGCCAGGGCAGCGAGCGCTAGAAATGAGGCCGGTACGCCGCCCACCCCGACGATCATTACGATGAGGGGCCTCTCGGAGCCAGGCGATCTCTGGCCTCGCTCTGCCAGCTTCAACGATCTCTCCAGTCGAGGAGCTGCGGAGGTGAACCGGCCTGCAGGACCACGTAACTCTGATGAAACACCCAGTCTCCTGTATTCACGTACCAGCGCCCTGGCTCGGGCTCGCGCACGAGAGGTAAATGCGTGTGACCCAGGAGGATCAGGTCGAGTTCCCTGTGTTCTGCCATCCGGTCGAGCGCCCACGCCTCTAGGGCGTCCGATCGTGCCCTCTGACGAGACCCCCACTGATCCCAGCGATTCTCAGTTTTGGAGACACCGCCGGCGATCTGATCCCCGACGTCCACCGGAAGCAGGCCGAAGGCGAACTTCGTGAATGGCGATCGAAGGATGCTCTTGAGTACCAGATATCCATAGTCTCCGGCGCCGAGTCCGTCGCCGTGAGCAATGTGAGTGTTGAGTCCGGCGAGCGGGCGTGTGGTCGGTTCGTCGAGGAATTCAAGCCCGATCTCTTCCTTCAGGTAGCGACCACCCCACCAATCGTGATTGCCGCCCATGAGGGTGGTAGGGATTCCGGCGTCGACGATATCTCTGAGCTGAGCAAGGACTGTCTCATACCCTCGTGTGGTGCCCCACCGGTATTCGAACCAGAAGTCGAACAGGTCGCCGTTGATCAGGATCGACGACGCCTCCGACGCGGCATGGTCGAGCCAGTCAAGAAACGCCTCTTGGTGGGCCGGAGGGGCGGCGCCGTAGTGCACGTCCGAGGCAACGAAAACGGGTTTCAGCGTAGACACGGGAGAAAGTGAACGCGAACCGTCAGCCCCTCAAAGGGGTAAGGCCGTCATGACAACCAAGCGACGTTGCCGTTCCCGCCGAATCGTGACGAGCGGCGTCACGCTGCTGACCCTCATGACGACTGCGTGTGGCTCGAATCGACCCGTGGCCATCGGTCCCATCCCGGCGCCGGACCGTGCAGCACAGTCTGTTGGAGAGGCGACCCGGCTGACCGAAACGGCCCGGATCGAGTTCCGCTGGGAGCTTAACGAGGCCGGGTCCCGCGTTGACGGCATCGGCATCGCTCGGGTAGAGCCACCGTTCCGGGCCCGGCTCGACCTGTTCCTCGACAATGGTGAGGGCGTGGTATCCGCGGCCCTGGTGGAGGATGAACTCAGGCTGCCATACGGAGCTCCGGATGATGTACTTCCGCCTGTCGAGCTGATGTGGGCCACGCTGGGGGTGTTCAGACCGCTTGCTTCGGCCCGACTCGCCGGAGGAGAAAAGCTCGAGGGAGGTGCCCGCCGCTTTCGCTATGCAGGACCCGACGACCTGGCGCTTCACTACGAAGTCGCCAACGATCGGGTCCAAGCCTTGGAGATGCTCGAGGGTTCGTCCGTCGTTCAGTGGGTGCGCCTGACGGCTGCTGATGATGGCATGTATCCGGCTGAGGCGACGTACCGCAATCTCGTCGATTTCCGCGAACTCAAGATCACGCGAACTGCTGTGATCTCCGCCCAGTCGTTCGACCCCTCCATCTGGGACCCTCGGGCGCAGTAGATTCAGGGATGAGCATCATGACAGGCGACCGCAGGTCGCGAGTGCGTCGGGTTCGACTCGGACTTCGGGTCTTTGCGGTCGCGGTGACTGTGATTCCCTCTGGCTGCAACTACTCGTTCGTAGCCGGTTCATTTCCACCGCCCCACGTGCAGTCGATCGCGATCGAACCGTTCGACAACGAAACCACACGCTTCGAACTCACCGGCGAGCTGTACGATCAGCTCCTCCAGCGTCTCCCGGGTGCGCTGGGAATCCGCACCGCTGGCGCAGACATCGCGGATGCGATCGTTCGGGGCTCCATCACTCAGTATGACGTAGTGGCGCCCAACTACCGCGCCGGCCAGCCCGGCCAGGCGGCGACGGTTCTCCAGCGCCAGGTGAACATTTCCGTTCGCGTGGAGATCGTCGACCTGGTCGAAAATGTGATTCTATGGGAGTCAAGCAGCGTGACGGCGCGGGGCGAATTCCCAGAAGGATCGCCGGAGGATGGGGGGCGCCTGCGGGCGATCGAGCTTCTCGTTCAGGAGATAGTGGACGGGGCTCAGTCCAACTGGTAGTTTCGCCCCGTCTTTTCCCGGAAGGCCCCGCCGCCCTCCGCCTTTTCAACGAAATCACGGTTAGGAGTCAGGTTGCTCCGAGCATTCGGACTGGGCGCGACACTCTTTGCTTTCTGGCTGGCACTGTCCGGCCACTACACGCCCATGCTTCTCGGTTTCGGAGTAGGATCGTGCGTGCTGGTCGTGTATCTGTCCCATCGGATGGATTTAATCGACGAAGAGGGCGTGCCACTGCAGTCAGCGCTGCGGATGATGATGTACCTCCCGTGGCTCCTGAAAGAGGTCCTGGTGGCAAACATCGAGGTGGCGAGGGTCATTCTGAGCCCGACGCTAAAGATCAGTCCACGCATGGTGCTCTTCCACGGCTCCCAGAAGACGGATCTCGGACGGGCCATCTATGCGAACTCGATCACCCTGACGCCCGGGACGATCACGACTGGCGTGAATGGCAACGAGTTCGAGATCCATGCGCTTCGGGCTGCTGACCTCGAAACGGATGAAGAGCAGGCGATGGACATGCGCTGCTCCCGGGTAGAGGGGGGCTGACCCGATGTTTGTTGCCACCACCTTGGGCATTCTCGTCGCGATGTCGATGGCGCTCGTTCGAGCGCTACTCGGCCCTACAGTCTATGACCGTGTGCTCGCAGTGAACACGTTCGGGACGAAGACGGTGCTGCTGATCGCCGCGCTGGGCTTCCTGACAGAACGGCCTGAGTTCCTCGACCTGGCGCTCGTATATGCGCTGATCAACTTCATTGGCACGATCGCCGTCCTGAAGTTCTTCGAGTTCGGAGATCTCGGATTGACTCGTCGCGTGCATCGGGAGGCCGAGTGATGGACATGGCACTCGATGCACTGAGCTGGATTTCGATCGTGGCTGGCCTGTTCTTCATGCTTGTGGGGACCCTGGGGGTGCTTCGCCTGCCCGACATCTACACGCGGCTGCACGCGGCTGGTATGACCGACACGATGGGGGCGGGCTTCCTCATCCTCGGCATGGTTCTGCAGACCGTTCAGGGCATCCTGCATGGCGAGTCCACTTGGTGGTTTGTTCTGTTCCGCCTCGTTCTCATCTACGTGTTCCTGCTGTTCACGAGCCCCATCGCGTCACACGCGCTGGCCCGTGCCGGTCTGGCTGGAGGTGTCGCCCCATGGACGGCACCGGGAGACGGTGACGAATGACCGAAACCATGGTTCAACTCGTCGACGTCGTGCTCCTGGTGCTGCTTGCCATCACTGGGATCGCCGTGATCCGGACGCGGAATCTTTTCGTCGCCGTGATGCTGGCGGGAATCTACAGCCTCTTGTCGGCCGGTCTCTTCGTCGTCATGGATGCGGTCGATGTGGCGTTCACAGAGGCGGCTGTAGGTGCGGGGATATCTACGGTGCTGATGCTCGGCACACTCGCGCTAGTGGGTTACAAGGAATCGGCGCCGACGCACAAGCCGATTCTTCCGCTCTTCGTGGTCCTGGTCACGGGTGGCATCCTCGTCTATGGAACGGCGGAGATTCCTCCGTTCGGTGGCGCGGATAACCCGGCACACAAGCATGTGGCGGCCCACTACATCCATGACTCCGAGGAAGAGATCGGCCACATCCCCAACGTTGTGACTTCGGTGCTTGGCTCCTATCGGGGCTACGACACCATGGGTGAAACGGCTGTGATCTTCACCGCCATGGTGGGGGTTCTGCTACTGCTGTCACGTGGGCCACTGCCGAAACGGATTTTTCATGCAGGGCAATGGCACACCGTGAAGGCCGGGACGACGCGTGAGGATATGGTCGCGAAGTTCGGGGGGGACGCGGGGCCCGACGAGACGGTCAAAGACGGGCCAGCCCGCACGGAAGGGGGCGCGGATGGATGACCGCGTAATCCTCCGGATCGGGACCAAGATCCTGAGCCCGTTCATTCTCATCTTCGCGCTCTACGTTCAGTTCCATGGGGACTACGGGCCGGGTGGGGGCTTTCAGGCCGGGGTGATCTTCGCCGCGGCGTTCGTGCTTTACGCGCTCGTCTTCGGGCTAGGTAACGCGATCAAGGTCATGCCGCCCAAGGTTGCCTACATCTGTGGCGCGATGGGGGTAGTGATCTATCTCGGTGTCGGCTACCTCTCGATGTTCCGGGGCGGCGAGTTCCTGAACTACAGCTACCTGTTCGATCCTGAGCACGACCCGACGCACGGTCAGCACTACGGCATTATCGGCATCGAACTCGGCGTGCTGGTGACGGTGTTTGGGGTCATGGTCGCGCTCTTCTACGCTTTCGCGGGCCGAAGGAGGATCGACACATGATCTCCTTCACTCTCTTCAACTACTGGGCTGTGATCGTCCTGATGATGGTCGGCTTCTACACGCTGATCTCCCGGGACAACCTCGTGAAGAAGCTCATCGGCCTGAACATTTTCCAGACGTCCGTCATCATGATGTACGTCTCGATTGGGAAGATTACCGGAGGGACCGCGCCGATCCTGATGGAGTCTGGGGATCACGGTGGTGAGGTCGCGGTCGACGCGGGACACGCTGCGGTCGAGGTGCTGTACTCGAACCCGATCCCGCACGTGCTGATGCTCACGGCGATCGTGGTCGGCGTGGCGACGCTCGCGCTCGGATTGAGCCTCGTGGTGCGGATCAACGAAGCCTACGGAACGATCGAAGAAGACGAGATCGCCAGAAAGGACAACGCCAGGTGAGTCAGAACCTTCCTGCGCTCCTCGTCGTCGTCCCGATGTTGCTGGCGCCGATCGCGGCGCTGCTCAATCGGTCCGGCCCCGCATGGGTCGTCGCTGCGGGTGGCTCGTGGTTCGCCTTCGGTGCCGCGGTCCAGCTCCTGCGGCGGGTGATGACCGAAGGGGTCATTGTCTATTCGCTTGGAGGTTGGGCGGCACCGATCGGGATCGAGTACCGGATCGATATGGTGAGTGCTTTCGTGACGGTGATCGTAACGAGCATCGCCGCCGTCGGGGTGATCTACGCGCGCGTCAGCGTCGCTGATGAAATCTCCGAAGATCGCCATGCGCTCTTCTACGCGGCTTTCTTGCTGAACGTGTGTGGACTGCTGGGCATCGCTATCACGGGCGACGTGTTCAACGTCTTCGTCTTCCTCGAGATTTCCTCGCTCTCGGCGTATTCGATGATCGCCCTTGGGCACGATCGTCGGGCCCTTACCGCGGCCTTCCAGTACCTGATCATGGGGTCGGTGGGCGCGACGTTCATCGTGATCGGGATCGGCCTCCTCTTCGTCATGACGGGTACGCTGGGCATGATGGACCTGGCGCAGCGGATTCCGGAGGTATGGGCCTCCGGTGAAGGGGATCGGACGATTGCGGTGGCGTTCACCTTCCTGACCGTCGGAGTGACGCTCAAGCTCGCCCTCTTTCCGCTGCACCTCTGGCTTCCCAACGCCTACACCTACGCACCTTCTGCCGTCACCGGTTACATGGCGGCGACGTCGACGAAAGTGATGGTGTACTTGTTGATGCGGTTCTTCTTCACTGTGTTCGGCGAGCAGTTCTCGTTCGACCGAATGCAGCTCGACATGGTGCTGATGCCACTCGCGCTGGTCGCGATCCTGGCCATGTCCCTGGTCGCGATCTATCAGACCAACGTGAAGCGGCTGCTGGCGTTCTCCTCGGTCGCGCAGATCGGCTATATGGTGCTCGGTATCAGTCTCGGCTCGGTGCTCGGCGTCGCGGCCGGCATCATCCATCTGTTCAACCACGCCCTCATGAAGGGCGCACTCTTCATGGCCATGGGTTGCGTCATGTATCGGATTGGATCGGTCCGGATCGAAGACATGAAGGGGCTGGGCAAGGCGATGCCCTGGACGATGGCGGCCTTCGTCGGTGCTGGACTCAGCATGATCGGTGTCCCGCTGACCGTCGGGTTCATCAGCAAGTGGTACCTGGTACAGGCGGCGTTGGCTCAGGGGAGCTGGTTCGTGGCTGCGATCGTGATGGTGGGGTCGCTGATGGCGTTGATCTACATCTGGAAGGTCATCGAGGTCGCGTACTTTGAGCGGCGAGAGGACGAGGACGAGATCCAGGAGGCGCCGCTCAGCCTGCTCGTTCCGACGTGGGCGCTCGTCGCAGCGAGCTTCTGGTTCGGGATCGACGCCGGTACGACGTCCCAGGTCGCGATCAGTGCAGCCGAGACACTCCTGGGGGTGATGCCGTGATGGGCGACCCGGGGATGATCGTCCTCTTTACCGTTTTGCTGCCGGTTGTCGGCGCGGGCCTGGTACTCCTCCTGCGCAAAAATGAGAACGCGCGCGAGGCGGCAACGCTGGTGACGGGGGTTGTCACGTTCGCCCATGTGCTGGCCCTGCTGCGTCTGGTCAGGGCGGGCGAGACTCCACGGCTCGACATTGTGCAGATCGTTCCGGATGTCTGGCTGTCGTTCGAGGTCGAACCGCTTGGCATGGTTTTCGCGCTGGTCGCCGGCTTCCTCTGGCCGATCACATCGCTCTACGCAATCGGCTACATGCGCGGACATCAGGAAGAGAACCAGACCCGGTTCTTCTTCTTCTTCGCCATTGCGATCGCGGGTGCGATGGGTGTGGCGTTCAGCGGCAATCTCTTCACGCTCTTTGTTTTTTACGAGTTCCTGACGTTCTGCACGGTGCCGCTGGTTACGCACCATCAGACGGAGGAGGCGAAGAAGTCGGGTCGGATCTATCTCGGCATCCTGCTGACGACCTCGGTCGGCTTGCAACTCGTCGCGATTATCTGGACGTGGGTCCTGGCCGGCACGCTCGACTTCCGGACAGGCGGGATTCTCGCCGGCACGGCCTCCACAGGTGTTCTGAGCGCAATCCTGGTCTTGTATGTCTACGGGGTCGGGAAGGCAGCCCTCATGCCGTTCCACCGATGGCTACCGGCCGCGATGGTGGCGCCGACACCCGTGTCTGCGCTGCTTCATGCCGTGGCCGTGGTGAAGGCTGGTGTCTTCACGGTGCTCAAGATCGCCGTGTACGTCTTCGGGATCGATCTGCTGCAGACCCTGACCACCACTACATGGCTTGCCTGGGCAGCAGCGGCGACGATCATCCTCGGGTCGCTGGTCGCCTTTCAGAAGGACAACCTGAAGGCACGACTGGCCTACTCGACCATCAGTCAGCT
The DNA here is from genome assembly GCA_002390225.1 of Gemmatimonadales bacterium UBA4456. Lineage (GTDB taxonomy): Bacteria > Gemmatimonadota > Gemmatimonadetes > Longimicrobiales > Gaopeijiaceae > UBA2589. The sequence goes on along the minus strand of DGOW01000095.1, from coordinate 16,006 downwards.
CTCCTACATCGTGCTCGGCGCGATGCTGGCGAACGAAATGGGGATCATCGGGGGTGGCATGCACATCGCCATGCACGCCTTCGGTAAGATCACGCTCTTCTTCGCGGCCGGCGGCATCATGGTCGCGGCGCACGAGAAAAAGATCAGCCGCATGCACGGGCTCGGCCGGACCATGCCGATCACTTTCGGGGCCTTCTTGATCGGATCACTTTCGATCATCGGGTTGCCACCTGCGGGGGGCGCCTGGTCGAAGTGGTTCCTTGGTATGGGCACCCTCGAAGCGGACCAGTTGGGCCTGCTCGCGGTTCTGATGCTCAGCTCGCTGCTTGGTCTGTACTACCTGCTCGAGGTGCCGGTGAAGGCATTCTTCTTCAAACCGCTGGAGGATGCGCACCACAAGGACGGCATCCACGAGTCGCCGACGCCGTCGCTGATCGCCATCTGTATCACGGCTGCTGCAACGATGGGCCTTTTCCTCTGGCCGGACCTGTTCTACGAGCTGATGCAGATGGTTGTCGCGGGAGGTGCTCAATGAGTCACGGGCATCACGAGGTGAAAGAGCCAGTCGGCTGGATGGACAAGCCCGATATTGTGAAGCGGCTCTTCATGATCTTCTACGTGATCTGCGGGGTGCTTTTCCTGGCGGAATTCGTCCTGATGGGCACAGAGAACGCGCATCCACATCCGCTCGAAGACCGCGTGCGCTTCTTCGTGTATCCGCTCTATGGATTCATTTCATTCTGGTTTCTGGTGCTGCTCGCGCGGCCGATGCGGACGCTCCTCATCCGCTCGGAGGACTACTACGAGGGCGGTGGCGCGTACGACCCGGCCGCGGACCCCGGCCACGTATCAACCCATGGCCACGATGGCGACCACGGGTCGGCGTCTGACCACAGCACCAACGACGGGGAGGTGACGGATGCTCGGTAGCATGCCTCCGTTCGTCCTCTTCTTCATCGGGGCGATCGTCGTCGCTGTCACGAAGGGCACAATCCGAAAGGGCGTGGTTCTGGCCGTTCCTCTGATCGGCTTGGTCAACCTCTTCATGACGGCTGGCGCCGAGGTTGGGGCCCCGTCAGCGATCGGGGAATCCGTCGAGCGGGTTTACCTGACGCTCGAACTGCTCGGCTACACGCTGCAGCCTTACAGGGTAGACAAGCTCAGCCTGCTCTTCGGTTATCTCTTTCACATCGCCGCCTTCCTCGGCTTCATCTACGCACTGCATCTGGGTGATGGCACCCCGGACGGTTCGGTGGCTAGCGATGTGGGCGAGGACGACGTCATCGGCGATTCCACAGCCACGCTGCAGCATGTCTCGGCGATGCTGTACGCCGGAAGCGCTCTGGGTGCCGTCTTTGCGGGTGACTTCATCACCCTCTTTGTCTTCTGGGAGCTCCTCGCGATCACGTCGGTCTTCCTGATCTGGGCGCGGAGCTCCGACAAGGCGTACGCGACGGGTTTCCGCTACCTGATCATCCACGTCGTGTCGGGTGTACTGCTGCTGTCCGGTGCGCTGATGCTGGCCCACCAGACTGGTTCGATCGAGTTCGGTCACGTCGCAGGCGAACTGCACGGCGACGAGGGTGGAGGACTGGCCGCGGCGGGCCTGCCGGCGCTGCTGCTCCTGATCGCGTTCGGGATCAAGGCGGGCTTCCCGCTCGCGCACAACTGGATCACCGAGGCGTATCCGGAGAGCACACCGACCGGGACGGTCTTCCTGAGTGCGTTCACGACCAAGGTGGCGGTCTACGCCCTGGCTCGGAGCTTCGGCGGGCTCGACGAGCTGATCTGGATTGGGACGGCGATGACCTTCTTCCCGATCTTCTTCGCGGTGTTGGAGAACGATCTGCGCCGGGTCCTCGGCTACTCGATGATCAACCAGATCGGGTTCATGGTCGCAGGCATCGGCATCGGGACGGCCATGGCTGTCAACGGCGCCGTCGCCCACGCCTTTGCCGACGTGATCTTCAAAGGCCTGCTCTTTATGTCCATGGGGGCGGTTCTGACGATGACGGGCCGGAGCAAGGGCACCGACCTGGGCGGTCTCTACAAGACCATGCCGCTGACCGCGACGCTCTGTATCGTCGGTGCGGGGGCGATCTCCGCCTTCCCGATGTTCAGCGCGTTCGTGACCAAGTCAATGATCATGGTCGCCGCGATCGAAGAGCATCACTACATCGTGTGGCTCTTCATGCTCTTCGCGTCCGCTGGTGTGCTCGAGCACGCAGGTATCAAAATTCCATTCTTTGCGTTCTTCGCGCACGATTCAGGGATCCGCACCAAGGAACCGCCGAAGAACATGCTGGTGGCGATGACGGTCGGGGCCGTGCTCTGCGTCTTGATTGGCGTCTTCCCGGGCACGTTCTACACGCTTCTGCCGTTCGAGATGGACTACCATCCGTATGATACCCGTCATGTCCTGACACAGCTTCAGCTGCTCTGTTTCGGCGCGCTCGGCTTTATCATGCTCATCAAGACCGGGGTCTATCCGGATGAAAAGCGGGCCGTGCACATCGATGCCGAGGTCCTGTATCGAAAGCTCGGGCCGTGGATTGTCACGACGGTGGGTGGGACTGTTGGTCGCATCGACGCGTATGTCCGCTCGGCCGTCATGGAACTTGTTCACTCCGTGTTGGGCGCCCTCGATCGGTTACATGGGGAGGTGGGCCCGTTGGCTCGGTCGTGGCCTTCGGGTAGCATGGTGTTGTGGGTCGCGCTGTTGTTGGCGTCCTGCCTCCTGTTCTACCTCTTCTGATCGACACTCTCGGCCGGCCCGTTTCGGGCGGTCGGGAAGGGGCATGACCACGTGACAGCCAGGCTGGCTACGCACCCCGACATCGCGGATCGCAGCGGACACGTTCTCGACCGTCTTCATCAGGCGGGCGTGGACGTCGACTTCGTTGGTGAGTTGGAGCGCGACGATTCCTTCGCCTTGCTGCGAGACCACCAGATCGATCTGGCGCTTGTCGGCATCTCGGCGATGCGCGGGAGCGCGTTCGACGGATTCACCACGGTTGCGGTGTTGCCGAGAATGGAGACACGGGATGTCGTCGTCGCGCTGCAAGGGCGAGCGTCGTCCCTCGCAGCCCTCCCCTCAGGAGCGACCGTGGGGTTCTGTGGTGCTCGGCGTGGGGCATTCCTGGCTGCCCATCGCCCCGATCTGAACGCGTTGACCCTGGATCCGACCGAGGTGCGGAGGGTCGCCGACCGCACGCGCAACGGAGACGATAGCGACAACGGCCTCGTTGCCGGCGTGCCGGATGTGCTCATTATGAGTGCGCTTGATGCGCGTCACGCCGGCCTGCTGGACACCGCGGTGGAAGCACTAGATCCCAAAGCGTGGCTCCCTGAGCCGGGGCAGGGAGCACTGGCCCTGATCGCCCGGCATCCGATTGCGGAGGCGACTGCCCTTGATCACCTGCCGACCCGGACTGCGCTCCGCACCGAGCTTGCACTGCTTGACGCGGTCGAAGAACACGGCACCGACACTCTGGGTTGCCTGGCACAGCCATCCGGCCGCTGGATCCGGCTCTGGGCTGCCGCGCCCAGTCCGACGGGAGATCGGCTAGTTCGCTCGGACCGTACGGGACCGCTTGACGAGCCGGCGAGCCTGGGTGCGACCGTCGCGGCAGAGTTGGTGTCGCGCGGGTATCGACTTCTGGCGGGCCTGGAGGCGTCGTGACCCTGCGCGCGGCCACGGACAAGATTATCTGTCGAGACGAGCTGATTCGACGGCTGGGGCATCCGCGCTCCGAGGCTGTCGTATTCACCAATGGAGTTTTCGACCTGATGCACCGTGGCCACGCGTCGTATCTGGCTGCCGCTCGAGCGCTTGGCGACGTGCTGGTCGTCGGCCTGAACACCGATGCGTCGACCCGTAGCCTCGGAAAGAGTGATGACCGCCCTCTCGTCGGCGAATCCGATCGGGCCTTCATGCTCGGCTCCCTCGAATGCGTTGACTACGTCTGCCTGTTCGACGAGGTCACACCCGCAGCGGTCATCGATGTTCTCATCCCGGATGTCCTCGTGAAGGGGGGAGATTACGACCTCGATCGCGTGGTCGGACGGGAGACTGTCGAGAGCCATGGTGGTCGGGTTGAACTCATCCCCTTTGTCGAGGGGTACTCGACGACCGATCTCGTTCACCGGATACGTAAGACCGCGGACGAGCCCTCCACTTGATCCCCACCAATCATGTCTGAGCGTCACGATGGACGCCGCCCCGATCAGGGACGGCCGGTTCTTATTGAAATCGATCCTGCTCCGTACGCGGAAGGGTCCTGTCTTATTGCCACCGGCAACACGAGGGTGCTGTGCACTGCGAGCGTCGCCGAAGGTGTACCGCCGTGGCGCGAGCGGAGCGGTGCCGGCTGGGTGACCGCTGAGTACGCCATGCTGCCACGTGCCACGCATACTCGGGTGCGGCGGGAACGCAATGGACCGAAAGGCCGCACGCAGGAGATCCAGCGCCTTATCGGGCGTTCGCTTCGCTCGGTGACGGACATGCAGGCCCTGGGGCAGCATACCGTCACGATTGACTGTGATGTCCTTCAGGCGGACGGTGGAACGCGTACAGCGTCGATCACGGGGGCGTGCGTTGCCCTCGAGCTCGCCACCCGATGGATGATGAACGAGGGTCTTGTCGAGCGCTCGCCGGTGCGGGAGAAGGTGGCCGCCGTGAGCATCGGTATCGTGGACGGGCTGCCTTGTCTCGATCTCGACTACCGTGAGGATTCCGGAGCTCAGGTCGACATGAATCTGGTCGCTACCGAAAGCGGAGGTTTGGTGGAGGTTCAGGGGACCGCGGAAGGCGATCCCTTCCCGCGGAGTGGCCTCGATCAGATGATGGACCTAGGCATGGGGGGCATCGAAACTCTGCTCGCGGCTCAGGCACGCGCACTGGGTGGCGGGTGACGTGCGCCTGCTGATTGCGACGCGTAGCGCAGGCAAAATGCGCGAGATCCGCCGGATCCTTGCTTCGGTGCCGGATCTGGAGGTGCTCGGACTTGATGACGCCGGGATCGAATACGACAGCGCGGAGGAAGAGCTCGAGCCTTACAACACCTTCGAGGAGAACGCCCTGTCCAAAGCAAGATACTTCGCGGCACGGTCGAGCCTTCCGACCGTCGCGGACGACTCAGGTATCTCCGTCGACGCACTGGAGGGTGCCCCGGGCGTTCGGTCGAAGCGATTCGCTCCGGATGGTGGCGTGGCCCCTGTCGATCTCGATGGACGGCCACTCGACGTTGCCAACAACCGCCATCTGGTGGCGAAGCTCAAGGGGGTGCCGGCTGACGAACGGACGGCGCGGTACGTCTGCGTTGCGGCACTTGTTGAAGACGCAGACTCGAAGCCGTCGTACTTCCGAGGCGAAGCGCCTGGCCGGATTGTGGATGAGCCGGTTGGGTCGGGCGGCTTCGGATACGATCCGCATGTATACAATGAGGAGCTGGGTCGGACCTACGCCGAGATGACACCCGAGGAGAAGGATGCACGCAGCCATCGCGGTGCGGCCTTCCGGGCCCTCGCAGCCTGCCTCGCAGACTGATGGCGCGCGATCCCCGTTACCACCCGTCCGAAATCGGGCCGTCCGAAGACGAGACCAAACTTCGGATCGTCTGGGGTGATGGCGTAGCAGCCGAGTACGTTCCCCGTGAACTTCGGCTGCTTTGTCCGTGTGCCGGGTGTGTGGACGAGATGACCGGCGTGAGGACGCTCACCCCCGAGCAGGTCGTCCTTGACGTGTATCCGTCGGCGATCCACTACGTGGGTCGGTATGCCCTGCAGTTCGTCTGGAGCGACGGGCATTCGACCGGCTTCTATACGTACGAATTCCTGCGCGGGCTGTGGGACAATGGGCCTGGGGACGCCTGATCAGGGCTCCGGATTCGCGTTTGGAATCACGACCGGATCAGCGGCACTCCGGAGCGGTGGAGCCGTATTGGAAGTCGTGCACGGGGAGCCCGCTCGGCACCGTCGATGGTATCAGATGCCTCAGTGCGTCTGGGTGCGCCTCGGGGTCGGCCAGAGAAACCTCAACGAACGCCAGCAGATCCGCGAAATCACTGATGTTGAGGGTTCCTCGAGGGATCCTTGAAATCTCGTGCGCGCCCTGAATCATCGGTCGGTCTGGACCCCGCTTGGCCCGGAGCCCGAACTCAAGATGTTCGCCCGTGAACTCAGCCAGAGAACGCTCCATCTCCAGGTGGTGCCGGATTGCGTTGTCCAGGCAGACAAATGCGCCGTTGTGCATAAACGCCGGTTGGTACGCGACGTTTCGAAGAGGCGTGGAGCGAAACTTATACCGGTCCCCTGAATCGCCTGTGCTTCGCTCTCGACCGAAATCCTCATCCTGTCCCGGGCCGTCGTAGATTGCATTGGTGTTCACAGGGGCAATCTGCGGCACGCCAATCGCATGGGACTCGAAGTCACTGAACATCTGGTTGGCGTACCCAAGTGTTATGTGACACTCGAAGCACGCCGCTGGGTCGCGGAAGAACAGCAGGCCGCCCCGTTTTTCTGCTGGGCTCATCGCGGCCGTGTCGCCTCGTGCGTACTGATCCAGCGGCGCATCGGCTCGAATCAGGGTGAACTCGAACTCGGCCAGGGCGCGGGCGATATGCTCATAATCGAGCGGGGCACCTGCCGCGACCTCTGGGAAGCTGGTCGCGAACCGTGTCCGGTACTCGTCGACCTCGTCGACGCGTCGGGTGATCTCCGCTCGGATCTGGTCGTTATCGCCCTTGAAGTCGAAGCCGGTCATCTCGATTCGGTCTGCGACGGGGGTAAATGCCTGAGCCATCAGCAGATGGTCCAGATCAGACAGGGAGTTGCCTTCAGGTTGTGGAAGGCGGAAGCCTGCCGAGTTGTCGAAGCCATCCAGCGATTCAGATGCGAAGCGCCCGTCCCACATCAGGTTCGGGTAGAATGCGGCGTTGATGATCGTAGGCGCTCGACGGAGGTTGAACGGACCCGTGCGATTGGGTCCGACCACGCCGTTGTTGCCGACGCCGACCGAGATCGACTTTGCGTCATTGAAGCTGACGTTCGGCCCGTGACAGCCCGAGCAGCTGTTGTCCTGCGTCATGGACAGGATCGGGTCGAAGAAGAGGAGCCGCCCGGTCTCGGCCAGATCCTGGTCTATGTCGCGGCCCAGCATCTCGGCGAATCGCTCCTCGATGCGCCCGTCTACGCCCATGAGCGACAGCTGGAGCTGGAACTCCACATCCAGAGCCAGACCCGAGGTGTCCTCCGTTCGCGTGATCGGTACGGTGGGTTGGTCGGCGCAGGCTGCGACCCCGATTCCGGCAGCCGCGAGGGCCAGTGCGAGCGTGGCGCCCCGAGAAGCTGACGTGCCAAATGGAGGGACGAGCTTGTGAAGCATGCTGCAAGATAGCCCATGGAGCGTCCCGCGGCGGGGACGCGTGTACGTACCACCGGACACTAGGTCCGGTGGCCCATCCAATCAAGCGATTTCGACGCGATCCCTGAGAATATCCGGCACGCTGACCCATGGCGTCTGAGGACCGTCGACATACCTTGGGGGCGCCCTACGAGACCGCCCCCGCACGCGTCGGCGACGATGCCCCTCACCACCCCGTTTCACCCTCGAGTCGAAGCCGAGAACCAGGCCGGGCTCTGGAAGCACTGGGCCGGATACCTCGTTCCGCCTCAGTACCAGTATTCGCTCACGGCCGAATACTACGCGATCCGGAATTCGGTTTCGCTTCTCGACACGACTCCGCTCTTCAAGTACAAGGTCACCGGATCGGATGCAGAACGGTTTCTGTCCCGTGTGCTTGCGCGTGACATTGCCGGATGTCCGCCCGGTCGGGCCCAGTACACATGCTGGTGCGACGAGCGCGGCTTTGTGCTCCAGGACGGTGTCATCATGCAGGTGGCTGAAGGCGAGTACTGGCTGACCGCCGCCGAACCGACGCTCCGTTACTTCCGCGTCGTTGCGAGAGACATGAGTGCGGACGTGGAGATCGAGGACGTGTCTCGAGCCTTCGGGATCCTCGCCCTGCAGGGGCCGCATGCGCACGGCGTGATCCGTCAGCTGACCGACGATGCGACACCCCTGCGTTACTTCAGCGTCGTACGGACCGAGATCGAGGGATGTCCGGTGGTGGTCTCACGAACCGGGTACACCGGTGATCTGGGCTATGAGCTCTGGATTCCTGCACAGGACGCGTGCACGGTATGGGACGCCGTGATGGACGCGGGTCGTGGCCACAACATCACGCCGATTGGCACCACTGCGCTCAAAATGGCGCGGATCGAGGCAGGCCTGCTTCTCATGGGTGCGGACTTCCACTCGTCGCGCTTTGCGTGGGTAGACGAACAGCGTGAGACGCCTGTTGAGCTCGGATGGTCATGGATGTTTCGAACGCTTGCTGACGATGATCGGGACTTTGTTGGGCGCACCGCGATCGAGTCTGAGCTTCAGGAGCGTACGAGCCGCTGGACCACGGTCGGTCTGGCTGTCGATTGGCACGATTACGAGCGCGTGTACACGGACGCCGGTGTCGTTCCACCTCGGCACGAGGTGTATTCGGAGTCGACCATGAGTATCTATCGGCGAGGAACCACGGAGTGGGATTACGCCGGATATGCGAGCAGCTTCACAACCTCGTCTCTCCTGCGCATACCCCTCGCGATCGCCAAGCTGCCGCTTGACCTGGCGGAGCCGGGAACGGAGGTCGACCTCGAAGTCACGGTCATCCGACGACCCCAGAACGTGCTCGCCCGTGTCGGACGGATGCCGTTCTTCAACCCGGCGCTCAAGACGGCACCCATGGCGGAGGAGGGCCGGTCGTGAGCGACGCCCAGCGGTATGACGCGATCGTCATCGGGGCGGGTCACAACGGGCTGGTGAACGCCTGCTACCTGGCGAAGGCCGGGCTGAACACGCTGCTGCTCGAGCGGCGCCACCTCGTCGGGGGTGCGACGATCACCGAGGAGGTCGTCCCCGGATTCAAGTTCACGACGTTCTCCTACGCAATCAGCCTCCTGCGCCCCGAGATCGTACACGACCTCGAGCTGGTGAGGCACGGGATGATGGTGCTGCCGCTCGTGAATACGTTCCAGCCCGGTCTGGATGGGGAGTACCTCCTGCTGGGCGCAGACGCGGATGCGAACTACCACGAAATCGCGCGTCACTCACCCGCCGACGCCGAAGCCGCTCGGGACCTCGATCACATCATTGCACGGCTGGTCCGGGCGCTGAAGCCGTGGATGGACCGGATTCCGCCGAACAGCCTGAGTGACGACCCCGCCGAGATCGCGGCGATGGCCGAGCTGAAAGGCTGGTTCGAAGAGCTCGAGCCTGAGGTTCGGACGATGTTCGAGACGTTCAGGACGAAGAGCGCCGCCGAGATTCTCGACGAATATTTCGAGAACGATCTCGTGAAATCACTCTATGCCTCGAGCGGGATCATCGGGAGCCGCTGCAGCGTGCGGGACCGGGAGTCCGGGCTGGTCTGGCTATTTCACAAGCTCGGTGAATACGACGGCGAGCCCGGGCACTGGGGTTTCCATAAGGGTGGAAACGGAGGCTTCACCCAGGTGCTGGCTCGAGCATACGAGAGCTTCGGTGGGACCATCCGCCTGAACGCGGGTGCGGCTCGGGTCCGATACGAGGGCGGGCGGGCGACGGGGGTGCAGCTGGAAGACGGTACGGTGCTGGATTCAGACCTGGTCGTCAGCGCGCTCGACCCTCGCCAGACGTTCCTCAGACTCGTCGATCCCGATGACCTCCCCAGCGATCTCGTCGGCCATATCCGGGATTTCAAGTTCCAGGGCACCGCAGCAAAGGTGAATTTCGCCTTGTCCGACCTCCCCACGTTCCCGGGATTCGAGGGCCGTGACGACATTTTCATGGGGTTCACGAACCTCGGCCCCTCGATCGACTACCTGATGGAGGCCTGGGCGGACTGCGAGGCGGGACGTATCAGCCGCCGCCCGTTCCTGGATTGCTCTGTGCAATCCACGCTTGACCCTGATATGGCTCCTCCGGGCAAACATGTCATGTCGTGCTTCGTGATGTATGCGCCGTACCATCTCGCGGAGGGTGACTGGGAGACCGAGCGCGACAATCTGGGCAACACGGTGGAGCAGACCATCGAGGAGTTCTTCCCCGGGTTCAGTGAGTTGATCCTGCATCGTGAGGTTGTCACCCCGCTCGATATCGAGCGTCTGATCGGGCTCAGCGAGGGCAACATTTTCGCAGGTGAGCTGTTTGAGGACCAGCTGTTTCTGAATCGGCCGGCGCCGGGCTGGAACCAGTACCGCACCCCGATATCCGGCTACTACCAGTGCGGATCCGGTACCCATCCGGGAGGGTGCGTGACGGGTGGGCCAGGTTGGCTGGCGGCAAGGCAGATTCTGGGGGATCAAGCGTCCTGATTCTCTCCGGGGGACCACGGGCTGCCGATCACCCGTGGCCGACGATCGTCCCCAACACCTAGGTTATCCGAGTCGTATCCCTGAGACAGGCTACAGGTATGCTTTACCGATCCGTTCGTCCGACCGCGTTCGCCGCATCGCTCTACTTCCTCGCCGCCTGCGGCGGCGCTGTTCCTGCGGCTGACCTCGCCATCGAGAATGTGACCGTGATCGACGCGGTCAACGGGACCCGCGAGGCACAGACTGTTCTGGTCGAGAACGGCCTGATCTCCGCTGTCATGCCTGCCGGAGAGGCCGTTGACGCGATCGAGACGGTCGACGGTTCCGGGCAGTACCTGATCCCCGGGCTCTGGGACTTCCACGTCCACCTCACCTATGACGAGCGTTTCACCGACGCGATGGCCGGGCTCTTCCTCAATCATGGCATCACGAGTATCCGCGATACGGGTGGGCCACTCGATCCGGTGCTGGCTGCGGTTGCACCGCTGAAGGTCGAGGGCGCGACGGCACCCCGCGTCTTCTACGCCGGCCCGTTGCTGGACGGGGAGTACGTGGTTTATGACGGAAACGGCCGCCCGCCGCTCGGGATCGGGAACCCCGACGTCGAGACGGCCAGGGCCAATGTTGCCCGGCTGGCCGAGGCCGGAGTCGACTTCCTCAAGATCTACGAGATGGTCACGCCCGAGATCTTCGAGGTGCTGGTGGAGGAAGCGAGCGCCCGCGGCCTCCCGATGGATGGGCATGTGCCGCTCTCGATGCGCGCACGCGACGTAGGGCCCCACGTTCAGTCCCTCGAGCACCTACGTAATATCGAGATGGACTGCGTAGCCGACGGAGACGTGTGGGTGGCCGAACGCCAGGCTCGGTTGGCTAATCCCGACGGTATCTCAGGGGGGGATCTGCGGTCCAGCCTGCACAATCTGCAGCGGATCCCGGCGGTCGAGGCATACGACGAGGCCAGCTGTGCCGAGGTCATCTCCGCGATGATGAATACGATCCAGGTGCCAACGCTGCGCCTGAATGCGCTCGGCGTCATGCCGCCATTCGCGCGAGCCGATTGGGACACACTGCTCGACAAGTTGCCCGCAGACGCCGCTGAGGAGTGGCGTGAGGCGACGGAAGCCAACGGTCAGGGTGGCCCCATGCGCGATCTGACATACGGCGAGTGGAGTCTTTTCCTCGTTGGACTCATGCATGAGGCGGGTGTCCCGATCGGAGCGGGTACGGACACCCCCATCGGATTTGCTGCGCCCGGTTACAGCCTGCACAGCGAGCTCGAACTCCTGGTGCGTGCCGGCCTGTCTCCACTCGAGGCCCTCAGGGCAGCGACCGTGCACCCGGCCGAGTTTTTCGGACTGCAGGGTGAGATGGGGACGATCGAGACCGGCCGCGTGGCTGATCTCGTGCTCCTGACCGCCAACCCCCTCGACGACATCACGAACACTCGCGCGATCGAGGCGGTGGTGACGAAGGGTCAGCTGCTGAACCGCGGAGCCTTGAGTGCATTGGTAAACTGAACCAGCGCACGCCTGGCATCACATCTTCTTGAGCTAGCTTCGACTGCTGACTCAGCTCGTCTCCATCATCGCCCCCGTCTTCGGGGTCATGGCCGTCGGGTTTGTCCTGGTGCGCATCGGGCTGATAGGGGAAGCGGGCGTGCGCTGGCTGGTTCTGTTCGTCTTCAACGCGGCGATTCCGATCATGTTGTTTTATCGGATCGCCACGATCGACTTCCCTGCACAGATCGCGTGGGGGTTCCTGTTCGGCTACTACGCGAGTGCGTTTGCGGCCTATGGGCTCGGAATGCTCTCCGCGCGGTTCTTCTTCCACCTCTCCATCGACGAACAGGCGATTCACGGGCTGGGTGCGGGATTCTCCAATACAGTGCTCCTGGGCATTCCCCTCATGCTCAGCGCATTCGGCGATCAGGCGACGGTGCCCGTCTTTCTGATCATCTCTGTTCACTCAGCCACATTACTACCCATCTCGATCATTCTGATCGAATCCGTTCGGCAGCCCGGAGGGCAGGCGAGCCAGTTCCGGATTGCGCGACTGATCCTCGAAGTCCTAGCCAACCCGATCATTTTGGGCATCCTGCTAGGCTTGGTGACGAACCTCCTTGGTTTGACTCTGCCTGGTCCCGTGGAGGCCGCGGCGCAGGTCATGGTGTGGGTGGCGATCCCTTGTGCCCTGCTTGCACTAGGGTCATCCCTGGCCGGTTACCGTCTGGAGGGTCAGATAGGACCTGCCGCGGTGCTCACGGGGATCAAGCTCGTTGTGCAGCCACTGCTGGCCTGGGTGCTCGTTGTTCCAATTTTAGGTCTGGAGGCCCCTTGGGCCCCCGTGGCGGTCCTCATGGCCGGGATGCCCAGTGGGGCGATGGTGTACCTTTTCGGAGCGCGCTATGAGGCTGCGACAGAGGTCGCTGCGAGCGTGGTGGTCATTTCTTCAGGAGTGTCCGTGGTGACGCTCTCGATTCTACTGGTGCTGATGGGTGCGTAGCGTATCTGGAGTTCACGATCTGCCCGAAGGGAGACCCTTTTGAGCGCCGTCCCGAGGATTGGCCGGCTGCTCGATGGCATTGGAGCCCTGGTATTCCTGACCGGCGTCGCACTTGTGGGCCGGGCTTGGCTCGGCTTCCGGGAGGTTCAGTCCTTTCAGCCCGGACCGGGTGGTCCGCCGATGGGGGCGGTAACCTTCGCCGATCGTTTCTGGCTGATGCAGAAAGTCGGGGTGACTGTGATGATCATCGGTGTAGGCGTGTTCGTTGGCGCGTGGTGGATCGCTCGGCGGCGATCCGGGGCAAACTGAGCCGCCCGGACCGCCCGAGCCCTCTGGCCCAATCCACGAGCTCGGCCCGAGATCGGTCCCCGGGGCCGGGATCGGTGCGGATCATGCGCGACGCTACCGGTCGCTCGTCAGCCTTGGCCGGACCGGCTTGAGGTACTCCTCCCACCAGCGCAGTTCGTTCATCATGCGGTGTACGTTGTTCCAGTGACCTCGGATCCCGTGAGCCTGGCCGTCGTAGACAATCAATTCCGCAGGAACGCCCTGCTTCTTAAGTGACGTGTATAGCTGGATCGCCCCTTCGAGCGGTACGCGGTAATCCACCTCTCCGTGTACGAAGAGCGTTGCTGCCTTCACTCCGCCAGAATTCAGGTATGCCGACTGACGGATCATGATCTCCTGCGCCTGTGGCTCCCACGGCCGGCCCATGAATTCGAGTTCTTTGGTCCGCGCGACGTCGGAGTGTGCGTAGTTGCTCGTCCAGTTCGAGGCGCCTGCACCACTCACCGCGGCCCGAAAACGATCCGGGTATCGGGTGATCAGCCAATTGGTGAGGATCCCGCCGTAGGAGTGCCCCGTGGAGCCGACCCGGCTGATATCGATGGGGTATTCGTCGATAAGGTAGTCAACACCGGCGAGCGCATCTTCACCGTCGTTGGTCCCCCAGGCACCCCAAGTACCCCACTTGAAGTCATCGCCGTAACCCGTTGAGCTGCGGAAGTTTGGAAGAAACACAAAATAGCCGTTCGCTGCAAAGAACTGATTCTTAAAGTTGAAGCCGTAGCCGGATGCGGAGTGGGGCCCCCCGTGGTTCACGACGATGAGCGGGTACTCAGCGGCCGCCCCCTCGGTGTAGCCATGCGGGTACAGCAGGAAGCCCTCGATCGGCGTTCCGTCGTAGCTCTCGTAGAGGACGCGTTCCCACCCACTCGGTGACACCTCGGTGAGGAACTCTGAATGGACCGACGTAAGTTGACGTTCGTTGTTGCCGTCAATGTCTGCGGTCCAGATCTCCGGTGGACGATCGAAGTGGCCCACGGTGTATGCCATGCGCTCGAAGTCCTCGTCGATGCTCAGGCCTTGAATCCGACGCAGTCCAGTCGTGACCTGCTCCACGGCTCGACCCTCCGGTGATACACGGAAGAGGTGTGTGGCGCCGCCGATGCCCGTCGAGAAGTACATGTGGTCGCCATCGGGAGCCCAGCGGGGGGTGCCGGCATCAAGATCAAAGTCGGCGGTCAGGTTGACCTGACCTCCACCCGCCACGGGCCGCACGTAGAGGTCACGAGGTCCACCGTGCTCTAGCTTTCGGTCGATGATGTAGTCCGTGCCGAACGAGCGGATGTAGGAAATCCAGTCGCCATCCGGGGAGAAGCGCACACCGGAGTAGGTGAACTCGTCCTCGGTGAGTCGTGTGAGGTTACCGGATACGTCAACGGTGAAGACATCCGTCTGCGCGTAAAGGAGCTCACTGAAGACGTTGGGATCTGCAGTGAAGAGAATCATCCGGCCGTCAGGGCTCCACGAGACGTTGTCCGGGCGCAGCCCCAGCTGCGTGAGCTGCACGGCCTGTTCAGAGCCGTCCACCGGCTCAAGGAAGATCTCGCCCGGGGCCGCCGCGCTGCGATCGGGGACTGGGAATTCCTGCCCATCGCGCACGAATGGGTACCAGTCGAACTGCACACCTTCGAATCGATCGGCATGTCGCTGCTCGAAGTCGGTCAGATTGGGCGCGGGTGGCACGGGGCGGGGGATGTCTCGTACGATGGCACGCCAGCGCCCGTCAGGGCTCAACACGCCCTCCAGCTCCTCATCGGGTGCTCGGGTCGCAGCGTCGTCGAGTCGATTCGGGTCCAGTAGCCAGTGATCACCAGCCTCATCCTCGAAGCGTAGCATGCCATCGGCCCAGGAGGGCTCGGAAACGTCTTGGCTGTTGTGTTGCACGCGTGCCGGATTACCTGAACCATCACCCTGTACAATCCATGTTACGACGTCCGTGGAGTTGTCCTCCTCGACGCGAGCGGAGACCGTGTACGCGACCCAGCGACCATCGGGTGAAAGCCGAGGAGCGCTGATGGAGTTCAGGGCGTAGTAGTCCTCGAGCTGGAGCGCGCGGCCGGCCTGCGCCTGCGCAGAGGGAGCAAGGGTCGCGAGGGCGGCAAGGATGAGCAGGGAGTTGGCCAGGCGACGCATGGAGACCCTTCCGGTCTGGGTGGACGAGCGTGATGTTGAAAGTCCGCCGGGGTCGGGCAGCTCGCAAGGTGATGCGGGACCCGGGATCACCTCTCCAGGTTTGTCTCGCGACACACCATTCTACTCGTAAGGTCATGCCTCACTTTGACCACGTCATCATCGGATCGGGCCAGGCGCTCAGTACTCTTCTCGGCTATCTCAGCACCACCGGAGAGTCGATTACGATCATTGAGGGCGATCGCGTCGTCGGCACGGCGGCTGACCGTGGAGTGGTGGACAGTGGACCGGTGATCGAGCAGCTGCTCGCGAATGAGGCCGGGTTTCGTCTGGGGTTCTTCTTCGGCGTGCTCGCGGTGATGGCTGCCCTCGAGTTTGCTGCACCGCGTCGACGTCAGGAGATCCCGAGGCTGCTGCGCTGGACGAACAATATCACGATCGTCGTGCTCGATACGGTGTTGGTCCGCCTCGCTTTTCCCGTTCTGGCCGTAGGGCTGGCCCTGGTCGCCGAAGAGCGCGGCTGGGGTCTGCTCCAGTTGATCCAGGCGCCCGGGTGGCTCGCCTTCGTCATCTCGATCCTGGCTTTTGATCTCGCCATCTACCTGCAGCACGTGATGTTCCA
>DGOW01000085.1 GCA_002390225.1 Gemmatimonadales bacterium UBA4456 | reverse complement strand
TGGTTTGTTTGGTGGTGCGGGTGTGGGCAAGACCGTCCTCATCATGGAGCTCATCAACAACATCGCGATGGAGCATGGTGGTAAGTCCGTGTTCTGCGGCGTGGGTGAGCGGACGCGTGAGGGCAACGACCTCTGGCTCGAGATGAAGGAATCCGGCGTTCTCGAATCGACGTCGCTCGTCTACGGTCAGATGAACGAGCCTCCGGGAGCCCGTCTCCGAGTCGGCCTCTCCGGACTGACCATGGCAGAGTACTTCCGCGACGTAGAGAATCAGGACGTACTGCTTTTCGTCGACAATATCTTCCGTTTCACGCAGGCGGGATCTGAAGTGTCCGCGCTGCTCGGCCGCATGCCGTCCGCCGTGGGGTATCAGCCGACCCTCGGTACCGAGATGGGTGAGCTTCAGGAGCGCATTACCTCGACCGCGGCAGGCTCGATTACATCGGTTCAGGCGATCTATGTGCCGGCCGATGACCTCACGGATCCAGCACCGGCGACGGCCTTCACTCACCTCGATGCCCAGACTGTTCTCTCGCGTTCCATCGCGGAGCAGGGCATCTACCCCGCAGTCGACCCGCTCGACTCGAGCTCACGGATCATGGATCCGCAGTTCGTCGGTGAACGTCACTACCGTGTCGCGACACAGGTGCAGGCGATTCTGCAGCGCTATAAGGATCTCCAGGATATCATCGCGATTCTCGGAATGGACGAACTTACCGAGGAAGACAAGATCATCGTCGGCCGGGCTCGTCGGATCGCCCGATTCCTGTCGCAGCCGTTCTTCGTGGCTGAGCAGTTTACCGGTATCCCGGGCAAGTACGTGAAGCTCGATGAGACGGTCGAGTCGTTCGAGCGCGTAGCGAACGGCGAGTTCGACGACCTGCCCGAGCAGGCGTTCTACATGCAGGGCAGCATCGAGGAAGTGGTCGCAGCGGCTGAGAAGCTCGCGGCTGAGGGCTGATGTCCATGGCATCCCTAAACGTGCGCGTTGTCTCACCCGACAAGATTGTGTTTGAGGGTGAGGCGTCCGCAGTTGTGGCGCCGGCGTGGGACGGGAAGGTAGGAATCCTGCCCGGCCACGCGCCGATGCTCTCGCTCATCGGTTCCGGGGAGGTGACGGTAGACCGTCCTGGAGGTGGGAGTGACACCTTTCACGTGGCCGGTGGCGTCTTGAAGGTCGAACGTGACACGGTGACGCTTCTGACCGAGTATGCGGGTGACGAGGCGCCGGCCGAAGTCCCGGCGAACTCCGTCGTCTTCGCGGAGGATGTCGAGTAGACCCTCCAGTGCGGACAGGCATCCAGGTCATCGGAGATGGCGTTCTGATCAAGAACTGCATTGAAGCCTCGTCCCAAAGTGTGATCGAGGCACAAGCACCTTCATGAGACTCGACCTTCACATGCACTCGACCGCCTCCGATGGGGCGTGGTCTCCAGCCGAGGTCGTGAAGGGCGCCGCGGCGGGTGGCCTGGACGTGATTGCGATTACCGATCATGACACGGTCGCCGGAGTGGCGCCGGCTCAGGAGGTCGCGCGAGACCTGCGGATCCAGGTGATCCCGGGGATCGAAATCTCGTCGACCTTCGGACGCGCGGATATTCACGTGCTCGGTTACTTCGTGGATCCGGAGTCCGGCCCCATGGTCCGACACGGAAAGGCGGCGGGCGCCCGTCGAGTGGACCGGATGCGCGAGATGATCGAGCGTTTGAACGCGCAGGGAATCGATGTCTCGTACGACGCTGTGCTGGAGGCCGCCGGGCCAGATGGCGTTGTGATCGGGCGACCGCACCTCGCCAGAGCGCTCGTCGAAGCTGGACACGCGACCTCCATCTGGGATGTATTCGACCGGCTGATCGGCGATGACCACGAGGCGTTCGTGCCGACCCATCTACTCGAGCCGTCCGGGGCCGTCGAGCTGGTGCGTGCAGCCGGTGGCATCCCCGTGTGGGCACATCCGCCCGCAGAGCACATCGATGCACTTCTTCCGGTCATGATGGAGGCTGGACTGGCTGGGCTCGAGGTCTACCGGCCCAGAACCAAGAAAGCCCAGGTTCTGAGGCTGGAGTCGATTTGCAAGACGAGCGGTCTGCTCATGAGCGGTGGGTCGGATTGGCACAACCCGGACCACGGAAGGGCACTCGGTGACTTCTATGTGAGCGCTGACGAGATCGAAGGGTTGCTACACGCCGGGGGGCTGTAGGCCGATCATGGCTGGCCGATTGGCCAGTTGCCTTGTCGGGACCCGTCAGCCGCGTTGTTCGAAGGGCTGGAGCAGTCGTCGGACCGCCGCGGCCGGGTCGTCTGCACCCATGATCGCCCCGATGGCCGCGACCCCGGCAGCCGACGTGTGCTTCGCGATCTCGGATGCTTCATGGGCGTCGATCCCGCCGATCCCGACTACGGGTACATCGAGTACGTCGACGACCGCCTGGAGCCCCTCGATCCCTATCGTCGGGCCTGCGTCAGCCTTTGTCGATGTGGCATACACGGCCCCACACCCGATGTAGTCGGCCCCTTCAGCGACCAGACGGACCGCTTCATCTGGCTGGTCTGTCGAGGTGCCAATGAGGAAGCCCGGTGGCGCGACCCGACGGAGAGCGGCGACGGGTACGTCATCTGGCCCGACGTGCACACCGTCGGCCTCGATGGCGAGTGCTACGTCGAACCGATCGTTCACGAAAAGGAGCACGTCAGCAGCCACTGTGATCTCGCGCAGGCGTCGGCCTGTGGTCGCCATTTCGCGCGCGGTCGAAGCCTTGTCCCGTAGTTGAATTGCCGGTGCGCCGGCTTCTACTGCGACTCGTACCACGTCGATGATCGATCGCGGTGTGGCGAGGGTGTCGTCGGTGATGACGATGAGGCGCAGCTGGTCGGGGTGCAGGTTCGGCATCGTGTATGGGGTGGCAGGAGCTGGCAGCCCAGAGTCAGGAGCCTTCGCGAGCCTCTCGCTGCTCTTCCTTTGCGCGGTTGTGTTCAGCAAGCGTCGGAGTGAAGACGTGATACCCGTCCGGCCGCGCTACAAAAAACCAGTACGCGTGCCGCTCCGGCTGCAGGGCGGCGTCAATCGCTTGCTCTCCCGGCGATGCGATGGGCCCCGGCGGCAGACCTCGTTGCGTGTACGTGTTGTAAGGGCTATCGGCGACCGAGTCGATCGCGGCATAGAGTAGTCGCTCGCGGTACCCGCCCAGGGCGTAGATCACGGTCGGATCAGCCTGCAGCAGCCACCCATCCCGGATACGGTTGTGATAGACACCCGAGATGCGAGGCATCTCCGAGACTTGTCGGGCTTCCGTCTGGATGATCGACGCCAGGGTCACGACCTCCTGCTCGGTCATGCCGGATGCCGCGAGCGTCCTTCGGCGCTCGCCCGTCCAGAAGGACGTGTACCGCACAACCATCGCATCGATGACGGCGTCCAGCGGGACGCCGCGCGCGAAGCGATACGTGTCCGGGAAGAGGTAGCCCTCGATGGTCGGGCCTGGCACGCTGAACCGTTCCGCGAGTGACGGGTTCCGCAGGGCCTCGGCAATCGCCTCTGCCGAGTCGCCTGTGACCCCGGCCAGAATCGGCGCCAGCTGCCAGAAGGCGAGACCCTCTGGTACGGTCACGGCGACCGTCTGTACTTCACCCCGCGACAGCTGCCCCAGCGCCCGACGCATGGAACTGCCTGTGCGCATCTGGTACGTGCCGGCCTTGAGGCCACGGTCTGCCCCACGAAGCCGTACATAGGCATGGAAGAGCGTGGCGCTGCCCACGATGTCGCTGGCTTCGAGTACCGAGGCGACACGCTGGGAGGTCGCCCCCGACGGGATCTCGACGAGTACCGGGTCGCCCTCACCCCTGCCGGCGATCAGAGCCATGGCTCCTGTGAGTGCGAGTAGGCTCGCTGCTACCCGCGCTCGGGTAGAGAAGGGAAGACGCGGTCTCATCGTGCGATCCCCGGATTGTCGAGCCATGCTTGCAGAATGAGCTGCGCGGCTGCGGCGTCCACGCGGCCCTTCTGCCGCCGCTGGCTCCGACTGAGACCCGATGCGCGCACGGCACTCTCGGCTCGGACCGAGGTCATGCGTTCGTCCACGAACGCTACGGGCGTCGCGGTACGCTCACCGAGGCGCGCTGCCATCGACCGAACTTCAGCGCACCAGTCGTTCTCTTTGCCATTCAGGCCGAGCGGGAGACCGACAACGAGCTGCCCCACCTCGTATTCTGCAGCGAGTTCTGTCATGCGCGCGTAGGGAAGGCGCTTGCCTGCACGGCGGACCAGTGTGTCGAGCGGGGTCGCGACCGTGTTCGTCGGGTCACTCACAGCCATCCCGATGCGCTTGGTGCCGAAGTCGATGCCGAGAGCCCTCAAGCCGCTCAAGCGGATGTCAGAGTGCCTCAAGTGAGGTCGCCATGTCGGCCCCGTCCAGTAGCTTGCCGTAGAGATCGTGGACGGCGGTCTCGGACCCGAAGGCAAACTCGCAGGCGTCTCCGCCGCGGCTGCGACACGAACTCTCAAGCACAGCCACCGGGCCACCGGCGAGTTGAGAAAGCAGGCCCGAGAGGTAGCCTGTGCTAAAGCTACATGAGGCCCCGCTCTCGTTGGCTTCAGGTCGGGCTTCAGCCCAATCGGGCGTGCGAAGCAGGCCGATGGCCGGGTGGGGCGTGCTGTGGTCAAGCTTGCCCCAACCTCGCTTTGAGAAGAAGTCGGACAGGCCGGTCCAGAAGCTACGTTCGCTGAGGGCGAAGGAATTCCCGCCGACCTCATGGTTCACGGCTGCCGCCGCAGCCAGCCCTGCATGATAACCCGCATGGTGAAGAGCCCGAACTGTTTGCAGCGTCCCCGCCTCCGAGGCGAGCTCGGAGCGAAGGGCTTCGAATACGGACGCGGGGATCACGATCTCGCGGGTCATGCCTGCACTCTTACCCAATCGTGACTCCTGTCCCGGCGTTGACCAATCGACGCTAATATACACAACAAGGTGCGCCGAACCTTGGAGGAAGTCGATGGAATCGGATGATGAACGGCAGGCCCTGAGTTTCGTGTCGGGGCTCGTCCTCGGCGCGGTGATCGGTGCAGGGGTCGCGATCCTCAACGCCCCCCAACCCGGCCCGAGACCTCAAGCTGAGAGTCGAGGAAACGGTCGCCGCCACGCGAGACCGTCTCCCGAGCTGATGTCAGTCGAAGCCACGAACTCTCGGGAAGCGGAAGCGGCGGCTCGAACGGTCACACAGCTCAGTCGGTTCGGTGCCGGGGATGTAGTACTCGATGTACTGATCATCCTCGGGGCACCAGCGTGACGCGAGCAAGCCGGTTTTTCGGTCGACCAGCAGAGCATTGATGCCGTTCGGGATCTCCCACTCTTCGGGCCGGGTCAGGAGCGGCTTCGACCCTTCAATGCCGTTGTCCTCATCGGCCTCGACCCCCTCATAGATCCGTCGCATGAAGGAGCCCCACACCGGCGCAGCTAGTCCACCGCCGGTAGCCTGACGGCGTCCGGCACCGAGCTGGAAGATCGGCTGCGGCGAGTCCATCCCGAACCATACGGTCGCAAGCAGGTTGCCGGTGAAGCCGGTGAACCAGACGTCTGTACCGTCATTGGTCGTGCCGGTCTTGCCGGCTGCTGGCAGGTTGTGGGGCAGGCCACCGCGCACCCGCACAGCCGTGTATGCAGTCCCGCGCCGAACGACGTCTTCCAGCATGTCCACCACGATTCGGGTCGGTAGCGGATCCAGAACCGTTGTTCGCTCGGGTTGCGGCTCCCAGATCACTGTACCGTTGTCGTCCTCGACCCGGAGGATCGGGAATGGGCGGACCTTGGTGCCCATGTTCGGATAGGCCGAATATGCTTCGGCAACCTGAAGCGGAATGACCTCGGCTGCCCCAATGGTCGTTGATGGGAAGCGCTCGATCTCCGTCTGTATCCCCATACGACGGGCAGTCTGGGCGACGGTTTCGATTCCGACTTCCTCCCAGCCCAGGCGGATGGCGATCATGTTCGTGGAGGTGAAGAGTCCTTCGCGAATCGTCATCGGACCCTTGAATTCGTCCACGAAGTTCGAGGGTCGCCAGTCCGATCCGTCGACCTGCGGATAGACGACGGGGATGTCCTCGACAATGTACGACGCGGGAATTCCAGTGGTCAGGGCGGCGGTGTACACGAACGGCTTGAACAACGATCCGGCCTGGCGCCGGGCCTGCCGCGCACGGTCGAACTTCGACTGTTGGAAGTCGCGCCCACCGATCATGGCCTTCACCTGACCTGTTTCCGGGTCGAGCGCAATGAACGCACCCTGCACATATGGCGTGGATGACCCAAACGACCTGACAGTATCGAACTCTTCGTAGCGCGGGTGGCGGAAGTTCAGCGAGTCCGCCTCGATCTCGGCCCAGCCGACTTCCATGGCCGAACGTGCCGCGCGCTGCATATCGACATCGAGCGTCGTGAAGACCCGGAATCCACCCCGGTAGATCTCATCGCCGAAGCGATCCGCAAGAATCTGGCGGACCCACTCCTCGAAGTACGGTGCAAACTGCGTTGAGGCGCGATCCGGTTCCGTCTCAGGCAGGGGGTATGTCTTCCAGCGGTCGGCTTCTGACGGGGTCAGGTACCTCTGCTGAGCCATCAGGTCGAGCACCGTGTTGCGTCGCGCGCGAGCTCGTTCCGGATTCTCGAACGGATTGTACCACGTCGGTCTGTTGAGAATCGCTGTAAGCAGCGCGGCCTCCGCCACGTTCACCTCGGCGACGTCCTTTCCGAAATAGCGCAGCGATGCGGCCTGAAAACCGTACACACCACCCATGTAGATCTCGTTCAGGTACGCCTCGAGAATCTGCTCCTTCGAGTAGGAGCGCTCAAGGTCGAACGCGACCTGAAGCTCCTTGATCTTACGTGCGTACCGCTGCTCGAAGCCGATCTCTGCGAACATGTTGCGCGCGAGCTGCTGTGTGATCGTGCTACCCCCGCCGGCATAGTTGAAGGTGAGGACCCCGACAGCGGCGCGGGTGAACCCGATCGGATCGAAGCCATTGTGCTGGTGGAAGCGCTTGTCCTCCATCGCCACCACGGACTGATGCACATACTCGGGCAGGTCTGTGATGCGGATCGGGGTCCGACTCTCGAAGCCGAACTCGGCGATCTGTTGACCGTCTGCGGCAAGGATCTTGCTCTTTTGCTCGTGTTCGAACGTGGAGATCCTGGCGATGGACGGGCAGGCCTCACCCGCGCACAGGTTCTGCCATGCACCCCAGGCCCCACCTATACTGAGCGCTCCGACGAAGCCGATCCCCAGGAGGTACTCTCTGGGATACCAGAATCTGGCGAGCTTCGCTCGTGATCTGCCGCTGCCCGCTCCGCCTTCGCGCGCCTTTGCTCGTGCCATCATGTCGGTCGCCCGGGTACCGGTCGTCGAGTGTCCACCCAGCTCGGTGCAAGCTAGGTGCCAAACCTTTCTCAGGGTCGAAGCTACCCAGAGTTCCGTAACCGACTCAAGCGCCGCGTGTTCATGCCTCCACACGGGTTGACCGCCAGAAAGACCGGGACGAACCTCCGGATGCCCCGGCGAACCCCGACGGACCCCATGAGACCTATCCGATCCTGCCTGCTTTCGACGCTGACGCTGGCCTTGGTGGCGTCCGGATGCGGTGGCCAGGCCGCGTCGGATCTTGTCGTCTCGTCAGATCCGGCGCTGGCGGCGATGGCGGCGGAGCTGCTGCCGGATCTGGCCGCCCGTGCGGGCATGGAACTGTCCGCTCCAGTCCGTCTCGAGAAGCGCAGTCGCGACGAACTGGTTCGTTATCTCCGGATGACGCTCGATGAGGATCTGCCGGAGGCCGAAGCTCAAGCCCGGACCGACGCGTATGCCCTGCTGGGGATGGTGGAGCCCGACCTCGACTTGCGTGGCGTCCTTCTCGGGCTGTACACGGAGCAGGTAGCCGGATTCTACGAGCCTGATTCGACTGCTCTGTTCGTGCTGGATGATCAGCCCGAGGCGGCTGTTGAGGCGCTGCTTATTCATGAGCTTGTGCACGCCGTTCAAGACCAGAACGTGCCGCTCGATGAGCTGACCGATCCGTCGCTCGGGAACGACCGAGCTACAGCGGCCCAGGCTGCGATCGAGGGGCATGCAACGCTGGTGATGTTCGAGTACCTGACGGAGCAGTTGACCGGTGCCCCCATCGACCTCTCGCAGATCCCTGACTTCGAATCCCAGATACGGCCCGCCCTCACCGGGATGAACCAGCAGTTTCCCGCGCTCGCTCAGGCTCCGCGGGTGATCCGGGAGTCGCTGCTCTTTCCTTATATCGAAGGCGCCGTCTTTGTACAGAGGCTATGGTCCGACGGAGCACGCCAGAACCCGTTCGGACCCCGGATGCCTGGATCGACCGAGCAGATCATCCATAATGGCGCGGCGAGCCCCGTCGAGCTTCTCGTGCAGGTGGCTGAAGGTGAGGTCGTGCTCAATGACGTGCTGGGTAGCTTCGAACTCCAGATCATGCTTGAGGACGTTCTCGGTCTGCCCGGAGGGATCCCCGGCGCGGGCGACGCAGGCACCCTCGCATCGGCGTGGGATGGGGACCGTTACGTGCTGGTGGAGTCTGCATCCGGGGGGAGGAGTCTCTTATGGGTCGCGGTGTGGTCTGACGAGGGGGCGCGGGATGGATTCGCCGAGGCTGTCTCTGCCCGTCCCCTGGAGTTTGGAGGCCCCGTGTCGGTAAACCGCCTTGAGATCGATGGCTATCCGGCCACGATGCTCCGGATTGGTGCCGGAAATCTCGATGTGAAGGTCGAGGTGCTGGACTCCGGGTCGTGATCAACGACATACACCGTGCGGCGTACGCCACGATCGAGATTCGTGCCGCCGCCGGCGACTACCCGGTCTTCGTAGGCCCCGGTCTTCTCTCGCGACTGCCTGTGGTCGTATCGACATATGCGCCCTCGGAGCGCCTAGCAGTTATCTCGGACGATCAGGTGGGTCCGATCCACGGTGCCGCTGCAGCTGAGGCGCTCGTCGAAGTCGGGCACGACGTGACCTTCCTCACGTTCCCTGAAGGCGAAGGCTCCAAGACCAGGAAGTCCTGGTCGATGCTCACGGACGAAATGCTCAATGCCGGGCTTGGGCGCGACTGTACCGTCGTCGCGGTGGGTGGCGGGGTTACGACGGATCTAGCGGGGTTTGTGGCTGCGACCTATTTGCGCGGCGTACCGGTCGTGCAGGTCCCGACCAGCACGCTCGCCATGATCGACGCGTCGGTTGGCGGGAAGACGGGCATCGACGTTCGGGCGGGAAAGAACCTGGTTGGCGCGTTCCACGCGCCGTGCGCCGTCATTGCGGATACCGCCCTTCTGACCACGCTCGACGCCCGGAACCGAGCTGAGGGGCTGGTTGAGGCAGTGAAGCACGGCGCGATCCTCTCGGAGGCCCACTTCGACATGATTGCCCACTCCGCCGAAGCACTCATCGGCGCCGATCCGGACACGAACGCGGCATGCGTGGCGGCTTCGGTTCGATTGAAGGCGGATGTTGTCGCACGGGACGAATTCGAGGGCGGTCTGCGCCAGGTGCTCAACTTCGGACATACGATTGGACACGCGATCGAAGCGGCTGCTGAATACGAGATCGGCCACGGTCGCGCGGTCGCGTTCGGCATGATCGCCGAAGCACGTATCGGCGAGCGGCTCGGCGTGACCGAGGTGGGAACGACCGACCGACTCATGGCGGCACTCATGTCCCTGACGGACGGAACGTCTCTCGATGTCGATCCGTCAGAGGCTTTACGTTTCCTGAAGGCTGACAAGAAGGTCCGGGCAGGACGCGCCCGGTATGTGCTTCTCCGGCGTATCGGGGAGGTCGCTCACGATGACGGCTGGGCGCATGACGTCGACGACGCGACAGCTCGGGTCGCTGTGACGGAAGTGCTGTCGGGTTGGTAGCAGCGGTCGAACCCGCAGGCGCCTTCCCGTATCTTATGCCTCGGAGTTGCCCTCACTGGAGGTGACATGACGCTCCACGAGCGTCTCCACGGCATGACGATCGGGTCGGCACTGGCGACCCGAGCGACGACGGATCCCATCGGCGTCTATCTCGTCTATGGCGGATCCACATTGACGTTCGCTGAGGTCGACGCGCAGGCCGAGGCGCTTGCTGCCTCTCTGGCCAACCTCGGAGTGGGCTCAGGTGATCGGGTAGCACTGATTCTGCCGGCTTGCCCGGAGTTCGCGGTGTCCGTCTTCGCCGCAGCGAAGCTGGGTGCGATGGTCGTGCCCTTGAACCCGTCGCTCCCCACCTCCGAGCTCCAGTACATGCTCAGGCACTCGGAGGCGGTATGCACGGTCACCATCGAACGGCATCGCGGAATTGACTATCTGGAGCTCTTCGAAGAGCTCATGCCCCAGCTGCCGGCGCTTAGAAATCTGGTGACCGTGGGTGAGGAGGATCTCTGGTATGACGATCGGATTTTCCAGTACGAAGACATGCTATCTGCGGGGTCGGGCCGAGATTTCTCTTCGACCACCCCGGATCCTGCTGATCGCTTCGCGCTTCTCTACACCTCGGGGACGAGTGGAAAACCGAAAGCGGTCGAACTGAGTCACGGGAATCTGCTGTGGGGTGGAGCGGCGACTGCCGGGGCGCTCGAGATGTCCGGCGATGACCGCGTCGTCGGGATATCGGCCCTCTTTCACGTATTCGGACTCGCATCTGGTCTACTCGGTGCCTTGGTATCGGGCAGCTCAATCGTACTGCAGGTTGAGGGCGGTGCGGCAGCGACGCTGGATACGGTGGAGGCCGTCGGTGCCACGGTGCACTTCGGGATCCCGACACTCTTCGTCCAGGAAGTCGCGGAGCTCGCGGAGCATCCGCGTGATCTGTCTTCTCTCCGACTTGTGGTCGTTGCAGGTGCGCCCGTAGGAGACGACTTGATCCAGAAGCTCGCGGAGGTCTTTAAAGTGCCGATCGTGGCTGGGTACTCGCTCACGGAGACGTCTTCGATCCTCAGTATCTCTCGCCCAAGTGATCCGGAGGACAAGAGGCGCTTCACCGTCGGCAGGCCGATCCCGGGGTCCGAGGTACGGATTGTTGATGCTTCGATCGAGGACGCCGGGGTGCTCCCCGAGGAAAGCGTCGGGGAAATTCGCGTTCGTGGGCCGGGTGTCATGGTCGGGTATTATCGGCAGCCCAGACAGACCGCGGAGGCATACGATGCCGACGGTTTTTTTCGAACTGGGGACCTCGGCCTGCTAGACGAGGAGGGCTTCCTTCATTTGGTGGGTCGCACCAAGGACGTTATCATCCGATCTGGCTTCAATGTGTATCCCCGGGAAGTCGAGGCTCACATCGGGTCTCATCCCGCCGTGCATGAGGTTGCGGCAGTCGGCATTGCCGATTCGCTCCTCGGTGAAGTCTTGTGTGCCTGCGTCGTCCCCGTCGAGGGTGCGATCGTCACGGATCAGGAAATAGTCGACTGGTGTCGAGAGACGCTTGCCGACGAAAAACTTCCAGACTTGGTCCGCTTCATTGACGAGTTGCCCCGGACGGACACGGGACAGGTACGACGGGCCGAACTCTCCCGATCCGCATTGGCGGAGGGACAGTCGGCCTGACGGGGCCGCCGCGTCCGTTGTGGACGCGCCCGAAAAGGCTTCCCCGACCTCGATCGCGATCCAGCGACGTGACGAGGTGGGGAGGTCTCGCGATTTGACAATTCAGTTTGCGAGTTAGACACCATGAATGCTCCGTACTCCAGAGCGCCCCACATGGGCGGCTCGGGCATGGCAGGCGCAGATTCACCGCATGCCGCCCTCCTCATTGACTTCGACAACGTCACGATGGGGATGCGCAGCGACCTCTCCAAAGAGATCAAGTCGCTGCTCGATTCCGATGTCATCAAGGGCAAGGTCAGCGTTCAGCGCGCCTATGCCGATTGGCGACGTTACCCCCAGTACATCGTTCCGCTCTCCGAAGCGTCGGTTGATCTGATCTTTGCTCCCGCGTACGGGAGCAATAAGAAGAATGCCACCGACATCCGGATGGCCATCGACGGCTTGGAACTGGTCTTCATCCGCCCTGAGATCGGGACCTACATCCTGTTGACCGGTGATTCCGACTTTTCGAGCCTCGTTCTGAAGCTGAAGGAGTATGGAAAGTACGTGATCGGTGTGGGGATTCAGGAATCGAGTTCCGACATCCTCGTCCAGAATTGTGACGAATACTATTCGTACACGAGTCTGACGGGTCTCAAGAAGACGACCGAGTTGGATCGAACGGCTCGGGACCCCTGGGTTCTCGTGAAAGATGCGGTCGCCAAGATGGTCCGCCGTGGCGACGTGATGCGGTCCGACCGTCTCAAGCAGGTCATGCAGGAACTCGATCCTAGTTTCGACGAGGGCGGGATCGGCTTCTCCAAATTCAGCAAGTTCCTTGCGGAGGCCTCATCTCGCGGCCTGATCGTCCTCAAGAAGATGGAGAACGGTCAGTACGAAATTTCGGCTGGGCAGGGACGTAGCGGACGACGCGACGAGGGCCGAAGCCGGTCCCGAAGAGGTCGTGGTGGACGCCGCGACCGCTCCGAGCGTGGGAGTACTGGTCGCGAAGGCGAGGCCACCGAGATTTTGAGCACTGAGACAGCGACTGACGGGGACTCCCTCGCGGCCGCATTCGAGGCGCTGCGCACGGCCCTGACCGACCTTCGCGAGGCCGGGCGCGAGCCGGTCCGGGACTCGGACGTGAAGCGGAAGATGCTCGAAGCAGATTCGGATTTTGACGAAACCGGGCTCGGTTTCCCAAAATTCAGCCGCTTCCTGGCTGAGGCCGAAGAGCGCGGAGCCGTCAGCCTGGTGCGCACCGAAGCTGGCAACCTCGACGTCTCGCTGGCCGAGGGGTACACACCTTCTTCGGGGACAGAGGAAGCAGATGACGCCGAAGCGGAAAATGCAGACGGCCGGGATACCAGCATCGATGCGGGCGAAGAGCGTGTAGACGCGGTGTCCGAAACGGCATCCATGGAGGAGCCGACAGTCGTCGAGGAGAAGCCATCGGACCGGGGATGGTTCGGTCTTCGATTCGGTCGCAGGAGTACGACGCGGCGACGCGGCGGTGAAGTTCCGGGTCTGTTCGAAGGCCAGGGCGTAAAGGCGACGAAAGCCTCCGGTACGTCGGAGCCGGAGCCGGTTCTGGAGCCGACCACGAGCCCCAGAGAAACCGCACTGTCTCAGGTCGAGACCCCGTCGCACACTGCCGGGNNCGGGACCACGGAGGTTCCTGCGCCTGAGCGCACCGAGCCGACTTCCCGGGACGGCGCTGCTGAGAAGTCCTCGGCGGACACCGATGGCGACTCGGTTCCCCAGGTGCCGGTTTCCGATCTCGCGCTTCCATCCGAAGCCGGTGCAATTGCACGCTACCTGAGTCATCGGTACAAGGGCGTCGGCGAGAAGACGGCGGAGAGTCTGGTCGAGGCTCTCGGTGCTGACCTATTCCGTACCATGCACGAAGACCCGGACGCGATCGCGAAGATCGTTCCCAAAAACAGAGCGGAGCAGGTCCTCGAGGCATGGCGAGCCGACTACGAGCGACGGGCTGCTTCTCACATGGGTCGAAGCGGTGGAGACAGTAGCGGCGGTGGACGCGGACGGTCGCGCGGACGAGGCCGGGGCTGACCCGACCCTCGTTCCCCGGCGGATCCGGCGCTGCAACCGAGGCCATCGGGGCGCTGGATGACCTGCGCCCGTTCGATTCCTGGCCGCTCGCGCGTGTTGCCGTCAAAGTCGCTCGCGGCCTCCTGGGCGTCCGTATGTGCACTGGAGCTGCGGCGTGCACTGGTGCTTGCATATTGTGACCGGTCCGAAGGGGCAGGCTGAAGCGGTTCTCCTCCGAGACCTATCCCCGATCGAGGGACTGGATACCATGAAGGCTCGCCGAGGTGGTCGTGCGCGCCTAGCGGCCGGGCCGGCTCGGCTGACTCAAATCTCACGTGTAGACGGTGCGCTCTGCGGACATTCTCTGGATCAGATGCCGCTCACACTGGTAGAAGACTAGGCTGCATTGGATCGGAATGTCGTGATGGCCCCACTCTTGGGCGTGTCGGCAGCGGCGGACTGGCCTCTCCGCTTCTATGTTGCTGGAGCTTCCGGCGTATCCGCGCCATCTGCCCGACCTTCCGACCCCGAGTCCGAATGAGCGACCCGACCTGGATCTCCGTGCTGCCACCCGTCCTCGCGATCCTCCTGGCGATCTGGACGAGACAGGTCTACCTGTCGCTCGCTGGCGGTCTCTGGTTTGCGTGGACGATCATCGCGGGGTGGAATCCACTGAGTGGGCTGGGCCACGCAATTGATGGAGCGGTGAACGTGTTCGGGGAGGCTGGAGACGCCCGGGTCATCATGTTCACGCTGGTGATCGGTGCTCTGATCGCGACCGTGGAAGCATCCGGTGGGGTGCGTGGCTTCGTGAACCTGCTCGAGAGGAACCGCTGGGTCGATTCGGCAAAGAAGTCTCAGTTGCTCGCCTGGGCGACCGGCATTCTGATCTTTATTGAGTCCAACATCACGGTGCTCGTGGCGGGATCTGTCTCTCGCCCGCTGTTCGACCGATACAAGTGCTCGCGTGAGAAGTTGGCGTACATCATCGACTCCACATCTGCGCCGATCTGCATCCTGATCCCGATGAACGCCTGGGGCGCCTATAACCTGGGTATCCTCGAGAGTCTCGGTGTCGAAAATGCGCTCGGTGTATTCCTCCAGTCGATCATGTACAACTTCTATGCGTTCGTCGCGGTCATCCTCGTGCTCGTCGTGATCCTGACGGGTCTAGACATCGGCCCGATGAAGAAGGCTGAGGAACGAACCAGGAGCGGGGAACTGCTCTGGCCCGACGCGACCCCGATGATCGATGAGGATGTTCTCTCTCCGCCCCCGCTGGAGGGAGTCGAGCCACGGGCGCGGAACATGTTCTTCCCGATCGCTGCGATGGTCCTGTTCATGCCGGTCGGCCTGTACCTGACGGGATCGAGTGCCGTAGCGAATCTCGGCGCCGACATGACGTTGCAGGCGATTCTTGCAGAGGGCTCGGGCTCGACCAGCGTCCTGTGGTCAGTGATGTTCGGTCTTGCTGTCGCGTGGGTCATGCTCAAGGCGCAGGGGATCTTCACCATCGAGCAACTCGTGAAGGTCGGTCTGAAAGGAGCGGGTGCGCTCGTCCCGCTGGCGCTGATACTCCTGCTTGCGCTCGCGCTCGGTGACGTGATCCAAGAGCTGGGGACTGGCCAGTACGTGGCCCAGGTGACCGCGGGCACGATGCCCAACTTCATCTACCTGCCCCTCGTATTTCTGGTCTCGGGTGGCATCGCCTTCTCCACCGGCACCAGCTGGGGGACCTTCGCGATCATGCTTCCGATCGCCGTTCCGGCCGCCGCGACCCTCGGATTGCCGCTTGCTCCCTTCGTAGCGGCCTCTCTTGCCGGTGGCATCTTCGGCGACCACTGCTCCCCCATTTCGGACACGACGATCATCTCGTCGATGGCGGCGGCGACGGATCACATCGACCACGTTCGAACTCAGTTGCCCTATGCGCTGACCGGCGGAGCCATCGCGACGATCTGCTTCGCGCTCCTGGGGGCAACGCTTTAGTCCTTCGGGGGTACTGACCTACACGTCAATTCTCGAAATTCAAAGCCTTTCCAGACGCCGCTGACGCCGTGAAGAGGGCGGGTCTGAGGATCTGTACGGAGTGTTACTTTGAACGTCACAGTTTGCATCAAGCGGGTACCGGACACGGAGGCTCGAATCCGCGTAGACGGGTCCGGCGCCGGCATTGACAAGACCGGTATCAAATACGATCTGAGCCCCTATGATGCGTTCGCCCTCGAGGCGGCGCTACAGCTGAAGGAGGCGACTGGCGAGGGTGAGGTCACACTCCTCACCCTGGGTGATTCCTCGTCGCAGGAGACGCTTCGTAAGGGACTCGCCATGGGTGCCGACCGGGCTCTGCTGCTGACGGGGGAGGTAACCCTCGATGGGCTCGCAACAGCGAAGACCCTGGCGGCCGAGCTCGAAGGCACGGAGGACGGTCTATTCCTCTTCGGCGTCAAGGCCGCGGACGACGACCAGCAGCAGGTGGGTCCGATGGTGGCGGCTCTGACCGGGCGGCCATGCGTGTCCGGAGTCTCCTCCTTCGAGGTCAACGGTAGCACGGCGACCTGCCACCGTGAGGTCGAGGGTGGAAGTGAGGTCGTCGAGGTTGATACACCCGCGGTCCTGTGCATGACAAAAGGGCCGAACGAGCCACGTCTGGCCGCCCTCAAGGGCATCATGGCCGCCAAGAAGAAGCCGCTCGAGGAGAAGCCAGCTGCGGAGAATGCCTCGCGTGTTCGTCTCGCCAGCATGTCCGAACCTCCGGCGCGGGCTACCGGTCGGATCGTGGGTGAGGGGGTCGATGCGGTTCCCGAACTGGTCCGACTGCTCAGAGAAGAAGCGAACGCCATCTGATCCGAGCGGGATCAGATCGGCCTTCCCCAAGAATGCACTCAGCGGAGTAGTGAATCACATGGCGAACATTCTCGCCTTTGCAGAGCAGAGAGACGGGCAGCTGGGATCGGCTGCTCGTGAAGTTGTATCGGTCGCTGCGCAGCTGGCCGAATCAACCGGTGGTGCGGCCCATGCCGTCGTACTCGGTGGCCCCGGGATTTCCTCGGTCGCGGCAGGTCTCAGCGCCTATGGTGCTGCAGCGATCTCGGTCGGGGAGCATGATGCCCTCGCCGACTACAATCCCGAATCATGGGTCGGACCGATCGTCGATCAGATCCGCTCCGGCGACTATGCTGCAGTGGTCTTTGCGGCCACAACACTCGGCAAGGACCTAGCACCCCGGGTGGCGGCGCACCTGGACGTCCCGCTCGCCTCTGATGTGACGGATGTGGAGTTGTCGGGTGGTACGGTGAAGGTGACGCGACCGGTATTCTCCGGGAAAGCGTTCGCAAATTTGGAGATTGACGCCACGCCCGCGCTGGTTTCGATCCGACCGAACGTCTTCCAAGCTACAGAGCAGGATGCCGCTGGTGAGGTCTCGACCTTCTCCCCCGACATCGATGTGTCCGCGCTGCGGGTGCGCGTGGTCGAGCGGAAGAGTGCGGCGGAAGGATCAGTCGACGTCTCCGAAGCCTCCGTGATCGTGTCCGGTGGACGTGGCATGAAGGACCCGGAAAACTGGGGTCTGCTCGAGGGCCTGCGGGAAGCGCTTGGTTCAGACGCGGCCCTCGGTGCGTCACGAGCCGTAGTCGACGCTGGCTGGCGTCCGCATGGTGAGCAGGTGGGACAGACAGGGAAGACGGTGGCACCGAAGCTTTACATCGCGGTAGGTATCTCGGGTGCGGTGCAGCACCTGGCCGGCATGCGCACAGCACAGACCATCGTGGCGATCAATCGCGACGGGGATGCGCCGATTTTCGGCGTGGCGGATTACGGCATCGTCGGCGATCTGTTCGACGTGGTGCCACGCCTGACGGAAGAGATCGGCGCGCTCAAAGCCGGCGACTAGGCGGTGGGGCGGCCCCCCAGGACCGGAATCGGATCCACGGGCCGCCCCCAGCGCCAGACTTCGAGGTGCAGGTGGGGCGCCGTGACGCTTCCGCTCGCGCCGCTGGCGCCGATGGGGTCACCTGCGCCTACACGCTCGCCCGCGCGCACGTCGATCGCGGACAGGTGAGCGTAGATCGACATCAGCCCATGGATGTGGTCGATCCAGATCACGTTACCGAAGCCACTCATCGTGCCGGCGAAGCGAATGGTCCCGCCCGCGATGGCATGTACGCGTGTGCCCGTGGGTACATCCAGATCTACGCCCCGATGCACGTCCGGTCGCAGTCCGAGGAACCGGAGGCCAAATCCGGAGGTCATGGGAGCTTCGACCGGCCAGCGCGGGAGGTGGCAGGCGGAGAGCGTCAGGCCGAGCAGGCCGATAGTGACCGCTGCCCAACGCCGCCGCCCTTGAGTCACGTGACGCTGGCCTCGAGCGAGGCTGGCCCCGTATCGAGCAGCATGACCGAGACCTGGTCACCGATTTCCACGCTGTCCCGTTGAGGGGGGATGATGGCAAGGCCGTCAGCGAGCGCGAGGCCGCGCACGAGTCCCGATAGCTGAGGGCCCGTCAGTCGCACCTCCGCGCCCCCTTCACCTTGAGTAACGGAGACTCGCTGAAAATAGGTGAGGTCCGCCGGCGTCGACATCCGCTCCGCTGCGGTGCACGTCACCGTTCGGCGATAAACCCGTTGGTGTCCGGCCAGGCGCAGTAGGTAGGGGCGAACGAAGACCTCGAAGGTGACGAAGGCCGATGACGGATTACCAGGCAGGCCGAAGACGGCCTGCCGTCGGTCTTCGTGGTGGAGCCACCCGAACGACACGGGACTACCGGGACGCATGCGGACTCTCCAGAAGTCCAGTTCGAGACCGGCATCATCGAGTACGCGTTTTACAAGGTCGGCTTCGCCCATCGAAGCGCCGCCGATCGTGACCAGCACGTCAGCTCCGGCGCTCGCGGCGATTCGACGTGCGAGATCATCTCGGTCGTCCAGGGCGATGCCCAGATCGCGCGGATCAGCCCCGATCGCCTGTGCCATCGCGGCCAGCATGGTCCCGTTCGACTCCGGGACACCGAGGCCTTGGACGACGTCGTCGTAGCGGTCGGGTCGGCGAAGTTCATCCCCCGTCGGAAGGATACCGATGCTTGGGGCTCGGTGTACGTCGACTCGCTGGAGCCCGGTCGCGGCCAGCACGCCAATCGTTCCGGGGGTGATCGAGTGACCCGGTTGGAAGAGTGTCGCCCCTTCGGTCATATCCTGGCCGGCCGCCCGCACGTGGCGTCCTGCATCCTGATCGGAAACGATCTGCACACGTCCCTTTTCGGACTCTCGGTCCGTGTGCTCAACTCGCACGACGGAGTCGGCGCCGGCCGGGACGGGCGCACCGGTCATGATGCGGATTGCGGAACCAGACTCGAGGATGCGGCCCGCGTCTCCCCCCGCACGGACGACACCTGTGACGGGCAGTGTGACCGGGACATCCGGTGTGGCCCCTGTGATGTCGCTGGCACGAACGGCGTAACCGTCCATGGCGCTGTTGTCCCACGGAGGAAGCGTTGCGCCGGCTAGAACCGAAGTTGCGATCGAACGTCCGACCGCGTCGGATAGCGCGACACTCTCGACCGAGAGAGGGGTGGCTGCCGAGAGGATACGCTGCTGAGCTTCACGCACCGGGAGCCAGTCGGCTTCCCGCCGCTCATGGTCGAACCCGCGCTGGGGGGTGTCGGTCACGCGAACAGCGTGGTCACCAGCGCCAGAGCAGCGCTAGACTGAAGCCGGTACCCCTGAGCCACTCTCCGTCTTCCACCTCGCCGAACGCACGGTCCGGATCACTGAACCCTGGCGGCGTATCGACCTTCCAGAGCGAGAAGAGTCCGTCTGCTCGCAGCGCCAGCTGGTCTGTCATGAACCAGCGTGTCCCGAGCCCGAGGTTCCCGTAGAAGCTCGATCCGAAGCTGAAGACGTCCTCGGCCAGAAGGGTCTGATCCAGGGTATCGTCGCCCCCTGCACTGAATACGACACCTCCGCCCATGGTGAGGAACGGACTCAGACGTTTCCACATGCGGCGACCGGCAAAGCTGAAGCGGATCCGGGCGTCGATCGTCGTCAGCAGTTCATCCGTTAGGCCGATCACACGGTTCGCTTCGATCTGACTCGGGTCGATGACATTTCGCTCCGAATCGATGAAGCTGATCGAACCCTCCAGACCGAGCGGGCCGGAGAGCTCGACACCATACCTGGCACCGAACATCGGACCGCCCGATGGGGCGTACCCGAATCGCCCTGTTCCCACGCTATATCTGCCACCGAAGATGCCGGCTTCCTGTCTGCGCTCGAGGTACTCGAAGGGCGACGGAATTGTCTGAGCCGCTCCAAAAGCCGGAAGCCCCATCCATGCGAATACGGCGGCTGCCGCGAACCTGTTGAACGATGATCCCATCAAAGGGACTCGACTCCTCACGGGAATTGTGATTGACCCACTTTCGTGGTTCGGACACATTCGATGTGCCATGCGCACGAGGCGCCTCGTGCGCCCGTTGTAACACCTTCTGTACCGGATCGTTTCAGACTCTATGCGTCTTCGATGTGCGGTCCTCTGCCACCCGTTGCTGCTGGCCGGAGGCATCCTCGCAGCCTCGGCTGCATCGGGCTCGTCGCAGGACGTAGTGACCGTTCTGGTTGAGGAAAACTTCCGAAGCGAGCCGAATGGTGTCGTGCTAGCCCGAATAGGGGAAGGGGCTCCGTTTCGTTTGCTGTCGACTGAGGGGAACTGGACCGAGGTCGAGGTGGAGGGTTGGGTCTGGTTGCGATCTCTCCAGGGCAGTGAAGACACGGCGTTCGATCTCGTCGTGAGTCAGGAGGGGGGCGAGAATCTTCGGTCGGGACCGTCTGGTTCGATTCTGGGCGTGCTCGAGGAGGGCACCCTTCTCGAAGAGCTCGGACGGGACCCGGCGTGGGCGCGTGTGTCTCGAGTGGGGTGGATCTGGACGGCTTCGCTCTCCGATCCTGCACCCGCCGCGTCGGAGGAATTGCCACCACTGCAGCCGTCGACGCCTTCGACCGCCACCGGGCCCGCAGCTCGTGCTCCAAGTAACTTCACGCGAGCTGGAGCAGGAGGCTCTCTGCTGACCGCGCCGGACGGGGATACGCTCGGAGTCGTCGCTCCGTCGGGTGACGTGCAGGTGCTCGCACGACAAGGCAACTGGGCTCGAGTACGGCTGGAGGGCTGGATGTGGATGCCCGAGACGCCCGATCAGGTCACCACAGACGAGATCGATACGTCTGACGAGTCGGCAATCCTGGATCCCGCCGCCCTCTCATCGAGCCCCAACGAGTACGCGGGCCGGGTGGTCGTGTGGACGATCCAGTTCATCTCGCTCGAGCGGGCTGAGGCCGTCCGAACCGACTTCTTCGAGGGTGAACCGTTCCTTCTGGCACGTTTCGGCGGGGTGGACGGGCAGTTCGTATATGTAGCCGTACCGACAGACCGGCTCGCCGAGGTGGAGGGTCTGGTGCCACTCGAAACCCTTACCGTGACCGGTAGAGTACGGACCGGCGTGTCGCGGCTGACCGGCGCCCCGATCATAGACCTGATCGATATCGAGAAGTCTCGGGACTTCCAGTGACTGTGAGCCGAACCTGCGAGCTTCTTGGCTCGCGCTGGCAAACCCTTCGCTCGATTCTCATTGGCACCCTGGTTGTCCTGCAGGGGTGCGGGGGAGAAACCACTTCCGTCCTGCAGCCTCCGATCGAGATGTTCGTCGCGGCGGGTGATCAGCAGTACGGAACCGCCGGCCAGACGCTCCAGATACCGCTTCAGGTACTTGTACGTACTCTGACGACTCAGCTGCCCAAATCGGGGGTCAACGTCGCGTGGAGCGTCGTTGAGGGCGACGCGGAGATTCTGGGCGTGCCCCAGACCGTTTCTGACTCGACTGGGCTTGCGAGTACCACTGCACGGTTCGGAACGACGGTGGGTGACGTCGTGATCCGGGCGACCGCCCAGAGCCAGTCTCCGGCATCGGTCGACTTTCTACTATTCGTGATCGATCGTCCCGTCCTGAATGAACTCTCAGTGGGATCGGCCCTTCCGGGTGAAACAATCACCTTGGTGGGCCAGAATTTCGTGCCCGAACTTGGGCACAATGTCGTCCTCTTCTCGGGTATTCGAGGCGAGGTTACGGCGGCCTCGGAGACCCAGCTCGACGTGATGATCCCGTCGTGCCTTCCGGAGCGGAACGTCGACGTTTCCGTTCGGTTTGGTAGCGTAGGAAGCTCATCCATCGGACTATCCGTCGGTTCGGGCGGAGCTGTGGTTGACCTTAAGGTCGGTGATGTGGTCGATGCCTTTGACGAGGCCGGCCTCACCTGTGTGACACTCTCGGGTGCCGGGGGTGCAGAGTACGTCGTCGAAGTGCACTCGACGTCGAGTGTGGGTGCGGCCGCACACCCCTGGAGCCTGACGGGTCTCGGATCAGGAACAGCGGCAGGTTCGGTGTCCCGCGTGGTAGAGGGCCATCGGTCTTCCCCCGGGCTCGAATCCGATGTGGGTGTGCTCTGGGATGCGAGGCTCCGTCAACTCGAAGAGGAGCGCACGGTTGAGCGCTCGGGCCTGCCTGGGGAAGACAAATCGCGCTTAGCTACGGTCCTGCAGCCGGTTCCGCAGGTGAACGACGTCCGGGACTTCCAGGTGTTCCGTGCCCCGGGCGACTTCGCGACGGTCACGGCGACCGCTCGGTATGTCGGTGAGCGGGCTGCGCTCTTCGTGGATTCCGAGGCACCCGCGGGGGGGTACACACAACTCGACCTGAAGACCTTTTCCGACCAGATCGATGACGTGATCTGGCCGGTCGTGACAGCCGAGTTCGGCGTGCCGTCCGACCTCGACGGGAACGACCGGATCGTCATCCTGTTCACGCCCCAGGTCAATGCTCTGACGCCGCGTGGAGCGACCGGTTTTGTGGGCGGCTTCTTCTTCGGCCTGGACCTGCTCCTCGGGGAAGAAGGCAGTAATGGTGGCGAGGTCTTCTATGCGCTGGCCCCGGATCCGAATGGTGTGTTCTCGGATCCGCGCCCCAAGAGCTCCCTCACCGAGATTACGCCCGCGGTGCTGGCCCATGAGTTCCAGCACATGGTCAACTTCAATCAACGTGTACTCGAACGGGGTGCCCCGGCCAACGAGGCCGTGTGGCTGTCCGAGGGACTCGCGCAGTTCGCCGAAGAGCTGGTGGCGCGGGCGTATGAGGATGCGCAGGACGATGTGAACGTGGAGCTGTTTCGTGCTGGTGTTCGTACACGTGCTCGACGGTATCTGACGGAACCGGACAACGTATCTCTGATCATCGCCTCGGGCAGAGGGAGCCTGGCGGAGCGCGGTGCCGGCTACCTCTACGTGGCATATCTGACGGATCGATTTGGCGGGGACCTTGTGGGGCGACTTGTGCGTACGACGAGGACGGGTGTTGAGAACGTGGAGGCTGAGACGGGCGTGAATTGGGCGGATGGGTTATCGGATTGGTGGGGAGCGATCGTCCTCGACGGGCCTGGGCCAGAGAGCGGTGCGCTCACCTACCCGTCGACGGATTTAGGAGGATTCCTCGAGGATCCGTTTCCGCTCCAGCCGACTCCTCTCGGGGGGGCGGATTTCGAGCGTTCAGGGACCCTGCGATCTGCGTCTGTGGCGTACTACATTGTCGATCCGGCCCAGTCGGGGACGATTACGCTTCGGCTCGGCGGAAAAGGAGGTGGGTCGAGTGCTCCCCAGGCTGGCCTCCGAATGCGAATCATACGTGTGCAGTGACCAACATCGTGTCTTTCCAGGGCTGAATCTTCCTCGACAAAGCCCCGTAGTGACCTGATAAGAACGAACAGTCCACCCCGGTAGATCACATGCGTTGTTCCACCTGCGGCGAGACGCTCCAACCTGGGGCAGCACGCTGCCCCACGTGCGGGACGTCGACCCCCGTAGGCATGGCCGTCAAGAGACCGCCAGGTGTCCGTCGATGCCCCCGATGCTCCTATCAGGGTGAGGGGATGCCATACTTCCGGCGGGCGGGGCACGTTGGACTTCTCGTGGGTGCGTCGCTCTTCACGTATGGTTTCGGTGGACTCGTCTACTGGCTCGCCCGTCGCAAGCATCTCGTATGTCCCCGATGCGGCCTGGGGTGGGAGAACGCATCTCGGGCGCTCACTGCAACCGGACCTGAGCCGGAGCGCCGCTTCGTAGAGGCAGAGCCTGACGAGAAGCTGCCCAGCGCTGGCCTCGCGCGGCGAGTTATGGGTACAGGGATGGTGCTCATGGCGAGCCTGCTGGTGCTGGTTGGCTTCGTCGAATGGGAGATGGCGGCGGTCGCCGTTGGATCAGTCGTGGGCGGTGGCGGATCTCTCACCTTCTATTGGGGCTGGAAGAGCCTGATGGAGCGGAAGAAAGCGATCATGCACGGTGTGCAACGGAAGATCCTCAAGCTG
Organism: Gemmatimonadales bacterium UBA4456; assembly: GCA_002390225.1. Lineage (GTDB taxonomy): Bacteria > Gemmatimonadota > Gemmatimonadetes > Longimicrobiales > Gaopeijiaceae > UBA2589. The sequence goes on along the minus strand of DGOW01000085.1, from coordinate 22,204 downwards.
GCCAACTCGAAGGGTGGGCGTCTGACGGTGACTGAGGTCGCCGCGGACCTGAATCTCTCGCTCACGGACGCGGACAAGATCCTGATCTCGCTCGACGATGGCTTCCGGGTGCGGTCCGAGATCTCGAATGATGGCTTACTCTACTACGAGTTCCCGGAGATTCTTCACCGGGGTCAGCTCGGCTCCGGCTCCGGGCTCACGACGGACGATCTCGGGTCCGCGCTTGACTGACCCAGGCGAGCGATCGTCAAGCTGAAGAGGATGCTGGCCGCGCCGACCAGCTGAAGTCCCTGAGGCTGTTCGCCCAGCCAGATCCAGGCGGTGATGAGCGCCCACACGGGGACGAGGTTGGAGTAGACGGCCGTGCGGCTGTTCCCCAGCGTCTGCACACCGCGGTACCAGAGCACATAGGCCAGGGCGATTGCAAAGAGCCCGGCGTACACGAGGCCAAGCCACGAGCCCGTGCTGACGGACGTGAAGTCCATTCGCAAGAGACCTGGGAGTCCCAGGACGACCAGAATCGGAGTTCCGGCCCACAGGGTCCAGGTAGTCACTCGCAAGGCGCCATAACGGCTCACAGGCCTCTTGCCGACGACTGTGTAGGCGGACCAGAGCATGGACCCCGCGATCATGAGGAGATCGCCGCGTAGCGTCTCCGACCCGAGCGAGAGCTCTTGTCCGCTCCCGATCACCACGAGGGCCATGCCAAGGAGAGTGCCGAGCACTCCGATGTTGACCCAGCGATTCGACTCTTCGTGTCCGGCAGTCACGGAAAGGATGACTGTCCATACCGGAGTGGTAGACAGGAGCAGGCTCGCGTTACCTGCGAAGGTCCAGTCGATGCCGATGATGAACGTCAGCTGGTAGAGGACGTTGCCCAGCGCACCGAGTAGCAGGAGGCGGGGCACGTCCTCACGGTGGGGGAGGAGATCCTCTGAGCCCCGCCACACGATCCAGCCCAGAACTGCGGCGGCCAGGGGAAATCGGAGCGCATTGAACGCGAGTGGTTCAATTTCGCCCAGGACGATCTTGACCACCGAGAAATTCACGCCCCAGATCGCGGCCAGCGCAACGAGCCCCAGATCGGTAGCGACGTCTCCCTTACGCGACATCAGGCTCCGGCCGTCTCAACGTTCTGCCTCCGTGACGCGCGAATGTAACTTGGAAAGGCTGCTCACGAACCGGCATCGAAGAGGCTGCACTCCGGTAGTGAAGGCAAGAAGACTCGCCGGTTGCCGGGATCGAGAGCCAGGGACAAGGAAGGTCGTGCGCTCGACCTGATTCTCAATCGATTCCTTGACGGATGTCACCTCCGTGATAGCGTTGGAGGCGAATTGATCGTCGCCTGAGTCGACGCCCCGCACCGCATCAACCCCCGACGCTGGAACGAAGTATGAGAGAGTTCGCCGATGCCGAAGGCCGGTCCTGGACCGCGACCACCGCGACGGAGGAGTCGCCCGACTACAAGGGTCGCTACCACCTCGTCATGGAGGCGGAGGACGGTCAACGAGTCGAACTCACCGATGTCCGCTGGAACAGTGAGCGGTCGGCGGTTCGCACCATCGACTCGATGTCGGTCATAGAGCTGCGCCGTCGACTTCGGTCGGCGACGGGTCGAGGCACCGCTGGCGCCTGACTCTATCGTCTCCGGCCCACGGCCAGAGACCGATGACCTAGCAACAGCCTTGCACTGGGATCTCGAGCCACTGGCCCGCGACGATGCGGTTGCGGTTCACGCGGGGGTTCGCCTCGAGGATTTCGTCGACGGTGACGCGGTACCGCCGAGCGATGCCCAGAAGGTTCTCACCTCGTGCGACGCGATGGCGGTCGTTGAAGGTGGTCGCCCGAGATGCTGGCACGTTCGTCTCAGCAACGATCGCAGGTACGGTACCGGGCGTGCGCCGGAACTCCGCGAGCCGGGCTCCGATCTGGTTTTCTAGACGTTTCGCCCGCGTCTGGGACGGAGAACCGTTCACTATCAAGGAGAACGCGAGTCGCTCGCCGTCTTGTGAGCGCACCATCCCGCTCAGGGCAGATACCCCGTCGATCGTTCCCGTCTTGGCGCGGAGGTTGTCCGCGGCGGCCGTGCGATACATACGACCGAGTTCACGCCTGGTCCCGGCGCGGGGAAGGGAGGCCCAGTATTCCGGCCATAGAGGCCCTTCACTCATGCGCCGGATCAGATCTACGAACGACGCTGCACTGACCCGATTGGTTCCTGCAAGGCCCGAACCATCGACCTGGCGCAGCCCGTCCGTGTCGACACCCAGAGAGACGAGTGTTTGTCGGACGGCATCAGCGCTTGCCTCGGGCGATCCCACTCCGGAGTCAGCGCGGCCCACGGCTCGGAAGATGAGTTCCGCGAAGAGATTGTTGCTGTCCTTGTTCACGATCTCGAGGTAGTCGGAAAGCGGCCGCGACGTGTGTCGCCCCAGAACCCGGCCCCCGGCCCGACCCAGTACGGGACTGCTGATCCGACTGACCACTGACTGGATGGGGACCTCTACCCGACGAGTCTCACCCTGGACCGTGATTCCTCGCTCTTCCAGTGCGGCCCGGAACGACGCACCGACGAAATCCGCCGGTACGGCGACCGTCATTTGACGCCACACATCCCTGGAATTCAACGCTATGCGACCGGTGATCCGCACCGGCTCGAGCGGGTTGTCTCGAAGGATGGCCAGGCGGGGTCTGGCCCGCCCTGTCACCGTCTCTGCCGTATTCTCGACCTCGAGTGCTGAATGCGGGGGCACCGTCTCGACGTGCGGAGCCGCTCCTGCCGGACCGGGCATAATCCGGAAGGACACCACGTTCTCGTTGTAGGAGAGAGCGGAGACCCCTGCGGTGAAGTGCTCGTTCAGGTCACGCTGCTCCCACCCCTCGTCACGCAGCGGGCCCGGGAAGAAGGAGGCATCGGCGATGATGTCACCTGCGATCTCTGAAATCCCTGCTGCCTTGAGATCGTCAATCAGACGTTGGAAAACTTCGTCCTTCTGACCATAGAAGCGATCGGAGATACCCGGGTCACCCGTTCCGTACAGCGTCAGGTCGCCCTGAAGCACGCTGTCCCGCACGGGGGCGTCGGACAGCACGTACGTGCGGAAGCGATAATCCGGACCGAGGCGATGGAGCGCCGCTGCCGTGGTCAGCAGCTTCACGTTTGATGCCGGAGCCAGTGCGCTATCGGGGGCGATGGAGAAGATCGTATCGCCCGAGTCTAGCGAATACACGAGCGCTCCCCACCGAGCGTCACCCCATGAATAATCGGCGAATATCTGGCTCAGCTGGTCTTGTAGTCGCTCGATATCCTGGGCTTCGGCGACGGCCGGGTACGCGAAGATGCCGAGCAGCAGGAAAAAGACCGGGCCCGCTCGGTTGTGTCTCGTACGTGAGTCGGAAGGCGGGAACACGTGAGGCCGGTCGACGGTCAGGCTGAGACGGCCGCTTCTTGCGACAGCAGGCATTCGGGGCAGTAGCCGGACAGCTCGAGGCGGTATCCGGTCACCGTGAAGGCGCCGGCAGTACCGCGGAGAGCCTCAATTTCACCGCTCGAAATTTCACCTGGCAGGTCGAGCACGCGCTCGCAGACGACGCATCGCGCATGGTGATGAGGATCTGTCCTGCCGTCGTACCGGGCCGAGTGATCCGCATAGCTCAGCTTGACCGCGAGGCCGCACCCGACCAGGGTTTCGAGGCTCTTGTACACAGTGGCAAGCGAGATCACGGGGAGTTCCTGCCTGACGGCGAGGAAGACCTCGTCAGCCGTAGGATGCACGTCCGTGGTCGCTAGGTAGTGAAAGACGGCCGCGCGCTGCTCCGTGAAGCGCTGGCCACTGGCCTCGAGCGCTTCTCTCAGGCGTAGATCGGTCGTGGAATGACTGGACATATGAATTCGCTCGCTCACCGTCCCGGAGGACGGACTCTTGTGTGCATGAACGTTACACGACCGTTCGAAAATGTGTCAATCGCGGCGTACCCATGTGGATCACCCATGTGTGCCCCACGACCGCTGCCGCGCCCATGAATGGCCCCTTTCTCACGCTCGAGCCTCTTATCGAAGTGCTCCGCGAGGCGGTGCAGGCGTCCGGCTGGGAACTGTCCGGTCTGCAGAAGACGACCAGCCACCAGTTCGAGGGACGGTGGGACGGTGAGTCGACACGCAGCGCCTACCTGTTCTTCCACCGGGCAGACAGCCCCGATTTCGCTAGCGTCGATATCTACCTGGACGAGACGAGTCGCGGACTCTCGGGCAACGTCGCTCTTGTGGTCGATCTCGCTCCTCTGGGTGCGATCGGCGAGGCGTCTGAAGTGCTCAGTGCTCTCGCACGACTGTCTGCGCGTGAACTGGAAGGAGGGCAGCGTCGACCCATCACCCTGCGTTTCCGGATGGACGATGCAGAGGAGTTGGCCGAGAGTGCGGACACGGAGGTTCGGTTCAAGGCGCGGCTTCCGCGCTCCGTCGTCCATGGTGGCCGACCCGCAGCGTTGTCCTGGTTGAACACTGTGGTGGCGGCGTTCGCCGAGATCCTCCGGTCGCCAGAGTTGGCACTCCTCACCGAGGCGGACGACCTGGCCGACGAATAAGCGGCCTGCGAGCGCTCTGATCTGGCCGGCTCTCACGACGAGTTTCCGTCCGCGAGGAGCCTCAGTCCGTTAAATACCGCGACGATCGTCGAGCCCTCGTGTCCGATCACGCCGACCGTGAGACTGATCCAGCCCATGAGGGTCCACGGTATCAGGATCGCAGCGCCGGATGCGAGGATCACACCCGCCGCGTATCGGCCTTCCACTTCTTCGATCCAGTTCTGCGTAGGCGCCCGCGATTCCCGTGCCTCTTCGACCATCGCAATGATCCGCGCGAGCGCGGTTTGATCGCCCGGTCGAACGCGAACGATGTCTCCCGTGCGCAGGGTCTCGACCGCTACGGCGCGCTTTTCACCCCCTTCCACGAGGACGGCTTCGTCGGGGCTCAGCTCCACGAGCGCTTCGATCGACCGCCGCGTGCGTCGAAACGCAAAGGCCTCTAGCGTGTTCCCTAGTGAGAAGAGGAAGAGGAGTACCGCGCCTTCCGGCCAGTGTCCGACAGTCGCGGCACCTGCTGCTGCGAGCAGCATGAGGACATCGACGTCCAGTTCACGGCTTCGCAGCGCTCCGGCTGCACGGATCGACGCATCCCAGCCAGCCGCGGCGTAGGCGAGGAGTAGGGCAGGGAGAGCGAGCGATGGGAGGCCGGCTAACGGCAGCAGCCAACCCGCGAGCGTAGCCGCGAGCGCCACACCTGTAGATACGACGTGCAGCCCGAGGCGGTCGGACTCATTCCCCTGAACGTTGCAGCAGCTTCCCATGGGCCTCTTATCAATAATGATTCTTGATAAGCTAGCTCGGAGGTACGCCGGAACCAACGCGATTCTTGGGTTGCTCCGGGGAGGTCCGTGTGCACATTAGGCACGCTCTCCCACCTCCGACCCGTTCCGAAGAAGACCCCGCATGAGTGATGCCGGCGAACTCGATGCCCTATTACATGAAGACCGCCGCTTTCCGCCCCCTGGGGTGTTTACCGGTCAGGCCAATTGTAATGACCCTGAGATCTATGATCGGGCGGCCGGAGACCCGGAAGCCTACTGGTCCGGCTGGGCTTCGGAGCTCGACTGGTTCGAGCCCTGGCATACCGTTCTCGATTGGAAACCACCACACGCAAAGTGGTTCGTCGGTGGAAAGATCAACGTCGCGCACAACTGTCTCGATCGGCATGTCGAAGCTGGACGAGGAGACCGCACCGCCTTGATCTGGGAAGGTGAGCCTGGCGATACCCGGACGTTCAGCTACGCCGAGCTTCACCGTGAGGTCTCGCAGTTCTCCAATGCACTCCGGGGACTCGGTGTCGAAAAGGGTGATCGAGTCACGATTTACCTGCCAATGATCCCCGAGGCGGCCGTCGCGATGCTGGCGTGTACCCGCATCGGGGCAATTCACTCTGTGGTGTTCGGTGGATTCAGCCCGGATTCGCTCGCAGACCGAAACAATGATGCTGAATCCAAGGTGCTGATCACGGCCGACGGTGGATGGCGTCGCGGCTCGGTGGTACCGCTCAAGGCGAACGCCGACGTCGCGCTCGAGCAGTCCCCCACGGTCACGAACGTTGTGGTCGTCGCCCGGGGCGGTGATCTCACGGACCACACGCCGGTCACCATGAAGGAGGGGCGAGATCACTGGTACCACGACCTGATGGCCGAGTCGTCCAGCGACTGCCCGGCGGTCCAGATGGATGCCGAGGATACGCTTTTCATACTCTACACCTCGGGTACGACCGGGAAGCCTAAGGGCGTCGTTCATACGACCGGCGGCTACCTGACCCAGACGTATGCAACCACAAAGACCGTCTTCGACCTCAAGGACGACGACGTCTATTGGTGCACGGCAGACGTAGGCTGGATCACCGGGCACAGCTATATCGTGTACGGACCACTCGCGAATTGTGCCCAGGTCGTCATGTACGAGGGCGCTCCAGACACGCCCGACCGCGGCCGATTCTGGCAGCTCTGCGAGAAGTACGGGGTGACCATCTTCTACACTGCACCGACCGCGATCCGAGCCTTCATGCGGTGGGGGGAAGAGTGGCCAGGGAAGGCCGACTTGTCGTCGCTGCGGCTGCTTGGGACGGTGGGTGAGCCGATCAACCCCGAGGCATGGATGTGGTATCACGAGGTGATCGGGGGAGAGCGCTGTCCGATTGTGGATACGTGGTGGCAGACCGAGACCGGCGCGATCATGATCAGCCCGTTGCCCGGACTCACCGTGACCAAGCCCGGTACGGCAACGCGAGCGTTGCCGGGCATCGAGGCCGCGATCCGGGACGAGGCGGGCAACGACACCGCCGCCGGCTACCTGGCTATCACCACACCATGGCCATCCATGCTGCGTACAGTGTGGGGTGACGAAGAGCGCTTCAAGGAGACGTACTGGTCCAAGTGGCGGAATGTCTACTTCCCGGGGGACGGGGCCAAGGTCGACGAAGACGGGTACCTGTGGATCCTCGGTCGGGTCGACGACGTGCTGAACGTCGCTGGGCACCGGATCGGTACGATGGAGGTCGAGAGCGCGCTGGTCGATCACCCGTCCGTGGTTGAGTCGGCGGTCGTCGGGAAGGCCCACGAGATTAAGGGTGAGTCTATCGCGGCGTTTGTGACCCTGAAGGAGGATATCGATGGCTCGGACGAATTGATGTCCGAGCTACGCAATCACGTGGGCATGAAGATCGGGGCAATTGCCAAACCCGAGATGGTCGTCTTCACGGCAGAGCTGCCCAAGACTCGATCGGGGAAGATCATGCGACGCCTGCTCCGCGACATCGCGGAGGGCCGTACGATCGGCGACACGACGACGCTTGCCGACCCGGCTGTGGTGAAGAAGCTGCAGGCAATGCACGAGGGGGACGAGGGCTGAGTCCTAGTCCTCGGCGAAGGGATCGGGGCTGGGGGGCGCCTTTTTGGCACGATCCTCTGCCGATTTCTCTTTGATTTTCCGGGCGGGGACTCCGACGTAGACCCAGTGGGGCTCGGTGCTTCTCGTGAGCATCGAGCCCGCGCCGACCATCGAATCGTCCGCGACATGTGAGCCGGCGAGAACCGACGCGTGGTAGGTGATCCGCACGCCCGTGCCGATCACGGTCTTCGGCATGTTCACGATTCGCCCATCGACGATGTCGTGGGAATGGGAGTAGACGTTCGCGAAGTCGGACACGGATGACCCGTTGCCGATCTCGATGCCACCACGATCGTCGAGCAGCACGTGACGATGGATAACTACGCCGTCGCCTACGTCCATGTTGTAGCCGAAGGAGAAGCGGACGTGAGTGAACGCCTTGAAGTTCTTTCCACACGATGCGAACACTCGCTTAGCGAGGATGCGACGAACGCGGATTCCGAGGTCGATGTTCTCTCCGAGTGTGCTGCGATCGAACATTTCCCAGAGCCACAACAGCGGCTTGCGTGGTGCATACCGCTCCAGATCGATGTCCTCGTAGTACTCGGGCTCGAGGGTCACATTGCGCGGGTCCAACTGAGCAAGCGCCACACGACTGGTGTGCGACATTCCCGCCGCATCCGACGTGCTCAGGCCTGGGTAATAGATGTCCGTCAGGATCGCGCGGCATAGCTCGTTGCGATCGCATGCCGGGTCATCCAGTGACTCGTTCAACCATGTGAGCCATTCGTCGTAGAGGGACGTTGCGCCATCTGCGACGGGCACGGGACGTAGCGGAAGGAAAGGCATGGCAGGAGCTTATCCGGATTGCGGAGTGTGGCAAGACGTTCGGGCAGGTCGCACCGTTGCACCGTTAGGCTCGTCAGGGCTTTCGGGCCCCGTCGCCCGGGTTAGACTTACCGAAACGCTCCCGTAACAGCGTCATCCAACATGCACGATGCCCTTCGCCAGCGCCTGATCCGAAAGATAGAGAGTCTCCCGGACGAGCAGATCTATCAGACACTCGACTACATCGAGTTTCTCGAGTCGAAGTATGCCGGCCAGATCGATGTGGAGGCCTCGGGCCTTCAGAAGTTCGCAGAAGGTCTGGAGGATAAGCTCCGTCGCCGTGCCGTAAGCCCAAGTACGATTCGTGAGGCTTTCCAGCTGATCTCGGCCGCAGATCGCGTGCTATCCGAGGTGTCGTCCGCTGGACGGCAGATCCTGAACGACCTCAACACCGCGATCGAGACCGATCCTGGAGAGGACGTTTCGGACGGGGGTGACGCGCAGGAGATCGAGGCAGATCCGCGCAAGCGGCGCAGTTCGAGCGAGATCTCGGGCGCCGCGAGCCCGGAGGCGGGCGACGCAGAGGGTGACGGCAGTAGCCAGGAGAGCGAGGCCGAAAGCTGAGCAGCTTGGAGGAGTGTGGGCCGCCCCCGAACCTGCTCAACCGCAGCTCGATCCAGCGCCATCCAGATTGGAGCAGATGCGCCGTTGACGATGCAGGGGAGTCCATCTATCGTCCCGGATGGAACCATTGAAGGCTCATTCTGAGCATGATTTCGCCCGCTCTGCGAGGCCCGGCTTGTTGGGCACGCGCAGGCGGGCGCTCGCTTTTTCAGAAAGGTCGAATCGTCCATGACTGACGCCTCCGCGGATGGCCGCATCGTGAAGGAAGCCCTCACGTTCGATGACGTCCTGCTGATCCCGGGGCATTCGCTGGTGCACCCGAAAGACACGGACGTCTCCACGCTTGTGACGCGTGGCATCGAGCTGCGCATCCCGCTCCTCGCCGCTGCTATGGATACGGTCACGGAGTCTGCGATGGCGATCCAGATGGCCCGCGAGGGCGGGCTGGGGATCATCCACAAGAACCTCTCACCGGAGCGGCAGGCCGAAGAGGTGGATCGGGTCAAGCGGTCGGAAAGTGGGATGATTCTGAATCCGATTACGCTCGAGCGAGGCGGCTCGTTACACGACGCCCATGCGCTGATGGCTCGCTTTTCCATTAGTGGCGTGCCGATCGTCGAGGGAGATGGACGTCTGGTCGGAATCATCACGAACCGGGACCTCCAGTTCGAGACGGATCTTTCGAAGCCCATCGCAGACGTGATGACATCTGACAGTCTGGTGACGGTTCCGGTTGGAACGACGCTCGATGAGGCGCAGGCGATTTTACACGAGCACCGGATCGAGAAGCTGCCTGTCGTCGACGAAGACGGTCTCCTGAAGGGACTGATCACGGTCAAGGACATCTTCAAGCGCCGCCGTTATCCGGGCGCCTGCAAAGACGAACACGGCCGACTGCGCACCGGCGCTGCGATAGGAGCCTCCGGGGCCGACCTGGAGCGGGCACAGATGCTGGTGGATGCCGGCGTGGACGTGATTGTCGTCGATACCGCACACGGCCACTCCGAGGGTGTCCTGCAGGCCATCGCGAAGGTGCGCAATCGCTTCCCTGATGTGCAGCTCATTGGCGGGAACGTAGGTACAGTCGAGGGAGCCAGAGCACTTGTGGATCGCGGCGTCGATGCGGTGAAAGTCGGTGTCGGGCCGGGATCGATCTGTACGACGCGGGTGGTGACAGGCGTCGGCCTTCCCCAGTTCAGCGCCATCATGGATGCGGTCGCGGGTGTGGACGGTTCGGTCCCGATCATCGCGGACGGTGGAATCCGGTACTCCGGCGACCTCGTGAAGGCCCTCGCGGCTGGGGCACACTGCGTCATGATGGGCTCGATGTTCGCAGGTACGGATGAGTCCCCGGGTGAGACGTTTCTCCTCGAAGGGCGACGCTTCAAGACAGTCCGCGGCATGGGATCCCTGTCTGCCATGGAAGAGGGCTCTGCCGACCGGTACTTCCAGGACCCGTCCGAAGAGCAGCGGAAGCTGGTCCCGGAGGGGATCGAGGCCCGCGTCCCGTATAAGGGACCTGTTTCGGACACGATCTATCAGCTCGTCGGCGGGCTGCGGGCCGGCATGGGGTACTGCGGGGTCGGAGCCATTGAGGAGCTTCGGACGGAGACGCGCTTCAACCGCGTCACGATGGGTGGGTTGCGTGAGTCGCACCCGCACGACGTCACGATCACGCGTGAGGCGCCGAACTACCACGGGTAGCGTGTCCTCTCCCAAACCGAGCCCATGATGCGACCCTCAGTGCTGCGTATTCGCACCGCCGGAGTGGTGGTGCTGGTGGGGTCCGGGTGCTCTCTGGCAGGCGGTGGCGAGGTGGATCGACCGAGCCCGGTATCGGAGCCGTCGATCGTTCTCAGGCCCGAGCGGGTCGTTCTCGAACCGGTTCACGTCGCTTACCTAGCACCGCCGGTGGGCGAGGAGCGAGTTGATGAGTTGCTAAGCTCGCCGGTCATGCGAGATCCGGAGTTCCAGCAGGCTGTGGCCCGATGGATCGACTACTGGCAGAACACCGCACAGCCGTGGTTTCCGGATTTCCTTCGACGCATGGGGGCGTTCGAGGAGACGGTCGATTCCGCTCTCGCAGAGCGAGGGTTGCCGCCTTCGCTTCGGTATCTGCCCCTGATCGAGAGTGGTTACAGCACGGGGGCGCGGAGTCACGCCAGCGCTGTCGGCATGTGGCAGTTCATGTCTGGCACAGCACGAGAACACGGTATGACTGTGGGTGCCTTCGTCGATGAGCGGCGGAGTCCATTCAAGTCGACTGACGGCGCCACTGAGTACCTCTTCAATCTTCATCGTCGATTCGACTCCTGGTTCCTGGCGCTCGCCGCATATAACGGTGGCCCGAATCGGGCTCAGCGAATCCTGAGAGAGCAGGCTCGGATTGCGCAGCCGTCCGACTCCGTCTTCTGGGCTCATCGTGAGCACTGGCCCCGAGAGACACGCGAATTTGTGCCGAAACTGGTAGCGGCGATCATCGTGGCACAGGATCCAGAGCGGTTCGGATACGAACTCGTGGCGCCTGACCCACCATTCCGCTACTCCACCGTTCAGATCCCTGCGGCGACAACCCTCGACGTGCTCGCTCGGGCAGCCGAGACCGACGAGACAGAAATCCGACGGCTGAATCCGGAGTTGTACCGAGGTTTTACGCCGCCCGGCAGGGAGTACTCACTTCGGATTCCCGAGGGAAAGGCGGGTGTGTTCGCCGCGAACTATGCAGCGATTCCTTCGGGTGAGCGCATGACGGTTGTGGAGCACTCTGTAGAAACGGGCGAAACCCTCTCCCATATCGCCCGACGGTACGGCATCTCGGTGCGAGACCTTCAGGCGGCCAACCCCGACGTGCGACCGCGCTACCTCAGAGTCGGTGTCCGCCTGACCGTACCGATTCTACTGACTCGGTAGGAGCGGGTCGATCAGTCTCCGGCAGCGCTCCAGCTCCCGGAGGCGCCGCCTTCCTTGCTGAGAAGCCGGATGCCCTCGACGCGCATCCCGCGGTCGACCGCCTTCACCATGTCATAGACCGTCAGCAGTGCGACGCTGACTGCGGTGAGTGCCTCCATCTCGACACCGGTTTTCCCAGCGTAGGTGGCTGTAGCCCGGGCGTAGATGCCGGGCAGCGACGTATCTGCCTCCAGGACCACCTCGACGGACGCGCCGGGGAGGGCGTGGCACAAAGGGATCAGATCGGCTGTTTTCTTGCCCCCCATGATTCCCGCGAGCTGCGCGACCTGTATGGGATCTCCTTTCTCCGTTCGGCCTTCCATGATTCGCGAGAGCGTCTCGGGCTTCATCACGATGCACCCCTCGGCAATCGCGGTGCGGCGTGAGTCACTCTTGGTTGTCACGTCGACCATCTGGGGCCTTCCCTCGGGGTCGAGATGCGTCAGGCCGTCGTCGCGCTCGCTCATGAACCGGCTCCTTTGAGAGCGGATGCGGATGTGTCCAGAAGCACCCGACGAAGATCCCGAACTAGGCCGCTCACCACCAGCTGCGGGTTGACGTTTCCGCGGGCAAGTTCCCGCGCACGCTCCACTGCAGGGAAGGCATCGGGCACTCTAGAGGGGATGATTCCCGCTCCATCTGCGTGTTTCTTGAGGCGGCTGAGGGCGTCATGGTTAATGACGAGGTCGTCAGCGCCAGCGGCGGCGGCCGCTAGGTCACGAAGCCACTCTTCGACAAAGGTGAACAGGTCGATCAGCTGACGGGCACGTGCAGGCGGAAAAGACGCCGAGAGCCGGTACCCTGCGGCTGGGCTCGGGGCGGTGGCTCCGGTGACGATCTCGAAGGCACGACGCCTCAGCGATTCGAGTGGGCCCGGATCGCTACCGTCGGGCAGGAAGGCCATCGCCCTCCCCGGTGATCCCTGACTCAGACGAGCGGCCCAGGCACTGGTCTTCACCTCGAGTTCAAAATGTTCGCCCAGAAAGCTAAGCACCGTCTCGCGTGGCAGGGCCGGGACGTGAACTGGCACTGTTCGGGACCGGATGGTGGGGAGCAGCATGCCGGGCTCCGAGCTGGTCAGGATGAAGCGTGCCTGACCAGGAGGCTCCTCCAGAAGCTTGAGCAACGCGTTCGCGGCCTCCGGGCTCGCCTCCTGAGGCACCAGCAATTCGGCCTGACCTACGATGAAGACAGGCCCCTCAGCCATCGTGGGGCGCCTCGAGGCGCGACGTCTGAGATTTGTCACGATCCCGAGATAGATGCCGCGGACGTCATCCGACCAGCTGGGAGCCAGGCTGCGCTCTCGAAGCTCGGCCAGTTCCTGGAATCGGGCCGCTTCGAGGGCGTCAATCAACTTCTCCCGGCTCGCGGCCTTCGGGCGTGGGAGCGGGAAGTACCAGTGCACGTCTGGGTGCTCGAGCGACCGGGTCATCCGACATGGGCCGCATGTTTCGCACGGGCCGTCCGACGTGGGACTGTTACAGACCGTAAGTTGCGCCAGCCATAGAGCCAGTCGCTGCTTTCCGACTCCTCGCGGACCATGGAGCAAGAGTGCCGCTGGGAGCGTCTCGGAAGCATGCGCGCGCGTCAGCGTCGCACGAAGCTCTTCATGACCGATCAGATCGTGTAGCCCCATTGTCGGACTAACGGCTCCGGAGCCAGAGAAGGGGGTCCTGCGCCTGTGGGGAAGTTCCGTCCAGCGGAGCCCGGATCTGAAACTCCAAATGTGGCCCCTCCGGAGTATCTGCGCCTCCTACCGTACCGACGACCTGACCAGCCGTGACCTCGCGGCCCTCGACCACTCCGATATCCTCGAGGTAGAGATAGAGGGTATAGAAGCCGTCACCGTGGGAGAGCATGACGGTCGGGCCATACCCCTCGAACGGGCCGGCATACGCGACGACCCCGGCTTTTACCGCCTCGACGGGCGTCCCTGTTCGCGCTCCGATTCCAATGCCGTTCCAGCGGATCACCGTGCCATTCGGTCTCTGATCTCTTCCGAATTGGTAAATGAGGTCACCGTCGAGTGGCCAGTCGAGAGAGCCGGCGTCCTCGGGAGATAGAGTCGCATCATCTCGTGCCGCGAGTTCTCGTCGTCGTTCCTCCAGTGCGTCGATCAGCAGCGTCATGCGCCCTTCGTCGCCGTCTAGCTGTTCGATTCGAGACGACGCTGTTTCCTCTCGGGCCCGGTACTGCTGAATGGCACTCTGATGCTCCCGCTCGACTGATCGTAGCTGAGCGACCTCCGAGAGACGATCCTGCCGAAGCGACCCCAGGAGAGCCATCCGCTGTCGCAGAGCGTCGTTCTGGTCCACCAGCTCAGCCTCGAGGCTGAGCACCCGCTCGACTAGCGTGCGATCGAAGGCAGCGATCCGCTGGAGATATCGGTAACGATTCAGGAGGTCGGTGAACGATCGCGCGCCGAGGAGGACCTGTACCGTCAACATTGGGCCCATTTTGTAGATATCCCGCAGGCGCCGGAACAGAATCGCCTCGCTGGTGGCCAGCTGTTCCTGTGACAACACGAGATCGCGCGTGGACTGGCTCACCTGGTCGGACGTCGCCTCCGATTGGAACTCGACCTCGGCCAGCACCGACCGAGTCGCGCTGAGTCGGCGTTCGACATTGGCTAGTTCGGTCGCGGCGTCGCGCACCCGGTTCCGGACGTCCCCGAGATCAAGCCGCAGCCGATTCCGCTCCTCCCGGATCTGCTCCAGTCGGCGCTGGCTCTGCACGATCTCGCGACTGATGTCGGGATTCTGGGCTGTGCCCGTCGCAGGCAGAGCCATGGCCACCACAACGACCGCGAAAAAAGCGGCCTTTAGCATCAGACTTCCCTCAGATGACGCCGGATTGCCACACCGCTGGAGGCAGCACCAAACAGTGCCCCGGCAACCAGCCCCATCCCGACCCAGCCCGCCGGAATCCACGCGACCTCGAACAGGTAGGCGTAGACGCCACGATAGGTACCGTAGGTGAGGCCAATCGCCAGCAGGCCGCCCGCGAGACCGGCCATGGCACCTTCAAGGATGAAGGGCCGACGGATGAACCCGTTACGGGCTCCTACCAGACGCATGATGTAGATCTCATCACGCCGGGCGAAGATCGCGATGCGCAGGGCGGTTCCAATAATCAGCGCTGCCACCAGGGCGAATGCCGCACCCAGGACTGCGGTACTGGCAAAGCCGATGCGCCGGAGCGCAAAGAGACGGTCCACCCATTCTTCGCCGTACAGCGCGTCTTCGACAAACGTGTAATTCCGGACCCCGCCGGCGATCCGTTCGACGACGTCGGGCGTGCGATTTCCGGGTCGAAGCTCCACTTCGAGTGACTGAGGCAGCGGGTTCACCTCGGATTCGAGGAAGAGCTGTCCGAATTCTGGTAGCTCACGTTGCGCGCGCTCGAGCGCATCGCGCTTCGACACATAATTGACCCGCGACACTTCAGGGTACGCTGCCAGTTCGCCGAGCAGGTGGTCGATCTCGCTCTGACGGGTGTCATCCCTCAAATAGACGACGACCTCGACCCGCGCCTCGATCGCTGTCAGAGCGATCTGGAGATTGTAGGTCGCGAGCGAGAAGAGTCCGACGACGAAGAGGGCTAGGCCCACCATTCCGGACGAAAGTCCTATGAGTACCGGGGCCCGGTGGAATGCCGCGATCGCCTCACGCATCGCGTACATCAGGGCGTCTCCACGTCAGCGGTGGCCGAGTCGTATACCAGCTTGCCCTGATCCAGCTCCAACAGGCGTGCGTCCGGATAGCGCCGAATGAGTTCGAGGTCATGCGTCGCCATCAGGACCACCATCCCCGTGGCGTTGATGTCCCAGAACAGATCGAGAATCCCTCGAGTCGCGCGGTCGTCGAGATTCCCCGTCGGCTCATCAGCGAGCAGGATGTAAGGATCGTTCGCGAGAGCCCGAGCGATTGCGACGCGCTGGCGCTCACCCCCGGAGAGTTCCTCGACCAGCGCCCCTACTTTCGTCGACAGACCCACCTGATCGAGCAGGCGGTTCGCTTTGGGCAGGATCGCCTTTCGGCGGGTCCCCGTGACCTCCAGGACCAGGGCGACATTCTCGAGCGCAGAACGGCCGGGCAGCAACCGGAAATCCTGGAATACCATGCCCACCCGTCGGCGCACCTTCCACAGATCACGCTCGGTTGTCTGTTGCGATGAAAAGCCGCTCACCCGGACCTCACCGCCGGTCGGGCGATCGGCCATGTGGATGAGCCTCAAAGTGGTCGACTTGCCCGAGCCGGAGTGACCGGTCAGAAAGGCGAACTCGGCTTTCCTGACGTGGAAAGAGACATCTTGAAGAGCGTGCCCGCGCTTCGGATACTCTTTCGATACGTGAGTGAGTTTGATCACCGGACCAGGTGGGCGCGGGGCGAGACCTTGCTCCGGAGAAGAAGATTAGACATTGACGGAAGGGGTGTCAAAGCGTGTGATCGCAAGGCGATGCGCCAGCGATACTGCCTCGATCATCGAGGTTGGATCCGCTGCGCCGCTTCCTGCGATATCGAAAGCCGTTCCGTGGTCAGGTGAGGTCCGGATAAAGGGCAGGCCTAGAGTAACGTTCACACCAGTTCCGAAGGACACCGTTTTGAACGCTGCCATTCCTACATCGTGGTACGGAGCCAGGACAGCGTCGAACTCTCCTGTGAGGGCCCGACTGAACACGGTGTCCGCGGAGACGGGGCCCTTAGCCCGGATGCCCTCGGCGTGGAGCGCTTCGAGTGCTGGCCCGTAGATCCGTTCCTCTTCGTCACCGAAGAGCCCGTCGTCGGAGGCATGAGGATTCAAGGCACAGATTCCCAGGGAGGGCGACTTGATGCCCCAATCCGAGTGCAGAGCCTGAGACAGGAGCGTAGCCTGCTCGATGAGCAGCTCGCTGGTCACGGCGTCGGGAACCAAACGAAGAGGGAGATGCGTCGTGCCGAGCAGGACGCGCAGGGGTGACCCGAGTCGCGTGCGCTCAGCCACCATGAGCATGCCGACGCGGGCGACGCCTGCAAGCTCGGCGAGCATCTCGGTTTGACCGGGGAAAATTCGCCCACTCTGATGGAGTGAAGGCTTGTGGAGCGGGCCGGTGATGACACCATGGATCTCTCCTCTGAGCGCAGCCTTCACGGCCTGCTCGATCGAGCTTCCCGCGACGTCGCCTGACCAAGCATCGTCACTGGCACGGCTGATCCCCTGGGCTTGGAAGATCTCCAGTACCTCATCCGGGGCTGCTCCGTCGGGTCCGAAGACCGTGATGTCGACGTTGGCGTCCCGGGTGCGGAGATGGTCCAGGGCAAGACGTGCAACCTCCGGCCCGATCCCGCGAGGATCACCTGGTGTGAGGGCGAGGCGTGGGACCACCTACATGCGGATGTCGATGTACGTACGTGCTCGAAGCTGCTCGATGATGAGCTCGATCTGCCGTTCCTGCTGGAGCTGAGCAGCGAGCTGACCCCGCAGATCCTCGAACGTATACGCCCCCGCTTCACGGACATCGATCACGGAAACAACGGCAAGGCGTGTCTCACCCGGCCCGACCTCGTACTCCAGTGGACCGACGATGTCTTCCGCGTTGGCGGTCCGCAGCATGGCGTATGCCGGCGGCAGTTCGCTCAGCTGCTCGAAGGCAAAGGTGATCGAATCGGGGGCCGCTGGATCCGAGAATTCGTCGTACAGCTCGGTCATCGAAGATCCTGACTCCGCCCTCTGGCGAACGTCCATCGCGAGCTGGCGTGCGGACGCGAGATCCGACTCGGTCTTCTCCGGAATGATCAGGATGTGCCGCGCACTGCGTTCACCGGGACGACTGCGTTCGACCTTGATGATGTGGAAGCCGAAATCCGTGGCGACGACCTCGCTGACCTGACCATCCAGGAGCGTGAAGGCCGCTTCCTCGAACTCGCGCACCATACGACCACGCCGAAACCACCCCAGATCCCCTCCGAGCACTGCCGTGCCCGGGTCACCACTGAACTCGATTGCGAGCTGCGCGAAATCCTCTCCTGCGGTGATACGCTCTAGAAGGACCTCTGCGCGCGCCTGCGCTGAATCCATGGCTGCACCAGTCGCGCTCGGCTGGATCACAACCTGGCGAATGGTCATCAGTTTCGGGCGCTGCTGCAGCTGCTCTCTAGCCTCCTGAAAGCGCTCGAGCAGCTCATCCTCAGTAACCTCGACCGGTGCCGCGTCGCGGAGTTGAGACTGATAAAACATCTGCTCGACCTGAGTCACTCGCTGTTCGTTCGAGAGGATCTCACGGTATTCGGCGAGGCTCAGGGCCTCGGCAGCGAGCGCTTCCTGCAACTGCGCCTGCCCGCCGAACTGCGTAGTCAGCTGAGTGATCTGCTGGTTGACGCGCTCGTTGATGGTCTCGTCGTCGACCCGGAACAGCGAGTCGCGTGCGGCGGCCTGCAGCACGAGAAGCCGATCGACGAAGCGGTTCAGGATCTGTTCGAAGAGGGCGTCGTACTCCGCAGATCCCGGGAGGGGTACGGGTGCGCCGCCGAGCTGCATGCGCTGTATTTCTTCCTGCACCTGCGTTTGAACAATCGACGAATCACCAACGACGGCGACTAGGCGGTCGACGACATCGAGGTCCTCGAGCTGGGCGTGAGCCGAACCCGGAACCAGCAGGAGGAAAAAACCGATCAGAAGAAAGCGCATCGTCATAGTACCTGGTAAACCGCGCTAATCCGCGGGTTCCTGCTATCGTCCAGCCGAATCGGGGACGGTGGGTATCGTCAGGGTCTCTTCGACCGGGGACAGCTGCCGGGCCGCCCGAATCTGGGCAACATCGAGCACGACTTGTCCGAAACCGGTGTCGAAGATGCCCGTCGAGCGACCTTCGCGGAGCTGAAAGCCGACCAGCCCCAACGGTACGATCTGGGTCGCTCCGGAGAGGTTGTCGACGAGGGCTTCCTCGACCGCTCTCGCGATCGCGACATCGAGATCTTCGCCCGGGGCCTGATCCAGCTCGAAGAAGCCCAGTACGCGAGCTGCCGTCCGGAGCTGGGCTGTGGCCTCGTCAATCATCCCGTCGAGGCTGTCTCGTTCCGGTCGGAGCCCCTCGGACTCGGCCGCGCGAATCAGGAGGTCACGACGTGCGAGGCTACGAAGGAACTCGCTGAGCTGTTCATCATCACTGTCCACTAACTGCAACGGCAGGGTGGGGGACTCGAGCTGGACCAGTGTGCGGAGGTCGCCTACGGAGATCACACCACCCTCCCACTCGATGACCCCCCTTCGTGCCGCACGGCCTGAAAAAGAGGACGCAGGATTCCCTGCAAGCTCTCGCACGATATCGATCGCCCCGTCTACGATGACGGGTTGGGCCCTCTCATAGAGATCGGCCACAAAGACGGATTCAGCCTCCTGGACCATCCGGCTCTGCACCTGACGCCGGTAGAGAGGCGCGGCCTCTTCGAACGGACGGACGCGTCGTTCGTCGAGGCGGATGATATGGAGGCCCATCGGGGTCTCCACGACGCCACTGATCTCGCCAGGTTGGAGCGCGAGGGCCGCTTCCTCAAAGGGTGCGACCATGTCTCCGCGACCAAAGGGTCCCAGGTCGCCACCGCTGAACGCGGTGCCGGGGTCCTGACTGAGCTGCTGAGCCAGGGTCTCGAAGTTCTCACCGCCCACGATCCGATCTCGTACATCGGACAGGGCCATAGCGACGCTGTCTCGCTGCGCCGCTGTCACTCCGATCGGGAGCTGGAACATGATGTGACGGGCCCGGAGCTCGACCGCAGGCTCCTCGGCCTCATATCGCTGCCTCAGCTCGACGTCCGTTACAAAGGTATCGACCTGAATGACCGAATCGCGGAGTTGAAAGACCATGACCTGCTGTGCCTGACGCATGATCATGGGCTCGAAATCGAGCATGCCGTACATCGAGTCGGTTACAGTCGCTTCTGCCAACAACGTGTAATTGACCCACAGGTCTGCCAGGGCCTCCACGACGCCGGCGTCTGCCGCGAGTCGCTCCTCGTCGACGAGGAGATCGACGGCATTGTCCACGCTGAAGGTGTAGTCTTCTACACGAGCGACGAGATCCTCGTTGCTCTGCTCTCTTCCGCATCCTGCGGCAAGTAGCCCGAGCACGAGGATCGATAATGTCTTGCGATTCATCAGTAGTTCCGGTTCACGTCTGGCTGTATCCGTTCAGGCTGCAGCGCTTCGCGCCAGACTCAGAGCCGAGAGCGTGACCTTAACAGTCTCGATCATCGGCTCGAGCCCCTCGCGAGTGATTTTCATGGATAGCGGATGTACTCGAAGAACGTCCAACCTGGCCTGTCTCTGTCTCAAAGGTCCCTCCAACGTCGCCATCTTCGGGACGACTCCCTCTCTGAAGGAGAGACGCACCCAATCCTCTCGAACGATGGCTCGCTCCAATCCGAGGACCTTGCCGAGGGCCCGTATCGCAGAGACGTCCAGCAAACGTTCGACTTCGGCGGGAAGACGACCGTATCGGTCGGCAAGCTCGTCACGAAAGGCCTCGATCTCGGTGCGCGTTTCCGACTTCGAGAGACGCCGATAAAGATGGAGCTTTTGGTGCGAATCGGGAACGTACTCGTCCGGAAAGAAGGCTGGGCCGGCGACGGTAACGTCCGGCACGGGCCACTCGATGGCTTCTTCTCCTTTCTCGATGCGCTCGACGGTCTTCTTGAGCAGGCGCATGTAGGCGTCGAGCCCGATCTGCGTCGCGAAGCCCGATTGGTCAGCTCCCAGGAGGTTGCCGGCACCGCGCAGTTCGAGGTCACGCATCGCGACCGAGTAGCCAGCACCCAGCTCTGTGTAGTGCTCGAGCACGCGTAGCCGGCGCTCAGCATCTTCGTTTACGCCGTCCGGTACGAGGAGGTAGCAATAGGCGCGACGATCGGAGCGACCGACGCGCCCTCGGATCTGGTAGAGCTGGGAGAGGCCGAACCGATCCGCTCGATCCACGATCAGTGTGTTGGCATTCGGGACGTCGAGTCCGTTCTCGATGATCGAGGAGCAAACGAGGATGTCGACCTCACCGTCGACAAAGGCACGCATGACCTCGTCGAGCTCGCCGGCCGCCATCTGACCATGCGCCACCCGGATGCGGGCTTCGGGTGCCAGGGCGCCGAGCTCTTCTGCAATGGTGTAGATCGTATCGATTCGGTTGTGCAGGAAGAAGGCCTGTCCTCCCCGGTCGAGCTCCCTGTGCAGCGCCTCGGAGAGCAGCTGGTCACTCCACGGCAGCACGTGAGTGAAGATGGGCATCCGGTCGCGTGGTGGCGTCCTGATCAGGGAGAGGTCCCGAACACCCGAGAGCGACAGATAGAGCGTCCGAGGGATCGGCGTCGCGCTCAGGGTGAGTACGTCGAGCGACGCGCGCAGCTTTTTCAGCTTCTCCTTGTGCTTCACACCAAAGCGCTGCTCCTCGTCGACGATAAGCAGGCCTACGTCCTTGAACACGACGTCGTCCGAGAGGAGTCGGTGCGTCCCCACGACGATGTCGATGTTGCCCTCGGCGAGCTCGACTACGAGCTCTTTCTGCTGCTTGGTGGTCTGGAACCGGCTGAGCGAGCCGACCCGCACGGGATAGTCAGCGAGCCGTTCTGCAAAAGAATGCCGGTGCTGTTCCACCAGGATGGTGGTCGGTGCTAGGACCGCGACCTGCTTCCCGTCCTGAACTGCCTTGAATGCAGCTCGGATGGCGACCTCAGTCTTGCCGTAGCCTACGTCTCCACAGACGAGCCGATCCATAGGGCGAGGGGCTTCCATGTCTCGCTTCACGTCTTCTGCGGCCTGCCGCTGGTCCGGCGTGTCCTCATAGAGAAACGACGACTCCATTTCCAGCTGCCACCGGCTGTCTTCGCTGAAGGCATAGCCGCGAGCAGCCTGTCGACGGGCGTACAGCTCGAGTAGCTCGGTAGTCATCTCCTCGATGACGCGCTCCGTCTTCGAACGGAGCGTCTTCCAGCGCTTGCCCCCGATACGATGGATTCGGGGGGGCTTGGCATCCTCCGATTCGCCGACCCAGCGTTCGATCAGATCGAGGCGTGAGACAGGTACGCGAAGTACGTCTCCGGCGGCATACTCGATCGCAAGGACCTCGAGTTCCTGCCGCCCAATGTGGATGTGCTCCAGGCCGCGGAATTGTCCGACGCCGTGGTCCATGTGAACGACGAATGAGCCCGGAGTCAGCTGAGCCAGGCTTTCGACAGCGACCGAACCTCTGAACTTCCGACTACGGCGAACCCGACGGGCACGACGGAAGACTTCATGGTCGTTCAGCACGCGCAGTGACGGCTCGCTGCACAGGAGTTCGAAGCCACCGGCGAGCGCGCCGAGACCGAGACTGGTGCCGCGCGGAACCCTGTTCGCTCCGCCGAGGATCTCTTCGAGT
>DGOW01000080.1 GCA_002390225.1 Gemmatimonadales bacterium UBA4456 | reverse complement strand
ATCAAGCGAGCCTCCGGATGGGGGGGTACGGAGACGATATCCTGCCGTACAGCCTCCGACTACCCGGCGTTCAACGCAGGTCGGTCCTCGAACTCCGCTTCGGTCGCCGCAACGTTCCTCCTGACTTCCATTACGGTGTCGGGTGTGACCGAGATGGACGTGATCCCGCAACCGACGAGGAACCGGGGTACCTCGTCTGGATAGTCCGAGGGCGCCTGTCCGCAGATGCCGATCTCGAGGTCTCGAGCTTTGAAGGCGCTCACGGCGTGCGCGATCATTGCCTTCACCGATGGTGACCGAGCATCGATTGGCGTCTTGTATCGCTCGAGGTCGTCGCGCGACACGGCATAGATCGTCTGCACCAGATCGTTGGAGCCGATCGATCCTCCAGTCAGCTGCATTTTCTCAATGAACGTGCTCGCCTCGATCACGTTCGACGGGAGCTCCACCATCAGGTAGAGGGGGACGCCAGCCTGGGGCGACAGTCCGTGCTGATCGAGCAGGCCGACGACCTTTTCTCCTTCCTCCGGCGTCCGGCAGAAGGGAACCATCAGCTGCAGGTTATCGAGCCCGAGTGTCTGTCGGACGATCCGGAGTGCTTCACACTCCATGTCGAACGCATCGGAGAACTGCGCGTCGACGTACCGTGAGGCGCCACGCCATGCAATCATCGGATTCTCTTCCTGAGGTTCGAAGATCCGGCCGCCCATGAGCTCCCGATACTCGTTTGACTTCAGATCAGAGAGGCGAACGAGAACGGGGCGCGGGTGGAACGCCGCACAAATCAGCCCGACGCCGTGGGCGACCTGGTCCACGAAGAACTGGCGACGGTCGCCGTAGCCCGGCGTCCTTCGTTCGATTGCACCAAGCAGGGTGACGAGTTCGTGCGGATCTTCCGCCTCGAGTCGCTCACGGAAAGGTTCGAGCACCCGAGCGAGCGTGCCATCCGCAGTGAAGTCGCGAAGCTCGTCGAAGTAGGCCAGGGCGAGAGGGTGGATACCCACCTGTGCCGTGAGAATGAACTCGAGGCGCGCCAGGCCGACTCCGTCTGAGGGTAGCATCGCGTCCTGCAGGGCCTTGCCGGGGAAGCCGACGTTGAGCTTGACGCCCGTCTGTGTTTCCAGATTGTCGTCCGCTTCGATCTCGACGATCTCGAACGGCTGGATCCCGTCGAAGACCAGCCCCTCGTCGCCTTCGGCACAGGTCCCCGTGACCTCCTGAAGAGGCGTGAGGACCTTGGTCGCGTCCGCGCATCCGACGATCGCGGGGATCCCGAACTCCCGGGCAACGATCGCCGCATGGGACGTCCGACCACCCTTTTCGGTGACGATCAGGGAAGCCTCCTTCATCAGTGGCTCCCAATCCGGAGTCGTCATCTCCGTGACGAGGACATCGCCTCGGTCGAATACCCGCTCTTCGACTGGGATATCATCGAGGATTTCGCCCGCGGCCAGGCGGTTACGCATCTGTCGTTTTCGGACAATGACCTCTTCGTAATCGTCGTAGACGCGCACTCGGCCAGTGCCGATGCGGCTTCCGACCGCATGTCCCCGGAGAAGCACTTTGCCGTTGTCGATCAACCCCTCGACGACGGCAGGCGCCATGCGGAACCGCTGGTAGGTCGATCCTTCGGGAGCGTTCGCGTGCACCGTCTCCGGTCTCGCCTGCACGATGTACAGCTCTCCGCTGTAGCCGTCCTTCGCCCACTCGATATCGACCGGGCGGCGGTAGTGCTCTTCGATGGTGAGCGCCATGCGCGCCAGTTCGAGGGCCTCCTCGCGTGACAAGGACCACTGGCGCTGACGGGCGGCCTGGACGTCGACGCTTTCCGTCGTCGTCCCGCCCTGCGTGGAATAGACGAGCTTCTGGTCTTTGGCTCCTAGCTGCTGATGCACGACGGATGGCCGTCCGCGGCGGACGCCTTCTTTCCAGACCACGAAGGTGTCAGGCGAGACACTGCCCTGGACGACCAGCTCTCCCAGACCATAGGCAGACGTGATGTGGATGACATTCCGGTTGCCAGAGTCGGGGTCGAGTGTGAAGAGTACGCCGGAGGTGGCGATGTCGGAGCGGACCATCTTCATCACGACGACGCCGAGGCGGCATTCCATCGGGTCCATGTCGCGCTCGAGCTGATAGCCGATGGCGCGCTCTGTGAACGCGGATGCGCAGCACTTACGCCAGCCATCGATGACGCCCTCTTCGCCCCGAACGTTCAGGTATGACTCGTACTGACCTGCAAACGAGGCCATCTCGGAGTCCTCGCACGTCGCGGAGGACCGGACCGCCAGATCCACGTCGCCGACGTATTCATTGGCGAGGCGTTTGTGCGCGATGCGGAGGGATCTGTCCACGTCAATCGGAACCGGAGTCGATCGAACGAGCCCGCGAGCCAGCGAGGCTCGAGCATGAAGATCGACCTGGTCATCTGGATCACCGGAAGCGAAGAGAGCCTCGAGCGCCTCTCGCAGCGTGGTGGCTCTCAGTACGTCGGACTCCAGGCGACGAGCGTCCTCGGCATGCGCGGCCCATGCCTCCAGCACGACGGGAGCGTCCATGAAGCGTTCGTAGGCTGAGACCGTCGTGGCGAATCCGTTGGGAATGCGCACGCCTTTTTGCGAGAGCGCGCCGAACATCTCGCCCAGGGAGGCGGCTTTGCCGCCTACCGACAGTACGTCTTGGGCGTTCACATCCTCGAACCACCGGACGAAGGCGTCCACGGGGTCCGATCCTGAGGAACGGGAAGAGGCGAGTGAAGGTGTCGCTGTCGCGGCCTTCGCCATGATGGAACTCCGGATGGGGGGATGATCTGCCTCCCCTAATCGCACGAAGCATGCCGAACGGACCTCAAATCGAAAGACCGCGTGGAGCCTCCTGCACGTGTTGTGCACACGCCCCATGGTTCGGAAAATGGTGCCGGAGACCCGATTTTTTTTCCGGTTTTCAGGCGCTCCCGGCTTGTCCTAGCGGGAACCCCCGCCGTCTTCGAGCCACGCCTTTATCGCGCGCAGCTGACCCTCGCCGTCTAGCCCCGCTTCGTGGATCACCATGTCGCCGGCACCCGAGCCAAGGTAGTGCCCCTTCACAAAAGGATGCAGCGTGTGCTTTCGGCCCAGATCCGAGCGAATCCAGCGATACATCGTGGGCAATGTGAAACCGGTGATTCCCATCGACGTTGCGGCGACGACGTCGTTGAAGAGAGCGCTACGCTCCTCTTCGGGGAGCAGGTCGAATAGCTCGGGACTCGCCACGTAGATCACGTCCAGGTCGATCCCGGCGTCGATCAGTCGAGGCAGGGCGTCCTGTACGAAGGCGAGCGCCACTCCTGACCCCTGAAGGACGATCGTTCCGTCGGGGACCTCGGAGGCAGCGCGCAGTTTGTACACACCCTTCGCAGCTGCCGAGGCGGGTGCGAGTCCGCGCGCCTCGCGGTCTAGGACAGGTTCACCTGGGCGCGTGACGAATGGAACGATGACGGCGGGCTCGGCACGGAAGGTCGCGGCGACCAGCGGCCAGATTTCCTGCGGTTCCCAGGGCGTCAATGTGACAGCTGTCCCCGGCACGTAGTTCTCGATATGCAGCTGAAGCGCCTGGGGGTCGGCATGTGTCGGCCCGTCTTCGCCGGTCTTCATACCAGCGTGGCCGCACTGCATGATGAAGGGTGAGTACCGACTCTTCTGAACGTCCTGCTTCATCTGCTGGCTGATCGCATGGACACGAGCCGGGATATGGCCAAGCGGGCTAAGGAAGGCCCCGTACGAGGCCCCCGCACCGCAATGCTTTCCGAAGCCCGAGATACCGCTGAGGATGCACGCCAGGCCATCCTCGCAGATCCCTCCCATGGTGAGGGTCCTGCTGCCGGGATTTCCATGATAGTGGAAGAACCCGGTCGGAAATGCTCTTGATCCCCCCGAGATTGCTGTCGAGTCCAGCAGGTCCGCCGCACCCAGCAGAATCGCCCCTTCGGACTGTTCATTGAGATACCCCAGGATCTTTCCGAGCTGGCTCCGAAGCGGCGTCTTCGACCCTACCTCCAACGCCACGGCATCGGGGACCACGGAGGGGTCGGCGGCCCGATAAATTGCGTCGAGGTCCGGTGCACCTGCTCGCGGTCTCCGGCCCCGCTCGTTCAGGCCATCACGGGCGGCTTCAAGCCGCCGTACGGTTTCGTCACATACGTCCTGCGCTTCGGCTGCCAGCCAGTCACGGAGCATCTCGAGCGTCGCCCAGTGACACGCCTCGAGGGCCACGGCATCGCCCGGATCATCGACTTGCGGCACACCCATGGCCGCTTCACCGAGCAGTGGGCGCAGCACGTCGATGTAGGCGTCGGAGCCCCTTTTGTGACCGCCTCCGTGCGACTTCTTCCCGGTGATCCCATATCCGAAGCCCTTTTCCGTCCGGTACACCACTGCGGTTGGCTGTCCGTTGTCCATCTGCAGCGCGCGGCGCTGACCCGTCACGACCTGGCCCATATCAAAGCCGTCCTTGACGAACACGACGTTCCAGTCATGCAGGTAGAAGAACTCCATCGGATCCCATTGTACGTATTCGCCGGGCCGATCGACTTCTCTTGTCACCTGGTCGGAGTCGATCGACGCCTGATTCCAGTCCAGGTGGCAAATGGCGTTGCTCAGCCCCGACGAGCCTGCTGCTGCAAGAGATTCGTACACCCGACCTGGCGTCAGCCCACCCTCGCCCTCAAGCATGTGAATCCGGGGCGCGTCGGCGCCGAAGTAGTCGGCCGCCCCGAACGCGAGACCGATGGATGCGCCCATTCCGACGCCGGAGGGCCCGGTCGCGATCTTGACGAACGGGGTCATCGGAGTCGGATGACCATCGAGGGGCTTCGAACCGAACTTCCGGAACAGTGGGGTAGGCTGCGTCGGATTCCGTCGGAAGCCCAGAAGGTCTTCCCAGCGAAGACGAAGATGGTCTTCCGTTGGAAGGAGCCCCGGATTTACGATCCGCGTCACTTCGTCGCGCAGGGCCCACATCGCGTACAGGCCGGTTGCCTTGTGGCCTGCTGCGAAGGAGAGCAGGTCCTGGTCGTCCCGAAGGGGATCCCCGATGTCGTACTGCATCGAGTCGAATAAGGCCGCCGTCATGATGTGACCCGCGGAGACGGATCCTCCGGGGTGACCCGACTGAGCGAAGTTGAACTGGATCGCGACCAGCGTCCGGTAGATCAGATCGTATCGGGTAAGCAGGGCCAGCTCGTCCGGGCTGGTGATCTCGGGGTCGGCGGAATCGATGTCGACCCAGATGGCGCGGCGGGGTCCGAAAGCTCGGCTCATGAGGGGGTGGTGTCCGTGAGACGTGTACGTAAAAAGAGAAGGTCGGCTCAGATGGTAAGGCCGACTCTGGAGTGCATGAAGCGGGCGAAGCCCTCGGCGTCGTACGCAGCAACACCGATTCGCTGCACCGCGGCCGTGAGTTCTTCGTCGCTGTTAGCGGTCGATATGCGGATGTAGTGCTGACCTTCGCTGCCCCGCTCGCTGAATGAGCGCCGGTCGAGCGCGGCCACGTGGTGTTCGTAGAGCAGGAAGAGCGTGAAAAGGGTCGCGGGACTGGTCTTCGCTCGGTCGTCCTCGGAGAGCTCCGCGTAAGCCTGTATCGCGCCAATGCGCTCCAGGGCGCCTGCAACGTTGGGGAACGCGTAGAACGCACCCTTGGGATTCTGACAGGTAACCCCTTCGATGGCGTTCAACCCCTCGACAACGAGGTCGCGACGGCGCTGAAAGGCCTCGACCATCTTCCCGATGGCTACAGGGCTCTCGGGTGAGCGAAGTGCCTCGATGGCACCCCACTGGTTATACGGGGGCAGGGAGGCGAAGAAGTTGATCGCGAGCTTGCGGTGGACCTCCGCCTCTCGGACGGTCGGATACACCGCCCATCCCACGCGACCACCTGTCCACGAGTATGTCTTCGAGACGCCAGAGGCGATGATCGTACGCGCCTCCATCCCCGGCATCGACGCGACGCTGATGTGCTCGTCGCCGTCGAAGGTGATCGCCTCGTACGACTCGTCCGAATAGACCCGAACCGTCGGGTCGGTACGTTCGAGGATCAGCTCGCTGAGGCCCTCCAGCTGATCACGGGTAGCGACCCCGCCCGTCGGGTTCGACGGAAAGTTCAGAAAGAGCAGGCCGGTGTTCTTTGAGATCAGTGGCTCGAGTTGAGTCCGTGTCAGCCCGAACCCCTCTTCCTCACGCAAGACGACCGGGCAGGGGTTGCAACGGAAGTAGGGAATGAACGACTCGAAGAGCGGATAACCGGGCGACGGGTAGATGATGTCCTGCCCCGGCTTGCTGTATGTCATGTGGGCGAGGCCGATCGGCGGACGCCCACCGGGATAGACCACGACACGATCGGGGTCGATGTCCAGGCCGAGACGCTCGCCGACCGACCGCGCAACCTCAACGCGCAGCTCGCGAATACCGCCCGGGTCGCAGTACGTGGTCAGGCCGCGATCAATGGCCGACTTCACGGCTTCCGCGATGTGTCGCGGGAGCGGAAAGTCGGGCTGGCCGATATTGCAGCGGATGACGTGTGCGCCGGTCTTCTCGACCTGCTCGATGAGAGCACCGAACGAGAATGCCGCTTCCGTGCCGATGCGATTGACGCGGTCGGCGAAGAGCGGCGTTGGGGGGGCGACTATCGTCATGACCAAATCGTTCAGGATCAACACAGCACCGGACGATCATGTGGGTCGGCCTGGTTGGCAAGCCGTTGCCGTGACGGCGGGGTGCCGGGATCTTCGACGCATGAATTCGGCTCCGGTCTTGCCCTCTGATACCGAGTTGGCGGCTGCGTATCTCCAGCTCGCGGTCACGCTCGGGCTTGTTGTCCTGTGCGGTATCCTGAATCGCCGATACCGCCGACACTACTTCGGTCTGTGGTCCCTCGCTTGGGCCGTGTACTCGCTGCGCCTACTCGCGATCATCACGTTCCTGATCACTGGGGCCCAGGCATGGCTGTTCTGGCACCAGGTCGCGACCGGTTGGACCGCGGTGGCGTTCCTGTGGGCCGCGCTTGTCTTCGCCCAGCGACCCGAGTGGCGTCCTGCATACAGTGGGCTGGTATTCTTCCCCGTCATCTGGGCGTTCGTCGGCATCTACCTGCTGGACAACTTCCTGTTGGCTGCGGGGCCGATGATCGGCTTCCTGAGCCTCACGACGGCGGCTGCAGGTGCTGCGTTCCTCCGGTACGATCGGCTCGTTGGATCTCCGGCCGGCCGTTTTCTCGCCGTCGTGCTGTTCCTCTGGGCTCTGCACCATCTGGACTACCCACTCCTGCGCGCCCGCGGCGCGTGGAATCCGTGGGGATACTACCTCGACATCACGTTCTCGATCGGCGTCGGACTGGGCATCGTTTTTCTGGTGCTGGAAGACCTGGACCAGGGGCTCGCAAGCCTCACCGCATTGTCCGGGGAGCTTCAAGGAGGAATTGCGAGTCAGGAGCCGGTGGCCGAGGCGATGTTGCGACGCGCACTGTCGTTGCGGGGCGTTCATGGGTCCGCTCTGTGGATCGCGACGGAGGACAGCGGCCAATTCGTTCAGGGCGCCGGTGTCGCGGCACTCTGGCCATTCGAGGGCGCCCCTGAGACCGCTCGGCAGGCTGTAGAGCGTGTCCGACGGGAGGCCGTACCCAGCGTGGCGCGAGCAAGTCGGAAGGGGGATGCTACCCAGGAGGGACACGCCTACACGGCTGCGCTGCCGGTTCTCGGGGAGGACGAGGTCGTTGGCGCTGTCGTCGTGGTAGGAGAGGCCCGCGATCCCTTCACCGTTCTGGATAACCGATTCCTGCTCGCCTTTGGTCAACAGGTCGGGGCTGCCCTGGCCAACGAAGAGTTGAACCGGGACCTGATCAGCCGTACGGAGGAGCTGGAGAGACTCCAGTCGCGGATGGTCCATCAGCACGAGGAGGAGCGCGCGCGCATCTGGCGAGAGCTTCACGACGAGACCGCGCAGGTCCTGGCGGCGCTCAACCTTCAGCTCGGCGTCATCGCCGAGCGCAGCGACGAGGCCTCCGTACCCGCACTCGAGCGTGCCAGGACGCTGCTTGGGGAAGGGATCAAGAGTATCCGCAGCGTGACAAGGAATCTGCGTCCCGTGGCGCTGGATGACCTCGGTCTGATTCCGGCCATGCGCGGACTCGCGAGAGACTTTCACGAGCCGGGTACGTTCGAGGTGGACTTCGAAGCTCCCGCTCAGGCTCCACCGCTGTCGGGTGAGGCGGAGTCAGCCGTGTATCGGGCGATGCAGGAAGGCCTCGCGAATTCGGTTCGCCACGGTGCACGTTCTGGGGTATCAGTGAGGCTCGTCGGCAATGACACGCATGCGATCCTGGAGGTCGAGGATGATGGGCCGGGATTTCCCGAGGACACGGCAATCAGGTTGCGCAGCAGAGGTGGACTGGCCGGGCTGCGGGAACGGGTGACCGCCCTCGGGGGTGAATTATCGATGATAAATAGGACCGGAGCCGGCGCGGTTGTGCGCGTCGAGCTGCCTCTCCAGGACAGGATGCTGAAATGAGCAACGAGCTGCTTCGGGTCGTGATCGCCGATGACCACTCGGTGGTCCGGCAGGGCATTCGTGGTGTTCTGGAAGAGATCGACGGCCTCGAGGTCGTGGGGGAGGCAGGGGATGGTGCTCAGGCACTGACCATGGTCGCCGAGCTGGCGCCCGATGTCGTCGTGCTCGACGTGAACATGCCTGAAAAGTCCGGGCTGGACGTCACAATGGACCTCCGGGAACAAGCTCACCCAGCGCGCGTGCTGATTCTCTCTATGCACGACGACCCGGAGTATGTTCTGCAGGCCGTGCGTGCAGGAGCCGACGGGTACGTCCTGAAGGACGTCTCGCCGGCAGAGCTGCGGGACGCGGTGCAGGCTGTTCACGAGGGGCGCGACTACTTCACTGCCCGCGTGACTCAGCAGCTGAGCGTGGCGCTTCGCGCAGAGATCGAACAGGAACAGAGGCGTACGCGACTTGGCTCCCTGACGAATCGAGAGCGCGAGGTCCTTCTGCTCGTCGCGCAGGGCCTGACAAATCGCGAAATAGGAGATCAACTCGAGATCTCCCCCCGGACCGTGGAGACGCACCGCGAGCGGGTGATGGGCAAGCTTCGGATCCGCACGGTCGCGGGCCTGACGCGCTTTGTGGTGGAGCACGAGCTGGACGACGCCTGACGCTCGATCCGACCCGCGGGTGGATCCGTAGAAGCACGAATGCCAACGGTGACGGCGCGTTACTAGGTTGTCGTCGTCGCTCCATGAGAAGCTCTCACGTGCGTGCGGAACGCAGTCGACGCCATGCCGACCTTCATCCACTACATCCCGATCGTCACCACGTGCCTGACGATCTTCTTCGCGCCCATCGTCTTCAAGCGCTGGCAGAAGCGAAAGCCGGCGCCGCATCTGTTCTGGTGGGCCCTGGGGATCGTGATGTACGGGGTGGGAACGTTCACTGAGTCGGCCACTACGCTCTTCGGATGGAATGAGGTGGTGTTCCGGAGCTGGTACATCTCGGGAGCTCTGCTAGGGGGAGCCCCGCTGGCTCAGGGGACCGTGTATCTGATGTTCGAGCGAACGACGGCGAATCGGATGACCGGGGTACTGGGAGCCTTCATCCTTGTAGCCGCTACGGCTGTACTTCTCTCGCCGATCGACTACTCCCTGGTCGAGCCGCATCGCCTGACGGGTGCGGTCATGGAGTGGCGTTGGGCCCGGCTCTTCAGCCCATTCATCAACGTTTATGCGGCGATCTTCCTGATCGGAGGCGCAGCCCTCTCGGCCTGGCGCTACCGGAGTGACCCGGCGCGGCGCCACCGCTTCATCGGGAACTGCTGGATTGCATTCGGCGCGCTGCTGCCGGGTATCGGCGGGACCGCTACGCGCATGGGGCACACGGAGGTGCTGTACGTAATGGAGCTGATCGGGATCATCCTGATCTGGATCGGCTACACGTATAACGTCCGCCCTGGTGCCCCGGTGGTGGCGCGAACCGCGGCTTGAGCGACGGCCTGATCTAGGTCAGGGTCTCACGGGCGCTGCTTCTTCTTTCCCAGCTTCAACCACTTCATCGGTTCCGGACCGAGCTTGTCCCATGGTCCGCTCGGTGACGGGGGTGGTGGACGCTTGGGCGTTTTGGGGTCGCACGGACCCTTGGGCACCTTGATCTTTGGTCTCGGCGTTTTCGCCATGGATGCATCTCGGCGGGGCTCCAAGTGCCCGTATGGCGAGTGCGGTTGCGCGGAGTGATCGTGTGAAGCCTTGACTGCGGTACCTCCCGCAGGACGGGTGTGGGGTGAGGGGATCAGTCCGCAGGAGCGGGCGCAAAGGAGGAACTCGTGGAT
This sequence comes from Gemmatimonadales bacterium UBA4456, assembly GCA_002390225.1. Lineage (GTDB taxonomy): Bacteria > Gemmatimonadota > Gemmatimonadetes > Longimicrobiales > Gaopeijiaceae > UBA2589. The sequence continues at coordinate 693 of DGOW01000080.1, read as the reverse complement.
CTTTTTTTCGCGAACATGGAAGTCTGGCTGGCCGATCTCGGTGGGCTCGCGTACGTCGTCGCGCCGATCGTCATGGTCGGGGTGTCCTTTCTTCCACTCCCGGCCGAGGCACCGGCACTCGCCAACGGCATGCTCTTCGGGCCGGTCGTAGGCTCGATGATCACATGGTCCGGTGCTATGGCCGGCGCATGGATCAGTTACGAGATCGCCGGGCGCTGGGGCCGACCGATAGCGCGTCGCTTCACGAGTGAAGAGGTCGTCGACCGCATCGATCGGGGGGCCGAGAAGGCTGGGTGGTGGGGCCTGCTGGTGCTCCGCTTCGTCCCGGTCGTGGCGTTTACTGCCCTCAACTGGGGTGCAGGCCTCTGTGGTGTTCCCCGGTGGCGTTTCCTGTGGACGACTGCCCTGGGTATTGCACCGGGCGCAATTCTTTTCACCTCGTCAGGCGTCGGGCTGGGGGCGCTCTGGCGGCGCTCACCCGCCCTGGCGGGCGGCCTTCTGATGCTCCTCATCATAGGGAGCGCGATCTGGGCACTCAGGAAGCAGAAGCCGGCGGCTACGTAGCCGCCAGACAGAGCTATGTCACTCTGCGTATGGGGGGGATGCCCACCCCGTTTCGGCATCGTGTCATCGAACCTCGACGATAGACGACGATACCATGCGAATCCCGAAATCATGCGAACTCACCGTCCC
>DGOW01000109.1:9761-11650 GCA_002390225.1 Gemmatimonadales bacterium UBA4456 | reverse complement strand
GACAAGAAGATCCAGGTCATCAAGGTCGTGCGTGAGCTGACCGGCCTGGGACTCAAGGAGGCCAAGGAGCTGGTGGATGGAGCTCCGAGCACCGTGAAGGAAGGTGCTACGAAGCAGGAGGGCGAGGAGATGAAAGCCAAGCTCGAGGACGTTGGCGCCAACGTCGAACTCAAGTAGAGCGGCTTGGGCTAGCGAGTGCTAAAACACTCGTTCCCGAGCAGTACCATCGAAGGCGGTCGCATCGCGATCGTAGCTTCGTGCGCGGCCTCAGGCCGCGTGACAACTCGGGCCAGCACGGGACCCGGCTACGGGCAGATCTCTCAAGAGGTTTGCCTGTGGTCGGGCTTCGCGCGCTCGGTCCACTTCGAACACCACAACGCCCCTCGTCCGTGCGTGCGGATGGGGTCGTAAGGGGGACGCACGTTGGAACTGCGCAAGGATAACCGACCGATCTTGAGCTTCGCGAAGCTCAGGTCCGTAATGCCGATGCCTAACCTGCTGGATGTCCAGCTTCGCTCGTTTGAAAAACTTGTGGAGCAGGATCCGGAGGAGCAGTGGGATTTTGGGCTAGATCGTGTTTTCGGGGAGATCTTCCCGATTGAGGACGTCAACGAGCACTTCATGCTCGAGTACGTCTCGTGTACGCTCGGTGAGCCTAAGTACTCCGTAGAGGAGTGCATCGAGCGAGACATGACGTACGCGGCGCCCCTGAAGGCGACGCTCCGCCTCATCGTCTGGGAGCAGCCCGAGGAAGAGGAAGAGGAGAAGAAGAAGCGGAAGAAAAAGAAGAAGAAGTCGACGCCCATTGAAGAGCGTGTGACTCAGGACATCATCGAGAAAGAAGTGTACCTCGGTGACCTCCCGCTTCTGACCGAGCTCGGGACCTTCATCATTAATGGAGCCGAGCGTGTCGTGGTGAGCCAGCTTCACCGCTCACCCGGTGTCGTCTTCGAGGAGAACATCCACCCCAACGGCACGAAGCTCTACAGCGCGCGGATCATCCCCTTCCGCGGGTCGTGGGTCGAGTTCACGCTCGACATCAACGACATCTGCTACGTGCACATCGACAAGAAGAAGAAGTTCCCAGCGACCGCACTCCTGCGTGCGCTCGGATATTCCACCGATGCGGACATTTTCAATCTCTACTACCACGTAGAGACCGTGAAGCTTGGTAAGCTGGATGATGCCAAGAAGCTGGAGATTGAAGGCAAGGTCATTGCTGAGGAGTTCGTCGATCCGGAGACAGGCGAGATCCTGATCGACAATGGCGAGGAGATCGAGGAAGAAGTCATCGAGATCCTCGAGCGCCTTGGCGTCAAGAAGATCAAGGTGTATAAGAGCGATCGTGAGACGGCTCGTGGTGAGAGCCCCATGATCAAGAACACGATCAAAAAGGACCCGACGGAGGACGAGGGAGAGGCGCTCAACGCGATCTACTCACTGCTCCGCCCCGGCGATGCCCCGAATATTGAGACCGCCCGTGAGGCCCTCGAGCGGGTCTTCTTCAACCCAAAGCGCTACGATCTCGGCCGTGTCGGTCGCTACAAGATCAATCAGCGCCTCCAGGTCGATGTCCCGCGGTCGGAGACCGTCCTCACGAAGGACGATTTCATCTCCATCGTCGGACACCTCATCGAACTCAACGAGGGCCGTGGGTACACGGACGACATCGATCATCTCGGTAACCGTCGGGTGCGGACCGTGGGTGAGCTCATCGCGAACCAGTTCAGCGTCGGCCTCAGCCGTATGGCGCGTCTGGTCAAGGAGCGGATGTCGATCAACACGGATCCCGAGAAGATCAACATCGATGATTTGGTCAACGCTCGGACCGTTTCCGCGGTGATCCAGGCGTTCTTCGGATCCAGCCAGCTGTCGCAGTTCATGGACCA
>DGOW01000109.1:9306-9658 GCA_002390225.1 Gemmatimonadales bacterium UBA4456 | reverse complement strand
CCCGATCGAGACCCCTGAGGGTCCAAACATCGGCCTCATCACCTCGCTGACCACGTATTCCCGTATTAACGACCTCGGCTTCGTGGAGACTCCCTACCGGAAGGTGAAAAAGGGAAAAGTCACGAACGCCATCGAGTGGTTGTCCGCGAACGAGGAAGAAGAAGCTCGAATCGCACAGGCCAACGCGCCGCTCGATGATAAGGGCAACTTTAAGAACGACTTCGTCCTCTGCCGTGCGCGTGGTGACTTCCCGCTCCTGCAGCCGGACAACATCGATTACATGGATGTCGCGCCGGACCAGCTGGTCTCGGTCGCTGCGGCGCTGATCCCGTTCCTGGAGCACGATGACGCC
>DGOW01000109.1:7736-9293 GCA_002390225.1 Gemmatimonadales bacterium UBA4456 | reverse complement strand
CAACCGCGCGCTCATGGGCTCGAATATGCAGCGCCAAGCCGTTCCACTTCTGTATACGGACGCGCCCCTCGTGGGCACCGGGCTAGAGTCGAAGGTTGCCTCCGACTCGGGCGCCGTGATCGCGGCTCGCCGCGGCGGGACTGTCGTCCATGTCACGGCTGATGAGATCGTGGTCGACACGGGAACGATTGCCCCGGGCAGCGGTGAACAGCCGCTTGCCAAGCTGGCGCAGTATGATCGCTACCGTCTGCGGAAGTACTGGCGGACGAACCAGGACACGGCCATCAACCAGCGTCCGCTGGTGCAGATCGGTGAAGCCGTCCACCCGGGCGATGTCATCGCTGACGGCCCGAGTACGGACCAGGGCGAGCTCGCACTCGGCAGGAACCTGCTCGTGGCGTTCATGCCGTGGTACGGTTCCAACTTTGAGGATGCCATCGTCATCAGCGAGAAGCTGGTGAAGGACGACGTCTTTACGTCGGTCCACATCCAGGAACTCGAACTCCACGTCCGCGACACGAAGCGCGGCATGGAGGAGATCACGCGCGAGATCCCGAACGTGGCGGAAGAGAGCCTCGTCGACCTCGATGAACGGGGCATTGTCCGCGTTGGTGCGCGTGTGAAGGCCGGGGACACCCTCGTCGGAAAAATCACGCCCAAGGGCGAGACGGAGCTGTCGCCGGAGGAGAAGCTCCTCACCGCGATCTTCGGTGAGAAGGCGAAGGACGTGAAAGACTCGTCCCTCCGGGTGTCGCCCGGGATGTCGGGGACGATCATCGACGTGAAGATCTTCAGCCGTCGGATCGATGATCCGCTCCTGGAGAAAGAGCACGGCGTGAAGATCGGTGACCTTCGCGCGATGGAGCGTGAAGAGATCCAGCGCATTCAGGACGCGCGTGACGAAGAGCTCCGTTCCGTTCTGCAGCGGCAGACAGTTGCGCTGATGCTGAAGAAGGGGACCGTCGAGCCGATCATGGACGAGGGCGTCAAGCTCACGAAGGTCATGATCGACGGAATCAACTTCAAGCGAGTTGACCTGACGACGTTCAAAATCCAGAACAAGCAAGCCAGCGAGCGGCTCCGGCGCGTCGTCGATGAGTCCGGTCGCCGGATTCAACGCGTGAAGGAGCGGACCGAGGAGCAAATCGATAAGGTCTTCCAGCCGGATGAACTGCCGCCGGGTGTGGTCCAGCTTGTGAAGGTCTACGTCGCACAGAAGCGGAAGATTTCGGTCGGCGACAAGATGGCAGGACGCCACGGCAACAAGGGCATCATTGCCCGGATCGTGCCTGAAGAGGAGATGCCGTTCCTCCCCGACGGGACGCCGGTGGAAATCGTGCTCAACCCGCTGGGTGTGCCGTCGCGAATGAATGTCGGTCAGATCCTGGAAACCCACCTTGGGTGGGCTGGACGTGTCCTTGGCTTCGAGGCCAAGACACCGGTCTTCCAGGGTGCGACCGAAAACGAGGTTGGTGCGCTGCTCAAACTCGCCGGACTGCGATGGGTCGACGACGCACTCAACCTCCGTGCGTCATCGCCGACGTCACACGACGACAT
>DGOW01000109.1:269-7665 GCA_002390225.1 Gemmatimonadales bacterium UBA4456 | reverse complement strand
CTGAACGCGAAGCTCTCGAAGAAGCAGGAGAAGTACTTCGCCAAGGTCGTAGACTTCCTGCTCGAGTCTGCTGAGGAATTGGCAGACCGTCAGGGTGAGAAGATGTCCGATCTCTTCCCGGCAATTCAAAAACTCAAGGGGCGTTCCACCGTGAAGTCGGGCCTCGACGATGCGGTGGTCGAACTCCTCGAGTACTCCGAGATCTTCCCGAATGGGAAGATCTGGCTCCGCGATGGCCGAAGCGGCCGGAAGTTCGACTTCCCGGTCACGGTCGGTGCCATCTACATGCTCAAGCTGAGTCACCTCGTGGATGACAAGATCCATGCGCGCTCGATTGGGCCGTACTCGCTCGTGACTCAGCAGCCGCTGGCCGGTAAGGCTCAGTTCGGCGGGCAGCGCTTCGGTGAGATGGAGGTGTGGGCTTTGGAAGCTTATGGCGCAGCCCATACGCTGCAGGAGATCCTCACCGTCAAGTCCGACGACGTGCAGGGTCGATCCAAGGTCTATGAGGCCATTGTGAAGGGCGACAACCTGCCGAAGCCCGGCATACCGGAGTCGTTCAACGTTCTCGTGAAGGAACTCCAGGCCCTCGGCCTCTCCGTCACGCTCGGAGAGGAGGAATAAGAGATGATCGATTTCCCAAGGACCCGTGATCAGCGTTCGGCCGACTTTGAGTTCATCCAGGTCCGTCTTGCCTCTCCGGAGGAGATTCGTTCCTGGTCGTTCGGTGAAGTCATCAAGCCCGAAACGATCAATTATCGTTCTTTTAAACCGGAACGCGACGGCCTTTTCTGCGAGCGGATCTTCGGTCCTGTTAAGGACTGGGAGTGCCACTGCGGAAAATTCAAGCGGATCCGTTTCCGCGGGCATGTATGCGACCGCTGCGGCGTCGAGGTCACGCTCTCGAAGGTGCGTCGCGAGCGTATGGGCCACATCGAACTGGCTGTGCCTGTTGCGCACATCTGGTTCTTCAAGACGTTGCCGAGCCAGCTGGGTTACCTGCTTGGTATGACGCTGCGTGACCTCGAGAAGGTCATCTATTACGCAGCCTACGTCGTCACGAACCCAGGCAAGCAGGAAGTCGAATTCCAGCAGCTGCTCGACGAGGACGAATACTACGACCTCCGGGTGAAGGCCCGTGAGGAAGGGGATGAGGAGTTCACCGCAGACATCGGTGCCGAGGCGGCCCGGACGCTCCTGCGGATGCTTGACGATCCCGACAAGAAGAAGATCAAGGACCGCAACGCGGATGGTCGGGGTCTCGATCGGCTCGCGGAATGGCTTCGGTACGAGATCGCCCACGAGACTTCTCAGCACCGCAAGAAGAAGAAGCTGAAAAGGCTCAAGGTGGTCGATGCCCTGCGTACGTCAGGTGACACGCCGGACACGCGCAACAAGCCTGAATGGATGATTCTCGACGTGATTCCGGTCATTCCGCCGGATCTGCGTCCACTCGTCCCGCTCGATGGCGGTCGATTTGCGACCTCCGATCTGAACGATCTTTATCGTCGGGTCATCAACCGGAACAACCGACTCAAGAAGCTCATCGACATGCGTGCTCCGGAGGTCATTCTCCGTAACGAGAAGCGCATGCTCCAGGAGTCGGTCGACGCGTTGTTCGACAACGGTCGACGCTCCAAGGCGATCCGTGGTCGGGGGAAACGGCCACTCAAGTCGCTGTCCGACATGCTCAAGGGCAAGCAGGGCCGCTTCCGGCAGAACCTGCTTGGTAAGCGTGTGGACTACTCTGGCCGTTCGGTCATTGTTGTCGGTCCGGAGCTCAAGCTGCACCAGTGTGGTCTGCCGAAGGCGATGGCAGTGGAACTGTTCAAGCCGTTCATCATCCACGAGCTCGAAAAGCGTGGTGAAGCGGAGACGGTGAAGCGCGCCAAGAAGATCGTCGAGAAGGAAGATCCTAAGGTCTACGAGGTCCTTGAAGACATCATCAAGGACCACCCGGTCCTGTTGAACCGCGCGCCAACTCTGCACCGTCTGGGCATCCAGGCGTTCGAGCCCGTGCTCGTCGAGGGTAAGGCGATCCGCCTTCACCCGCTGGCGTGCGCTGCGTTCAACGCGGACTTCGATGGCGATCAGATGGCGGTTCACTTGCCGCTGTCGTTCGAGGCACAGCTCGAGGCACGCGTGCTCATGCTGTCATCGAACAACATCCTGCTTCCGTCGAACGGTCGCCCGGTTGCGGCGCCGACACAGGACATGGTCATCGGGTCGTACTACCTGACCAACCCCGGACTGCAGATCGGAGATCTCGAGCGTGTCGCCAACGATTCCAAGGTGGCGAAGGGCCGTCGTCAGGAGGTCAACGAGCAGCTCGACAAGATCTATGCGGACGCGCCACGCTACTCCTCGTACGGAGAGGTAGAGATGGCACTCGCGCAGGAGCGGGTGACCTTCAACTCTCCCGTCTGGTACTTCGTTTCCGCGGAGTTCGGCGGTGTCGAGGAAAAAGATGCGCGCTGGGAGCGGACGACCGCTGGACGGGTGCTGTTCAACTCGATCATCCCGGACGCGCTTGGCTTCATCAACAAGACGTTCGGTAAGCGCGAGCTGGGTGACCTGGTATTCGAGTGCTTCACGGTGACCGGCATGGGCCGCACCACGGAGTTCCTGGACGCCATCAAGGACTTCGGCTTCCGGTACGCCACAATGGGCGGAATCTCCGTCGGTATCGAAGATCTCGAGGTTCCGTCCGAAAAGCGGCAGATCCTCGAAGAAGCCGATGAGCAGGTCGCACGCTTTCAGAAGGCATATTCCAGCGGCTTCATCTCGAACGGCGAACGTTACAACAAGGTCATCGACACCTGGACGCACGCGAACAACGATGTCGCAGACGCCATGGTGCGGCACCTGGAGCGGTCTCACGACGGCTTCAACCCTGTGTACATGATGATGACCTCCGGCGCGCGGGGTAATCGCGACCAGATGCGTCAGCTCGCAGGAATGCGTGGCCTGATGGCCAAGCCGCAGAAGAAACTGACGGGTGGTATCGGTGAGATCATCGAATCGCCGATCAAATCCAACTTCCGCGAAGGCCTGACAGTGGTCGAGTACTTCATCTCGACCCACGGCGCGCGGAAGGGTCTGGCTGATACGGCGCTGAAGACGGCGGATGCTGGGTACCTGACGCGTCGTCTCGTGGATGTCGCGCAGGACATGACCACCACGCAGGAAGATTGCGGGACGATTCTCGGTCTCGAGATGACCGCGCTGAAGGAAGGCGAGGACATCATCGAGCCGCTTTCGGACCGTATTGTCGGGAACGTCGCACTCGACGACGTCTACGATCCGATTGACGGCGAAGAAATCGTCAAAGCTGGTTCATTGATCCTCGAGGAGCAGGCCGAGCAGATCGAGGAGTCTGGGATGCAGATGGTCCGCATCCGGTCCGTTCTTACCTGTGAGTCGAAGCGGGGCCTGTGTCAGATGTGCTACGGGCGGAACCTTGCGACCATGAAGTTGGTCGACACGGGTGAAGCTGTCGGTATTCTCGCCGCGCAGTCTATCGGTGAGCCGGGCACGCAGCTCACGCTGCGGACGTTCCACATCGGCGGTACGGCGTCGCGTATCGCGGCGCAGACACAGCGTAAGTCAAAGATTGACGGTACAGTCGATCTTGAGCGTGTGACCACGGTCACCACCCCGGACGGGACGGTCATCGTGACGTCACGTGAGGGTGAGATCCTCCTAAAAACGCCTGAGGGTGCGGTTCGAAGCCGTCTAGCGGTTCCGTACGGCGCCACGAGCGATATCGAAAAGGGCCAGGAGATCTCTGCCGGCGACCTGCTCTTCAGCTGGGACCCCTACTCCGAGCCGATGGTGGCGGATTCTAAGGGTGTCGTCCACTTCCAAGACATCGTGGAAGACATCACGATGCGCGAGGAGCTGGATGATTCCACTGGCCGTCGTCAGATGGTGATTATCGAGGATCGGGACAAGAAGCTTCACCCGACGATCGTGATCCGGAAGAAGTCGAAGAAGGGCGAAAAGCTGCGAGAATTCATCGTTCCGGTTGGCGCACAGCTGACCGCCAAGGACGGTGAAGAGGTCGAGCTGGGTGACACCATCGCGAAGATCAGCCGTGAGGTGTACAAGACACGCGACATCACCGGTGGCCTTCCGCGGGTCGCTGAGCTCTTCGAAGCTCGCAAGCCGAAGGATCCGGCCGTCATCACCGAGATTGATGGAAGCATCAGTTTCGGCGACATCAAGCGGGGTAAGCGTCAGATCCACGTGACGCCTGAACAGGGTGAACAGCGGACCTACGACGTACCTGTCGGTAAGCACATGCGAGTTCATACGGGCGACGTCGTGCGCGCGGGTGACCGCATTTCCGAGGGTCCCGTGAACCCGCACGATATCCTGGCCATCATGGGGCCGCGGGCAGTTCAGGAGTACCTGCTGAACGAGATCCAGGAGGTCTATCGGCTTCAGGGCGTGAAGATCAACGACAAGCACATCGGTGTGATCGTGCGTCAGATGCTGCAGAAGGTTCGTGTGACCGATGCCGGTGACACCTCACTCCTCGAGGGCGAGAATGTCGACCGGACCGAGTTCCGAACGGTGAACACGACAGCGCTCGCGGATGGCTTGAAGCCTGCCCGTAGTGAGCCGCTCCTGCTCGGGATCACCAAGGCATCGCTCACCACCGAGTCCTTCATCTCGGCTGCCTCCTTCCAGGAGACGACTCGGGTGCTTACCGATGCGGCCGTTCGCGGCGCAAAGGACGAGCTCAAGGGTCTGAAGGAGAATATCATCATCGGCCATCTGATTCCGGCGGGAACGGGTATCCATCGGTTCTCGAACGTCGAGTTCATGGTCGAGCAGTCGTACTACGATGAGGAGATCGTGCCGCTCGGTGAGCCAGGCGAGCTAGTGCCTGGCCTCGGCATCGAGGGTGACGAGATCCCCGGGCTCAAGTAGCTAGGAGATCTTCGCAGCTTCAGGATTCGGCCCGGGTCGCGATTGCGATCCGGGCCGTGTTCGTTTTCGGCTGGACCGGTGGCTGGGAGAACGAGGGAACGGGAGTTGCACTTGAGCAGGATCGTTGTCGGAATCGCAGGCGGAAGTGCGTCGGGCAAATCGACGGTTGTGCGTGAGTTGACCCGAATTTTGGGTACGGGTCGTACCGCGACGCTCAGTCACGACGCGTACTACTACGACCTGTCTCACATGCCCTTCGAGCGACGAGTCGAGGTCAATGTCGACCACCCTGACTCGCTCGAGACGGCTCTGCTGATAGAGCACATCGCAACGCTTCGGGCCGGGCGCACGGTAGAAATGCCCGACTACGACTATGTCTCGCAGACCAGGGGTATCGCAGGGATCGTCGTCACCCCCGCTCCGGTGGTGATCGTGGAGGGCATGCTGACGCTCTTCGAGGAGCGTCTGCGGGTGCTCATGGACCTTCGGGTGTTCATCGACACCACGCCTGAACAGCGCCTTGCCCGGCGGATCGCCCGGGACACTGTTGAGCGCGGAAGGGATCGGGAAAAGGTGGAGCAACAGCACGACGATCGTGTCCAGCCGATGCACGATATGTTTGTGGAGCCATCACGCACGTATGCCGATGTGCTGCTGACTGAGGGTGGCCGGAATGTGAAGGCCATTGGAGCTCTTGCCGACCGCGTACTGGAGTTGCTGGGCGACTGATCGAGGTCGCAGGCTGCCATTGTCGCCTCCCCACCGACGTGAAGGTGTCCTGAACGCAGACACTTCAACCGGGTTGGCCCCATCACGTTCGGGATCCGCGTAGGGTACGACCTCAGGTGCCTCGGTACGGTCACGAGCGCCGCGGGGGTGCCGGTATCCTGAAGTGGGGGACTAGCTGCTCGGGGAAGGGGACATTCACGCTCCGCCCGCCGGTGGCTTGGTGAGTCCGAGCCAAGCGACCGTCACCCACCGCCTTCACAATTTCGCTGGCGATTCGCTGAGCCCGAGAGATTCAAGCCATGCTGATTCAGGCAGCCGGCGCGGGAGCTGGCGTCGTGGCGTTGGTCACTCGACCTGGGATGGCTCCCTGCTGGGCAGCAAGTGACTACCCGCAGCCGCAAGGCCGCCTCAGGATGAAATATACTGGAGCGGGGCTGCGCCTGATGTCGGCCATTCGCTATTACTGGTGCGGGGAACGGCTCCTGCACACGGGAAGAGAGGGGCCGGGGTCAGAGTCCCGTTTTCGGGTCTTGAGGGAGCTTCTGGCGCGCCCGCCTGCGGTATGTCAGCCCGGGCTGGAGTTCCGATCGCCCCCCCCCAAAAACCACCCTGAAATAGGGGCTTCATGTCCGTTGACACCTCTCGGACCCGTTTCTACCTTTCCATGCTATGTCGGACCGGCGTCCGCCACGTTTGTGGGCGCCGTTTTTTAGTCAAGGTGCAGTGAGGTAGGAATGCCCACCATCAGTCAGCTCGTGCGGAAGGGGCGCAAGGCGCAGGTCAAGAAGAACAAGGCGCCAGCTCTTCAGCGGAATCCCCAGAAGCGGGGCGTCTGCACGCGCGTCTACACGACCACCCCGAAGAAGCCGAATTCGGCCCTTCGTAAGGTTGCTCGCGTGCGCCTCACGAACGGTTTCGAGGTCACCGCCTACATCGGTGGTGAGGGTCACAACCTCCAAGAGCACTCAATTGTGCTCATCCGAGGCGGCCGCGTTAAGGATCTTCCCGGGGTTCGCTACCACATCGTCCGCGGCACGCTCGACGCTTCCGGTGTCGACGCGCGTCGTCAGGGACGATCCAAGTACGGGGCCAAGCGGCCCAGGTAAGGTAGAAGATGAGTCGTCGTTCGCGCGCTGAGAAGCGAGAAACACCACCTGACCCGAAGTTCGAATCCCGGTCCGTCACGAAGTTCATCAATAATTTGATGGTGGACGGAAAGAAGTCGAAGGCCGAGAAGATCTTTTACGATGCGGTGGACATCATGGAGTCGCGTTCAGGTCAGCCCGGCGTTCAGGTGTTTGAAACGGCGTTGACTAACGCCAAGCCAGCTCTCGAGGTGAAAAGTCGCCGAGTGGGTGGTGCGACGTACCAGGTGCCGATCGAGGTTCGTCCCGAGCGGCGCACAGCGCTGGCGAGTCGTTGGTTGATCACGTTTGCCCGCGGGCGGTCAGAGAAGAGCATGGCCGAGCGGCTCGCAGCAGAACTACTTGCGGCCAGCCGCGGCGAGGGCAGCACGATCAAGAAGAAAGACGATACGCACCGGATGGCCGAGGCCAACAAGGCTTTCGCCCACTACCGGTGGTAATGACAAGGAACTGAACGACACCAAGCAAGCGCAGACCGAAGCCCTCGCCTGAAAAGAGGGCCGCGGACAAAAAAAACGCGATGGCCCCCGAACCAGTCGACGGGCCCTCTCCGACCCCCAGGGAGCGCGGATGGCCGCTCGTCG
>DGOW01000109.1:0-177 GCA_002390225.1 Gemmatimonadales bacterium UBA4456 | reverse complement strand
CAGATAGATGCCCAGGACGACGCCACTCCCGCTGCTACGCAACATCGGCATCATGGCGCACATCGATGCCGGTAAGACCACGACGACTGAGCGTGTCCTGTTCTACACCGGCCGCGTTCACCGCGTTGGTGAGGTGCACGATGGTGCTGCCACGATGGACTGGATGGAGCAGGAGCA
>DGOW01000107.1:7980-8259 GCA_002390225.1 Gemmatimonadales bacterium UBA4456 | reverse complement strand
GGTGACGCACGACCACACCCACAAAAGCCAAGCGGCCTGGTCTCCCGACGGCTCGGAGATTGGGTATACGGTGCGGTACTATCGCCCGCAGTTCTGGGTGCTGGAGACTCGGTAGGCCAACGACCGTCTCCTCTGCAGGTGCATGCCTACTCTCTCTGCGCGGCGGCCTGGCTTTCGAGGTAAGAGACTGCCGGGTACCGCGGCGGATTGCCGGGCCCGTGGCACGTCGGCAGACATTCCATCGGGTAGTCGGCTGTTGCATTGAAGAAGAAGGGCACG
>DGOW01000107.1:0-7906 GCA_002390225.1 Gemmatimonadales bacterium UBA4456 | reverse complement strand
GGTCATTCGACCATTGCTTCAGCAATTCTCCCGTGTTTACCACGAGGGCATCGGGGATAACCGGTGCCTTGAGCCAGACCCCCCGCTGTTCTCCGTAGATCGACAGTCCGGGTGCCGATTGGGCCAGGAGCGTGAAGAAGGTCGTATCTACGTGGGGCGCGATTCCATACTGATCGATGTCCGCATCCGAGGTGTCGGCGTATCGAGTCATCCGCAGCCGATAGAAGGGTGACCGAAACGCGGAGTCGAACCAATCGGGGTCCAGTTCGAGCGCGACCGCGTAAATGGGCAGGAGCGCGATCGCGACACGCTGGATCTTCTCCGCGTACGCTTCGACCGCTACCCGGAAACCAGGGACGACCGACTCGGGAAGCCACGGGTTGTGTTCCAGTCTCAGCGTGCGGTCCTGCTTGAAGAGGACTGCTTCGTTGAGGTTGCCTTTGGCTCGCTCGGGCAGGCGCCTCTCTCCACGGGGTAGCCACCCGATCCCACCCGCTGCTGCGGAGGGGTCGTCGATCGTGACCCGGCCTTTCACCTCGTCGGGTAGCGTGAGGAACTGAGCTGCCGCATCGAAGATCGACTGGAACTCGTGGCGTTCGATCCCGTGCCCGATCAGGCAATGGAATCCGATGTTCTCGCCAATGTGCCGGATCTGCTCACCCAGGCGCACGAGTTCGTTGCGATCACCGCTCTCGAAGTAACTCGCGACGTCGACCAACGGGATATCGAGTTCGGTCGCCTGCTGCAGACTGGACGCATCCCACGTGGCAGCCTCGCGAGCGAGCTCGTCGGCTCGCTGGCTCCCAAAACCTTCGGATTCCGTGGCGTTGAATTGAGTCATAGTGTCCTCCTCGGAGTGTCGTTCAGCCTCATGCCCCTCGGGTCATGGTTTCGACGCAGGGGGCCCGATCGATGCGTGGTCGACCAGGATCAGCCGAAGGAGCGGGCGGCCGGTAAACAGCGTCCCCATGGGGGGGTGGGGCGCAGATACCGACCGTCAGGACCGACGAAACGGTAGCAGGTTGGCTCCTGTGGGCAAGGCACTCTCCCGCTATGATTTTGCGGCATGGCTCTTAGGCTGTGCCACGCTGCCGTCGTCGTGCCTAAAGCTCCCAACCGGGTGCGACACTGACCTCTTAGGACTCTGCCCCGATCACGTCCGCCGACCTTAACGAGAGGGCGCAAAACGTTGGAGTCCCGTTCGCGCACCCGCCCGACACCATCGTCGAGGCCCCGATGACGAAGAGGTTCTCGTGATCGTGGGTGCGGCCGTATGAGTCCGTAACACTCGTCGTCGGATCGTCACCCATGCGACACCCACCACCTGGGTGCTCCATCTGGGTCGAGATCTGAGTTGACATCACCGACCCGCCACCCACGTCGGCCATTCTTTCGAAGAGCCCGAACATCGTCTCGTGGGTATGGGCTCGGAGTTCCACGGACTCCGGCGCGTCCCGGAACTCGATCTTCGGCATGGGATCTCCCCAACGATTTTGACGTTCGGGGTCGAGCGAGAGCAGACTGTTCCGATCGGGGATCACGTCGTAATAGCCACGCACGCGGGCTGACGAACGCTTCGTACGTGCCTGCCAATCGTCCATGACGGCATTGCCGAAGAGCCACGACCCGTCATCACCCCTGGGCCGAGGTTGGCGTCCGGCCGTCGATGTCCAGATCCGCAGATCGTGCCTGACGTATCGCTCCATGGGACCGGGGCGGGCGAACATACGGGACAGGAGCGAGTTGGTGGAGAACATGCCGGGGTAGCTCTCTAGCGGAAGGTCGATCTGGGCGCTCGCGTACGGATGCCCGGTCATGTACCTGCCCACCATTCCCGTGCGATTCGCAAGCCCGTCGGGAAAGCGACTGTTCGCCGACAGCAGCAGCAGATGTGGGCTCCAGGCATACCCTGCGGCCAGCACGAACGTGTCGGCGTGAAGTTCCAATGGCTCATTCGGCGCCTCGGAGTCGACGGCGACCGCGTGCTTCACCCGATCAGAGTTCTCGTGGAGCTCGAGCCTGCGCACCAGCGTATGGGTCAGGAGTCGAACTCGGCCCTCCGTGATGAGACGGTCCAGCGTCACATCAGGTGTGTACTTCGCACCGGTCGGGCAGATATGACAGGTATCACATCGCCTGCACAACGCCCGGCCGTACTCCGTCGTCGTCGCTTTCGCCCACGGCTGTGTCCAGAACGGGATGTCCGCGCTCTCGCCCCAGGCCTTCAGGATCTCGAGGTTGTACGACAGGGGTAGCGGCGGCATAGGGTACGGCCCGGATCGTGGATCGTACTCTGGCGGACCCGCCTCGCCGGCGACGCCGACGCGCTCTTCGAAGTCCTGGTAATACGGCTCGAGGTCTCCGTACCCGATCGGCCAGTCCGTCCCCACGCCGTACATCGATTCTTGCCGGAAGTCCTCGGGAGAAAAGCGGGGGCAGGCTCCGTCCCAATGCATCGCGCACCCGCCCACATTCATTGACCGGTAGAAGAGGCCCTCTCCCGTCTGACCCTGAATATGATCTCCGGTCCAGGGATTCTCGCCGTAGTCGATGAACCGACGACGCTTCCCGATCCTGTCCTGAGCCGGTGTCGTGCGTCCTCCCGCTTCGACGATGACGATATCGGCGTCTGTGAGCTCGGTGAGCCGCTCTGCGGCGAGGATGGCGGTGATGCCCGACCCGATAATGCAGATGTCGGACTCGATACGGACCGTCATGGCCGGCCCTCCCGGAGCGGATCCGGTCGCTCGCCGACGTCGGCGATGCTCCTGCACTCGAGCTTTGTGATGCGCACGCCGTAGCACCGGTCTACCGCATCGGCCGACGTGAAGTAGTGGGCCATCAGTGCCACCGCGACATGCTGAGCGCGGCCCGGAGCAGGGAACCCCCCGGCGGGAGCACCCATCTGCTCACCGAGGATCTCTCTGCGCTGATCGACCGAGAGTTCGGTGAAATTTACGCCCCATCGAGCCTGAGCGAGCAGATCGAGTGCCTCGAGCTGAGCAGACCATCCGGGCTGGGGGTCCGGTGGACCGTAGGGGATCACCGAACCACCGTACGGATGGGTCAGTTCGGCGACGGGCTGAAAGTCCGAGAGCCAGAGTTCGAAGGCTCCGACTGCGGTTTCACGCCCCTCGGGCCCGATTGCTTCGGGGAGTATGGCGTCACCTGCAGCGCGGAGAAGCGTGGCGTCGAGCGCTCGAGGTGGCTCGGTCGAGGGGCTCGCGCCGCGGACGTCCTCGGCACTCAGAGAGACGGCCGAAAGTGCCGCAGCCGAGTGCTTGAGAAATGCGCGCCGATCTTGTGCCATGTCCCTTACCTCTGATCGCTCGATGGCTGACGTGAGGTGACGCGCCCGTGAGCCGAGGTCACCGATGTCGAGAAAGCGTATCGGCCCTGTTTTGCGCGGGCAAATGGCGTTTCTTCCGGCTTGTGTTCGCTATGACTTGTCTCAGCGTTGAATCGCCGCGCGATCCGTGGAAGTCGGAAGCCCTCGACACCTGAACAGTCCCCAGGACTGGCAGCTAACCTTGAGGTTGGCGATCCGCGGCTCCTGACCGTAGGCTCATAGGAGTTCTTGGGTGCGGATGAGTCGGGAATTGATCACCGCAGGAGCGGTGTTCAACTGTCTGGAGAGGTAGATGAAACGTTCGAGGATGAAGTCTCTGCTCACGGCGGTCGGTTGCCGGTTGCTCACGTTGCCCGTGCTCGCGGGGGTGTCACTCGGGTCCGCGTCGGGCGCCGGGGCGCAGGAGGCTATCGTGCCTCTGCTGACTGAGGTCACCGGTGAATACTCACGGGCCATCGACACCGACCTGCCGGTCGCGCAAGCGTATTTCGACCAGGGCATGCAGATGGTCTGGGCATTTACGCTTCCGGTGGCGATCCGTTCGTTCGAGGAAGCCCAACGGCAGGACCCGAACTGTGCGATCTGCGCGTGGGGTGAAGCTCAGGCGCGTGGCCCGTTCCTCAACGGTCGAATGACGGATGCCAACGCGGGGCCGGCCTACGACGCCGCCCAGCGCGCACTCTCGCTCATCGATCACACGGACGACCCGAAGGAAAAGGCCCTGATCCGGGCCATGGCGCTTCGTTACGTCCCGGATCACGACCCCGACATGCGTGCGGCACTGGACAGCACCTACTCCCTGGCGATGTCCGAGATCTACACGTCGTACCCGGGCGATGTGGACGTCGGAACGCTGTACGCGGAGTCGCTCATGCTCCTCAATACGCAGCGGTCCCTGTACGAAGCTGACGACCCCTATGTGGAGAGCTTCCACCGTGTGCTCGAGGGTGTCATCGAACAGGACATCAATCATCCTGGTGCGTGTCATCTCTATATCCACGCCACCGAAGCGACATCCGTGGCATGGAAGGCCGAGGCGTGTGCGGATCACCTCATGACGGCGGTACCCGGGTCGAGTCATCTGAACCACATGCCGTCGCACACCTACAATGTGCTCGGACGGTGGGGCAAGGCGGTTCGGTCCAACGCCATGGCCTGGCGGTCTGACGAGCGGACCGCGCACGGGGAAGGGGTGTCGTACGGCGCCACCCACAACCTGCACATGCTCTTCTTCGCTGGTTCGATGGATGGCCAGGGACAGGTTTCGCGGGCCGCCGCTGAAGAGTACACACGGCAGGTTGCCGGCGGTCAGTTCTACGAGGCCATGGTGTTACTCCGCTTTGGAGAGTTCCGGAGAATCCTGGGTCTGACCGAGGCGCCCGAACAGCCCCTGCGCCGCGGACTCTGGGAGTTCGCGCGCGGGTATGCTCACCTTCGGACCGACTCACCTGACAGTGCCGCTGTGTATCTGGAGGCGGTCGACGACAAGGCTCGTACCCTCCCGGACGATGCGCGGGAGCGGAACAACCGCGGCACCGACCTGATGAGCATCACGGGTGACATCCTGCGTGGTGAGATGCTTCGTTCGGAGGGCAACCTCGATGAGGCCATCGCGGCCTTCGAACGGGCGTCTGAACTGCACGACCGTCTCGAATACGCGGAGCCCGAGGCGCTCAACTTCCATGCGCGTCATTGGCTCGGTGCCGCCTTGATCGAGGCAGGGCGCTTTGGCGAGGCCGAAGAGGTCTACCGCATTGCCCTTGATGAACATCCGGGCAACGGTTGGTCGTACTTTGGCCTGGAGCAGGCACTCAGGGGTCAGGGCCATAGTGCGGACGCCGACCAGGCACGGTCGGACTTCCAGCGGGTCTGGGCGCGCGCCGACATCATCATCAGGTCGTCGCGCTTCTGATCCAGATGAGTGGCGGCCGGCCGGGCTCGACCCGGTCGGTCGGTCGCGCCCGACGGGGACGGCTTTTCGCGTGGGCGTTGTTCGTCGGAGGAGCGACGGCGTGCGCGTCACCGGGAGCTGCCAACTCGGGCGTGGCGCCTGACGCGTCACGGGACCTGCTCGAGCCGCAGGCGGAAGGGCTGTCGTCAGCCGTGTACACCAGCGAGCAGGCCGAACGCGGCGAAGGGATTTTCTCGGCTGTCTGCTCAGCCTGTCACGGGGGCAACGAGTTCAAAGGACCCATTTTCGCCATGACGTGGATGGCCGAACCGGTCGGCTACCTCTTCGAGCACATCAGCACGAATATGCCCGAGGATCGACCAGGGAGCCTGTCACCGCCGGAGTACGCGGCTGTCCTCGCGTACTTCCTCCGAGTGAATGGACGGGAGCCCGGCAACATCGAGCTGCCGGCCGACGCGGAGCTACTCCGACGAATCCGGTGGTGAGCGTGAGCCAGCCCTGACCGGACCCCCGCTCACACATCTGGCTGACAGCGCTCCAGAGAACCGATGAAGCGCCCGGCCTCGATCACTCGTTCGCCATCGAGCACCACGCTCGTGTCGAGCATGCAGAGCCCGAGATGGGCGTCACTCCGGATGGCCCCGCGGAAGAACTGATCGTCGTTGCTGCCGAGCTCGACCTGCACTGAACCCAGGAAGCCCTCGCTGTCCGCATTTCCTGCGCCGGCCTCGGGAAACTGGACGAGCGGGGCGGTCCACGAAGCTCGGTGGTCCGTACCCCAGGCGATGTGCCCGGCCAGGAACGCGTTGGGGTCCCTGTAGCTCCTCAAATGAGACTCGAGCAGAACGGCGTCGAGCCCTCCCTCAATACTGACGGCGCGACCGTTCTCGAATCGGATACTCACCTCATCATCGACATAGCGACCGAGGTGAAAAATCTGATCTCCACGACCGAGCACGAGCGTACCCTCCACGCTCCCCTCCAGTGGGGCGATCTCGACCATCGCCGCCCCCCAGAAGTCGAAGTGCCCGGCTTCGTCCGCAACGCCACAGTGAGCCAGGGCGGGCCGACCGGATACGGTCATCGTCAGGTCGGTGCCACGGGCAGAGGTCATGGAAACGGTCTTGGCCGCGGCGAGTCGTTCGGCTCCCAGCCGTGTCCGGGTCACCACCTCGGGATCGGCCGTGAGTCTCTGCAGGACGTGAGCTGGCTGAACGGCAAGCAGGGCTCGCGTTCCTCCGTCCAGGGCTGCTCGCAGGTATGAATCGTAGTGCAGGCGATGGGTGGTGAATCCCACGATCAGGTCTGCTTCCGCCAGCGTTGCCGCGAGTGTTTCTCCGGAGAATGGACGGCTGAACGGCAGTGTCAGAACCGAGGGATTCGCCTCGAGTGCGAGTGCTGCCCCCATGCAGGCGGCGGCAGGTGTAGGATCGTATGCCGTGTCGGTGATGATCAGGCAGGATTCACCCGACCTGAGGCGGCAGGCTTCGAGCTGGTGGCGGTACAGAGGGACCAGTTCCGTCGCAGCGTGTGCTCCGGTGGTGGTGCGGGCGTACGGCATGGCGTCTCCAGAAGGGTGGATCGGCGGCGTCGGGCTTCCGGCGTTCAGCAGGCCAGCCAGGCGGAACGCAGTGGGCCCCGTCTACGATAGGGTCCCAGAAGAGATGCGGCACCGGGGATCGTCCTGACCTCGCCTCTGCGCGACTTCGCTACCTTCTCTCGGCCCCGCTCCATACCCGATACCTGGGCGTCCCGCCCCCCGGAACAGCTGTGTCACTGGTCAGCCTCCAGAATCTCACCATCGCGTTCGGCGGGCGACCGCTTCTGGACAACGCGACCCTCCAGATCGAACGGGGTGAGCGCGTCGGGCTCGTGGGTCGAAATGGCGAAGGCAAGTCCACGCTGCTCGGCATCATTGCGGGCGTGATTGTGCCCGATCGCGGCACTGTCGTGCTCGAGTCTGGTACACGAATCGCGGTGCTTCCTCAGGAGGTCCCGTCCGGCCTCCCCGACACGGTCGAAGAGGTCATCGCCGCCGGGGTGCCCGACCACGCTGCCGACCATCACGCCGTTCAACGGCAGGTTTCGTTGATGGGGCTTCAGCCGGAAGCACGGTTCGAGACCCTGTCCGGCGGCCAGAAGCGACGAGCCCTTCTGGGCCGCGCTCTCGTCTCCGAGCCCGATGGGCTTCTTCTGGACGAGCCCACCAACCATCTGGACCTCGACGGCATCGAGTGGTTGGAAAACTTCCTGCGCCGGTACGATGGAAGCCTGCTGTTCGTCACTCATGACCGGACGTTTCTACAGGCGTTGGCCACCCGTATTGTCGAACTCGATCGCGGTCGCCTGACCTCGTGGGCGTGCGGTTATCGACAGTACCTCGAACGAAAGCAGGACGCGCTCCGGGCGGAGGAGAAGCAGTGGGCGGAGTTCGATCGGAAGCTGTCGGAAGAGGAGACGTGGATCCGCCGAGGTATCAAGGCGCGTCGGACCAGGAACGAGGGACGCGTGCGCGCACTCCAGTCCATGAGGAAGGAGCGGGCGCTTCGTCGCGAGCGCACCGCTGACGTGAAGATCACCCTCCAGGCAGCAGGTCGGTCCGGT
Source organism: Gemmatimonadales bacterium UBA4456 (assembly GCA_002390225.1). GTDB lineage: Bacteria > Gemmatimonadota > Gemmatimonadetes > Longimicrobiales > Gaopeijiaceae > UBA2589. Next base: position 41 of record DGOW01000107.1, on the reverse strand, counting down.
ACCCGTGTGATCGTCGCGAAGGGCATCTCGTTTGGGTACGG
>DGOW01000053.1 GCA_002390225.1 Gemmatimonadales bacterium UBA4456 | reverse complement strand
GTCCCTGAAAGCCTCGGAAGACAAAGGTTCCGACAGGAGCTACTCCAGGTAGGTGTACCCCTGAAGGCTCTCGTCGAAGAATCGCCGAAGACTGGCTCCCTCGCTCGGTGTCAGTCGCTCGGCCTCGATCGCTGCCTCGACATCGTGTCGCAACTGGCGACGCATATTCTCCGGCTCGAACTGCACGTAGCTGAGGACCTCGCGCACGGTCTCTCCCTCGACGAGGGTCTCGATACGCCAGCGGCCGTTCGGCCCCCGTCGGACATGCACCGCATTGGTATCCCCCAGGAGATTGTGAAGGTCGCCCAGGGTCTCCTGATAGGCGCCCGTCAGGAAGATGCCGAGGTAGTACGTCTCACCTGTGGGATCCTCGGAGCCCGGCGCAGGAACTTCATGAAGTTCGAGCGTCGACTTGGGACTCCCGTCTCCGGGAAACCGGTCTACCCGTCCGTCCGAGTCACAGGTGATGTCTGCCAGAATACCCCGCCGAGTCGGTTCCTCGTCGAGACGGTGGATCGGCATGATCGGGAAGATCTGATCAATACCCCATGAGTCGAGCAGTGACTGGAAGACGCTGACATTCACGAAGTACAGGTCGGCCAGCCGGTCCGGCAGGTGACCGAGGGCCTCGGGCATGTCGTCTCCGTACGTCTCGAGCGCCGCGCTCCCCACGGCCCAGAACAACTCCTCGCACGCGGCCCGCGAGCGGAGGTCCATGTATCCGAGGTTGAAAAGGTTGATCGCCTCGGACAACGCATGTTCGGCGTCGGCGTAAACCTCCAGCATACCGTCATCGCCTGCATGCCGGCGCTCGTATGCTTCATGCAGATCGAGCAAAGGCTGTGGCGGATCGCCCGCCTCGAGGGCCCTCCGAACAAGGTCGGGGTCCGGCTCGACCCGGAAGCTCTTGGCACCGATGATGTCCGTGATCAGGACGCTGGAGTGTGCCACCAGTGCACGCCCGGACTCCGTCATGATCATCGGGTGACGCACACCCGCTTCGTCGCATACCGTCTTGACCCTGTGCACCACGTCGGATGCGTACTGGTCGAGCGTGTAGTTCACTGACGACTCAGTGGCCGACTGGGAGCCATCGTAGTCGACCCCGAGCCCGCCACCGAGGTCGAGAATCTCGATCGGCGCGCCCGCCCGGATGAGCTCGACATACAGATGGGCGAGTTCGCTGACCGTGTACTTCACGGCCCGAATGTCGAAGATCTGCGATCCGACGTGGCAGTGGAGCATGCGGAATCCATCGAGCAGGTCGACCTCCTGCAGATACTCGACCGCATGAAGGATCTCACCGACGGTGAGGCCGAACTTGCCCCTGATGCCGGACGAACCAGCCCATCGGCCGACACCCGGTGCTGCCAGTTTCGCACGAATTCCGAAGCGCGGCTGCACATCATGCACGAGCGCGGCGTCGCGAATGAGCCGGAGCTCGTACGCCTGTTCAGCCACCGGCAGGATGTTGCGCCCCATCTTGGCGGCGAGAACAACCGTCTCGATGTACTCCGCGTCTTTGAATCCATTGCACACCAGGGGCATGTCGTCGAACCCCTGCGTGAGTGCGAGTCCGGCGATCAGCTCAGGCTTCGATCCGACCTCGAGTCCGAATCCGAGTTCAGCGCCGAAGTCCCGCACGGCCTCACAGACGTGTCGCTCCTGGTTGACCTTGATCGGGTAGACGCAGGAGTAGCCCGCCTCGTAGTCGAGCTCGGTGATGGCATCATCGAACGCCCGACGGAGATCATGCATCCGGTGCTGGAGAACCCCGGGCAGTCGAACGATGACCGGAGTCCCGATCTCCCGACTCGCCAGCCCCCGGACCACGTCATGGAGGTCGATGCCGTGCTCACGATCCGTATCGGGATACGCGACGACGGTGCCATGCTCCGACACGCCGAAATACCCCGCGCCCCAGCGCTCCACTCCGTATAGCTCCGCCGCATCGGCGGGCGTCCAGCTGCGCTCAACGGCGGCCGGCCCTCGGCCTGAAGGCGCCGCGACCGACTCGGCCTGATCGCGCGGTGCCGGCATCGCAGTCTTTGGATTCATCATGCTCTGGTTTGGAGGCAGACGAATATCGCCGGATCCGGGCGTGCTCCGGAAGAGTCAGGTCGATCGAGAAAACCCCGTCGCTACAACCCCTGCTTACCGTGGATCGAAGCTCGCAATGTCCTGGACCGTGCCACCATCGAGACGTAGAAGCACCGCGATCAGCAGATCGACCGCCTGGTCGAAGTCGGAGCGCTGGATGATCCCCGTATGCGAATGCAGGTAACGCGTGGGGACCGTCATGTTGACCGCGGGTCGTCCCGTGTCATAGCGCTGGATCTCCGCCCCGTCCTCTCCGTAGCCCGTCAGTACATCCGCCTGAAGGGGAAGCTGTTCATCTCGGGCCACATCGAAAAAGAAGTCCCGGAACTTCCGGTTGGGCACCATCGAACTATCGAGAAGGAAGATGCCCGGGCCGTCTCCCAACCGCTCCTGCGCCTGAGTGGGTCGAATGCCGGGGTAGTCGGCCGAGACGCCGGCCTCAATGGAAATCCCGATATCAGGGCGGGCCATATCCACGGCGACCTGAGCACCCCTGAGTCCGATCTCCTCCTGGGTCGTCGATACCCAGACGATGTCTCCTGGCAGATCGATGCCCTCCGAGCGGATGCGACGAGCGGCCGCGATCATGACCGCGATCCCGACCCGGTCATCCCATCCCTTCGCTGCATATCGCCCATTCGGCATGACCATGAAAGGGCTCCAGGGAGAGATTCCGTCACCTGGCCGAATACCCATCGCCTCGACCTCTTCGCGGGACGTCGCACCGACGTCGAGAAAGACCTGGTCCACGCTCCAGACCTCAGTGCGTTGTGACGAGGGAGTCACATGCACGGTCGGAAGGCCACTCAGTGCCATGACAGGTCCGTCCCGCCCGATGATTGTCCACCGCTGATCCGGGAACGCGTGTCCGAGAAAGCCCCCCAGATTCTTTACGCGAATAAAGCCATCCGCGGTGATGTGCTGGACCATGAGACCCACTTCGTCCATGTGCGCGGTCACCATGACGCGCGGTCCGTCGCCCTTGCCAGGAAGCGTCGCGTGGACCGACCCGAGACCATCGAAGGCGATGTCGGCTCCGAGTGCGTCGAACTCCTCGACGACGATCATGCGGACCGCTTCCTCGAACGCGGAAGGCCCGGGCGCTTCGGTGAGCCGTCGCATGAGGTCCGCGGTGGCATCCAGTTGTTGAGCGGCAACCCCCTGGGGCGGCTGTGCTGCTACGACGGCGAACAGGGCGATAGGCAGAACGAGCCTGTGGAAGCCCATGTCGATCTCCTCATGGTCGGGACACGCGAGCGCGTGAATATGGAGCGCCCGCATGTGGTCCGCACCGTCGCCTACCGCATCGACGCTGCCACGAGTGACCGAGTCTCGGCCCACCAGACCTGATTACTGACGACCTGTCCCGCAACCATGCCGCCGACCAGATACACCCGACCCCCGGCAACACCGGCGTTTCGATGATCCATGGTCGCCACCGGCGGCGCGGCCAGGCTACGCCAGAGTCCGGCACCGTCAGCCCCTGTCGGGTCGAACGCCAGCACCTGATCCACTGGAGATGAAGGCTCTCCGTCGTAGCCGACCCCGTCGTAGTTGTAGGGGTTGTCGGAGCCCCCGATGAAGAGCGCCAGGCCGTCGACGGTCGCCGCCGCCGCGCGGTAGAGCGGTGGACCCGGGTGAGGAGGTGCAGAGACCCAGTCGACGGACGACCGTCTCTCCGAGTTTTCCAATCCGCCTTGGGAGAAGCGCCCCCTCCAGGAAGCCGTGTCGATGGCGAAACGAGGACGGGCGGGCACCACCGCCGTCCCGTCGACATAGACAAAGGCGTCCCCGACCATCGTGCCGGTATGCCCAAACACCGGCACACCCGGGATATCCGTCCCCTGGGTCCACCTGTCAGCCGCAGGATGGTAGATCTGAACGTTCGGGACGTTGCCCGTGTCATGCCAGCCGGAGACGAGCACGATGCGATCACTGCCCCAGAGCCCGGCAGCTGCGTCGTCCGTTGGAACCGGGATATCCGCCCCGCGGCTCCACGTGTCCGAAGCTGGATCGTAGATCGCGACGTCCGGCAGGGACTTCTCTGAGCCATCTTCCGCGACCGTGTATCCGCCGATCACGTAGATCCTCCCATCCACGACCTGCGCGGTCGACGCCAGGCGCCCCGGGCCGGGGACCGGGTCGATCTCCCTCCACTCGTCGGTCCCGGTATCCCACCGGTAGGCGACGTTGGTCACGCCGCTCCAGACCTTCGTCGAGTCGATCCCCAGGAAGCTGAACACCGATACGCCGTCGGCTGTCCCCACGGCTGCGACCGCATTGTTGGAGACAGGCTGAGGAAGCGTGGGTCCTTCCAGCCACACCTCGGTCGTTGCGAGCCTGTCTTCGTTACCACACGCGATGCATGCGTACAGTGCGCCAGCAAGCACGAGGGTCCTGTTGATCATCGGGTGCGGTGTTTCGGTATCGACCCTCAGCGTCCCGCCATCTGACGGCCCATCTCGACGGTCTCGAATCCGGACTCGCCCCAGCCCATCACGAAAACGCTGAAGCCCTGTTCCATGCGCATCTGGATATCGCTGGCGTTCGCAGGATATCCGCACGGCACGTCGAATTCCTTACAGGCAGAGAGCACGGTCTGAATGGCGTTCTCCCACCCCTCCGCGTCCGGCACCCGCTGCCCATCTGCGTCAACGGTGGAGAAGAGGCGTCGCAGTGTGCCCGCGCCCGGCCACAGCACGCCGATGCCCGGCACGGCTGCGATCTCTCGAACGTTCGCGAGACCCTCGTGGCTTTCCACGATCACCCAGCTGATGAGCTCACCGTCCGGGTTCAGCGGCCACAGGTCTGCCTTCTCTTCATACTCCGCTGCGCTTACACCCCAGTAGTCCGGCGGTGAACCCACTCCCGCGGGTCGCGTTCCGCCGTTCGCTGCGTATCGCATGGCGTTCAGACCCCAGCTGGCCTCTTCAGCACTCTCGACCTCAACGAACATGATGCCACTCACGCCAGCGTCGAGTTGCATACCGACCTCGGAGATCGCCTGCTCCTCGCTCTCGAGCTTGGCCATCTTCACGACGAACGGGTGGCTCGACGCTGAAGCCCCTGCCGCGTGCATCGCATCTCGAAGTTCGAGAAAGGCCGGGAGGCCTCGCTCTACCCCACCCTCCATGCTGCCGTCGAACACGTAATCACTCATGCCATACGCCATCGTCTCGGCAGCACGCTCGACCGGCGTCTTGTCCGGAGAAGGAGTGGCGCCCGGCGCTCCCCTGGTACGCGCGCTGGGCGCATACAGGCCGAACAGTGGCTGATCCGTCTCGTGCAGCGTGATCAGCGGGTTGAGGTGCTCGGCAACCGTCATCTCCGATGCACCGTCCAGGACCAAAGAAGCGTCCGAGTCGTCCCCACCACCGCATGCAGCGATCAGGGTACAGAGTGTCAGTGAGAGAAGTGAGCTACTGATACGCATCGTATGATCCGGCCTGAGGGGTCTGCGTCGGGTCCGCGATCGTAGACGACAGCACCGTACCCGGCAAGCGCGACTGACGCCTTCACCAGCGCAGGATCAAGCCCGCTTTCATCCCTTCTGTAGAGGGCTGCAGGATCGGCGATACCGATACGGCCGGCGAGGTCCGAACCTGAATCACAGTGACAACCGCGAGTTGTGTCACAAGCGCAGCCAGCAAGATTTCGCCGCCATCACCAAGTATCCTACCAACGGCGCCTACGGCGAGCACCGACGCGGCTGAGCCCACAAACGTGAGGCCCAGGTTCCCCCGCCCCCGATTGAAGAGATGTGAACCGAGCGTGACACCGACCACCTCACCCACCACGAAACCGGTCACTAGTCCACTACAGATCTCGTAGCAATCCGAGCCCGCACCGAGCCCCGCACCACCAACGGCGCCTACGGCACCTCCGACCAGCGCACCGGCCAGCGCCGCCACGCTAGAGGCGTCTCGCTCCTGCGATCCCTGAGCATGAGCGTCCGACGACAGCATCGTCCCGAGGAGTAAGACCAGGGCGGTCACCCCTGCCTTCTTTCTAGCGAACGCGCCTACGTCCATGGGCTTGAACATGGAATACATGCACCGGGGAGAGTTTTCGATCTTCAGACCCCGAAAAGCTTGCTCCTTGGCGGTGTTCGCTCGATACGTCAGCGTACGCAGGACCTTTGTAACAGGGAAATGGGGGCCGAAGCGTGCGCGACAGGAACACGTCGCGGACGTACGCGCGGTTCCCCCGCGGCCCTCTTTCCTGCGGCCAATTACACCGTCGCGAGCTTCCTCGCGCCGACCGGCTCGAACCGCTGACCTGGCGTCCAGCTCGTCACGTATCCGCACACTGCACTGGCCGCGACCGAGTACGGTGAGCCGAGATACAGATTTCCAGGGCCGGAACGGCCGGGGAAATTCCGATTCTGCGACGAGATCGAGACCTCATCCGGCGAGCTCGTCACACCTGGACCGGCGGCAATGCACGCGCCACACCCCGGCTCGATGAACTCCGCACCCATGCGCTCGAAGAGGTCCATATAGCCCTGCTCACGGCAGTACTCACGCACCTCGGTGGAGCCGCACTGAATGAACACATCGACGTCGGCATGAACCCGAAGGCCCTGCGCGTCAGCTTCGGCAAAGACACGAGCGTACATGTCCATGTCTTCCTTCTTTCCCGCCGTGCATGAGCCGGCGTAAGCAATATCGATCCGGATCGGGGTATCACCGAGCTCGTCGATGAACACACCGTTTCCGGGATCGTTGGGGAGCGCCGCCATCGGACGAATCGCGGAGGCATCGATCTCGATAACCTTCACATACTCGGCGCCCGGATCGGACTGCATACCCTCAATCAGCGACTCCGCTCGCGCCCGGTCCATGCCGCGCTCATTCACCATGAACTCCACCGACTTCTCGTCGGCAGCGATGATCCCGGTAAAGGCGCCGACCTCAGCCGCCATGTTCGCCATGGTTGCCCGCTCGTCCACGGACAGCGCCTCGACCGCGGGGCCAGCGTATTCGATAATCTGGCCGATCGCCTCGCCATCCTTGACGTACGGATGGCGCAGGATCTCCAGCATGTAATCCTTCGCCGTCACATTTGGCGCAGGCTCACCCGTGATCACGACCTTGAAGGACTCGGGCACCTTCACCCGGACGTCCTTCGTGATCCATGAGTTGAAGATCGCCGTGGTACCGACGCCGAAGGCGACGGCCCCGATCGCCCCCGCGTGCGGCGTATGTGAATCCGTTCCGATAATGAGCATGCCGGGCTCGGCGTACTCTTCGAGAATCTTCGAGTGACAGATGGCCTGTGAGCCAAGGCGTGTCCCCATCTGCTCACCGTACAACTTCACGCCCTGCTTTTCAGCGAATGTGCGCTGTTTGACCTCGAGCTCGTTCGCAACGTCAAGCAGACCCTGCTCGATGCGCTCCTGACTCATGACCTTGTCGAGGAACGTCAGGTGGTCACGGAAGAAGAGGATCGAATCCTTGTCAACCACTTTGGCATCCACGCCGACCTTGTCCTCGAAGAAGATCGACGCCATCGGCGTTACGTACTCGTGGCTGAACCGGATATCGGTGCGGAAGAAGCCTGCATCACCGGGTCTCATCCAGGCGACACCTGCCTCACCCTTGGCCGCGTCCGTTACCAGATGCTTCGCGAAGATCTTCTCTGCGAGTGTCATCGGGCGTGACGCCGGGGGGGCCTCCATCGTCGCCGCACCCTCAGCCGGAGCGCCGCCCTGACACGCCGTGAGCGGGATCGTCACCTTGCCCTGAAGCCGGGCGACGTTGAACTCGAAGAGCCCCCCGTACTCGATGATCTGCCGGGTGATGTCGTCCTTGCCCTCCGTGAACTCGGAAAGCTGGATCTCTTCACCCGCCTTGATCCGCTCGATCATCGAGAAATCGCTTGTCGCGAGCACACCGAGGTTTTGACAGTTCTCGTTGTAGATCCGCTCGATACTCTCGGCCACGACGACCTTGATGCCGGCATGGAGCTCCGCGTACGGGCTGGCTTCGCGGCTGCTTCCCTTCCCACGGCGCTTACCGGCTACCGAGCAGACGAAGCCGCCATCGCGGACGGCGTTGCGTTCCACTGGATACTCGGTCTCGCCACTGGACTGATTCGTCGTCCGCAGGCCGAGGTAGGGAAAGTCACCCAGCGTCTCATCGTAGAAGAAGCAGATGTAGGCGGGCGTGATCTCATCGGTGGAGATCTGGTCCCGAAGGTTGGACTTCAGGTCGTCCGTCAGTTCGATGTCACGCCCCTCGTACAGCTGGGCCTTCACCAGCTCCGTGTCGTCGAGGAGATAGAGAATCCGACCTTCGAACTTCAGGGTGGTCGGACGCTTTTCGATTCTACGGTCGAGTAAGTCCTTGATCATGCACGTCCCTCGGGAGTTTCAGCTGACTCTCCAGACCCCGAAACCGCCGGATCCGGTGGGACCTGAAAGGTGCTGGAGCCGAGAGCCGAGGCAAGTGTTGTCGCCACCAGGACCGAAGCACAGCCAGTTGGACATGCTGGTGAGATCCGGGGACTGGTGAATCCGGAAACGGACGTCGTCGGGATCGACGAAGCCCAGTTTCTGGATGAGGAGATCCTTTCCGTCGTACAGTGGTTGGCGAACCGGAACGTGCGCGTGATCGTGGCCGGGACCGATCTGGATTTTCGGGGCCGTCCTTTCGGGGCCATGGGGGATCTCATGGCGAGCGCCGAAGTGGTCGACAAATTGCACGCGATCTGCACGCAATGCGGCGACCTCGCGACCCGAAATCAGAGGCTGATCGACGGCGAGCCCGCCCCAGCGGAAAGCCCGATCATTCACGTGGGTGGAGCGGAGACCTACGAGGCCCGATGCCGGCGTTGCCATGAAGTCCCGGCGGGTAGTCGCCATCAGACCGAGCTCGACATCGAGATGGAAGCGGACGCCTGGGCCGAGCGAACCCGGTACTGGTAGCCCGTCCCGCCCGTCCATGGGTCCGCCCCATGTCCTCCACGATCGTCGCCCATGGACCTGATCCTTCCCGGGCTCGCATCTCAGCCCGCCATCATGATGGACGAGCGGACTCGACCCGATTTCCGTGACGTGTTTGGCGCGCTCGCCATTCGATCTACCGACATCGCGACCGCTGTGACACGCGTCCGCCTGAGCACGCTCGATCTGGGTGCAGCTGAGCTCGAACACGTGGAGCACTTCCGCGTCTTGATCGCCGAGTTGAACGCACTCACCCTGGATAGCGAAGCGCGGCTCATCGGCGCAGACCCTCGTCGCGCACACCGGGTCGAACTGTTGGCCGGCCTGCTCGAGTCCGGTCACCTGGAAGTTCGGTCCGCACCGCTGGGCGGCTGGTCTCCGGACTTCACCGTGTTCTCCGGGCCCTCCGGACCACAGGCAGTCCTGACAGGCTTTCACTGGTTCGAGCGACCATATCCCCACAGGGGTCCAGCCTTCGCGTCGCTGCATTTCAAGGACGCCGCCCGGGTCGGTCTGCGCAGGCACGAAGCGTTATGGTCGCGAGCACACGACGTTGGCCCAGCTGTCTGGAGTATTCTCAGCAAGGCGTCGACGAGCAGGCGGATGCGAACCGGCGAAACTGGTTGACACTGTTCTCGCTCAGAACCTTATTTATGCGCCGCGCCGTGCAGCACATGCGCGAGTCAATTCCGGTGTAGCTCAGTTGGTAGAGCAGCTGACTGTTAATCAGCGGGTCACAGGTTCGAGTCCTGTCGCCGGAGCTAAAGCAGCACAATGAATTACGGGAACGGTGAGCCCTCAACAGGGCTGGCCGTTTTCGGTATAGGGCGCACATAGGGCGCAGAACTTGCCAGTCATAGGGGCTCTTCGCGGGGACGATCAGCGGCGTATTCACCCGCCAAAACGTCGTTCTGAAGCTCGATCAGTGCCGCCAGATCGGCGTAGATAAGACGGGCCATCCGGTTCTCCGTTCTCAGGTGAACGGGAACGATCGGCGCATCGTCAGGGCGCGGGGATGGACGCGGCGTTCGACATTCTCCGCCTCGACGGGGTGCCCGCGGCGGTCGTCACAGACGGGAACGGAGAGGTACTTCTCGCCCGTTGGGGCCCACCTTCCATCTCGGAGATTCGTCGGCTCCTTGATCGATTGGAGGCGCGGCAGTGACCATCGAACTTCGGTCCGGAAGACGCATCCAGACGGAGGGTTTACCGAACTCGGAATGCCACCGGTGAGGACCACCCGCTGACGTGGACGGCCGGGCTCGGGGATGGGGAGTATCGGTGACCTAGCTCGAATCGCCCAAGAAGAACGAGACGGCCAGCGGGCCTGTACGCGGGGCGGATTCAGTGCCCATTCCGTGTGTTCTCCCTGTCGGGGGGTGTAGGCGCACAGTCGCGCCCTCGAACATACCGCTCATGCCGGCGACCGCGGATGCGCCCCACCGAGTCAAGTTGGGCCACTCCAGCCCCTTACCCGACAAAGGAGTGGGAGCGAACCGGCTACTCATGTCCGTCACGCCACTAGTGCAGGGGGGACTCTCGGGGGCGACCCCGGCAGAAGGAGAAGAGAGTCCAAGGCTCCTCTCGACGCCCGTGTGGAGGGGGTCCGTGAAGCATCATACCCCGGCCGAGACTCAATCCAACCACTGTCACAGACCTACGGGCGTGGCCGTGACATGAAGAGCGGGGGGCAGGACTTGAACCTGCGCCTCCAACTTGGAAAGCTGGCGCTCTAGCCAACTGAGCTACCCCCGCAGTGCTATGTGAAGCGCAGTACGTCAAAGCCCGGAGGGACACATCGAGTGAATCGGAGCGTCGGCACTCCATGGTCCATCGCGGCGCCACGACGACCACCACACGCAACGCACGCTTTACATCACGTAATCTCTACATTACATCCAGATCTCTACTATTCAGAAGAGGCGGGGATGAACGATGCGCTGATGAACGCGACCGTGCGCGATCAACGAGCTGCGCTGGGACTATCTCAGGCAGACCTGGCCGCACGTGTCGGTGTTTCAAGGCAGGCGATCGGTGCAATCGAGGCCGGCAGACAGGTGCCCTCTACGCTGCTCGCCCTCCATCTCGCACGTGCTCTGGACTGCAGTGTCGAACATCTGTTTCGGCTCACGGGCGGAAACGTCATCCACGCACGCAGGGCCCCAGGTCGTCCGGATACCCGTCGTGTAGTCCTTGGGCGCGTTCAAGACGAGTGGGTCGCGCACCCTGTCGGTGATCTGACACACGCGGCTGACGGATTGATCCTCGGGACAGACACCGAGCCCGAGTCGGCGTCGGTCGAACTGTTCGATGAGGCCTCGGACATCGACACGAATGTGCTGGTTGCCGGGTGCGCACCGCTGCTCGGGCTCCAGGCCGACCGACTCGGACGAAGGCACCACAACGCACGCGCTACGTGGCTTCACGCAAACAGCTCGAACGCACTGAAGCTCCTCGAACTCGGGCTCGTGCACATTGCCGGTGTACACCTGGCGGACTCGGATCATCCGGACGCCCATGTCCAAGCCGCGCGCCAAGCCGTGCCTGGCCAGCGATCCGTACTCGTGAACCTCGCCCAGTGGAGGCAGGGCCTTGTTGTCGCTCCAGGCAATCCGCTGGATATCGACGTCGGGTCAGGTCTGCTGCGCCCCGAGCTCCGGTTTGCCGTGCGCGATTCCGGTGCGGCCGCACAGCGCCTGCTCGAGCGAATTCTGAGACGAGCTGCCGGGGACGGCTCCACGCCACTGGCTGAACCCATCCATGGGACCAAGGCGGCAAATCATGACGAGGTCGCGCGGCTCGTCCAGTGGGGGGTGGTGGACGCAGGTGTGGCGATCGAAGCAGCGGCCCTCGCAGCAGGGCTCGACTTCATCCCTGTATCCGAAGAACGATTCGACCTCGTCGTGCCAGAAGTATTGCTGGATCAAGGACCGGTCGCGCGCTTTTTGAACCTCATCGATCAGCCGTCTTTCCGTGCCGAGGCGTACGCGTTGCCAGGATACGACCTGTCGATCGCCGGCCACGCGGCGACCGTCGACGCTGCCTGACGCGCACGGTGCACAGATCTTTGATGCAGCACGCGGCTGAGACCGTCCCACGTTCCATGCGTTTTTTTCTGGCCGTGTCGCTTCTGTCGGCCGTGGCTGTGTGCAGCAGCTGCTTGCGAGCAGAAGACGATCCGAACCGTCTGACGATCTTCGCGGCGTCCTCCCTCACCGAAGTGTTCGAGGAACTCGCACGTACCTACGAAGAGCGGCACCCGGACACCGACGTGCAGCTGACGTTCGCCGGGAGCCAGATCCTCCGATTCCAGATCGAGCAGGGGGCTTCGGCCGACCTGTTTGCGTCCGCCAATGATGCTCATATGCAGGAGCTCGTTGACGCGCACCTCATGGGGTCGCCGCGAACACTGGCGAACACGGATCTGGTCGTCATCGTGCCCAGAGAGAACCCGGCGGGCATCGAACGCTTCGACCACCTCGACCGGGCGTCCAGTATCGTAGTCGGAACGGCATACGTGCCGATCGGAGCGTACACGGAACGGGTGCTGGAGCTCGCCTCGGCGGAGCTGGGTGAGGTGTTCGCGAACCAGGTGCGCGACCGGGTCGTCTCCATGGAGAGCAACGTCCGTCTCGTGCGTGCCAAGGTCGAGCTCGGAGAGGCGGACGCAGCGTTCGTCTATCGGACGGATGCCAGAGCTTCGGAACGCGTGCGCCTCGTGCCCATCCCGGAGAAGCTGAACGTCCAGGCGCGATTCTCGATCGCGATCACGACCGAGACGACGAGTACAGATGCGGCTGCGCGCTTCCTCGACTATCTCGCCTCACCGGAGGCACGAAGCATTCTGGAGTCACACGGCTTCGAGACGGAATCGTGATGGCCCGCCCGATACGGCGGTCCCCGCTCAGCGGCCTGGGCGCCCTTTTCGGCGTCACTCTGGTCGGGCTCCTGGTGCTGCCATTCGTGGCACTCGCGATCTCGACGCCCGTGGGCGACCTGAGCGCAGGTGCGGCACATCCGCTCTTCGTACCGGCACTGCTCTTGAGCCTGCGTACCACACTCATGAGCCTCATTGTGATCCTTGTGCTCGGGACTCCGCTGGCATGGTGGCTCGCCTCTAGTCACTCGCGGGCCGCGCGGGTGACGGAGGTGCTCGTGGATCTGCCGATCGTCATTCCGCCGGCCGTCGTCGGCGTGGCGCTGCTTCAGACGTTCGGTCGTCAGGGCCTGCTGGGTCCAACGCTCGACGCGGCGGGGATCTCCGTGCCGTTTACAGAGTCGGCCGTGGTTCTGGCCCAGGTCGTGGTCTC
>DGOW01000041.1:9605-9816 GCA_002390225.1 Gemmatimonadales bacterium UBA4456 | reverse complement strand
CGCCGTGATCGTTGACGCGCCATTGGATACCGCAGTGACCAAGCCGATCGCGTCTACCGTGGCCACACCTGTCTGCGACGATGACCACACCACGGTCTGATCCGTCATCGCTGCACCGTTCTGGTCTTTGACCGTCGCAGTCAGCGTCACGGCCTCGCCCAGCGAAGCCAATGCTACGCTGGTCGTGGACAGCTCGATCGTTGTGGCCACC
>DGOW01000041.1:0-9589 GCA_002390225.1 Gemmatimonadales bacterium UBA4456 | reverse complement strand
AAGTGACAGGTTGGGTCGGGCTTGAGCCACCTCCCGATGAGTCACCACCACAGGAGACGAAGGCCAGCACAGTTGCGGCCAGGGCGAGACGGCGCATGGTTCGAGCTAGATGCTTGGGGATTATGATCTATAAGCGCAATCTACGACCGGATCGTCTAGAAAACGTCAAGAAATAGGCTTTTTTGGTCTTTTGCGTCAAAGTCCGGTGCCTATAAGGCTCCTGGAACCGCCGTTCAGCGCTAGCGCAGCGACTTTGGACCCCTTTGGCCCCTCTAGGCAGACGCGGAGCTAGAAGCCTCCCTGAAGCGGTCCGCCGTCCGCAACATGGATCGGGCCGGTATCTCCCGTTCGGTGGCCATGAAGATCATGGGCCACAAGACGGAGAGCGTGCACCGGCGATACGCTATCGCAGACGTTGCATCCATCGAGGAGGGCTTCTCAAAGCTCGCTTCGATGACGACTGCCGACGCTGCCAAAGAGGCGTAAGAAGGTCCAGCGCGGCACAAACTTGGCGCAATTCAGGTGGGCTCCAGACTCTCGAACGACTGAGCCCCTGGCGGCCAAGTCTCGTAAGAGGTTAGCTGCCAGAGGCTCAGTCCGAGCGGAGGGGGTGGGATTCGAACCCACGAGTCCTTGCGGACGCCGGTTTTCAAGACCGGTGCATTGAACCGCTCTGCCACCCCTCCAAGCGGGTGTTGCTCACCTAGCTCGGAAGAAACTCGACCGAGTTGGCGGTCATTTCAATGCGTGGACCGAGCTTCGGGTCTCCGGAGCAGGACGAGGCTCCCGCTGACGAGGATCCAAAAGACTAGAGTCAGCCCGTAGAGAAAAGACTCCATGGACGCCTCAAGGTTCACCTGGTCACGCAGCTTGGACCACTCATAGCCCAGAAAGAAGATGAGCAGCAGGATCGAAGTCGTTCCGGTCAGGAACAGAGACCACCGGAGGGTTTGGGTTACCGGGGACTCGATGGTCTGGCGAATCAACGCAATTCCACCGACGCACAGCAGGAGGAACGACAGGTAGTTGAAGATGTTGAATTGTGTGTTCTGCAGGAAACCACTGACGAACGTCATGACGTAGAAAACCGACAGGAGCTGAACGACTCGCTTCAAGCTCGTTCGATTCGCTTCATTCATATCGTAGGTCACGTCCGGCTGGTGCCGTCCCTGACGGGGCAGCGATCGATAGCCCGCTCGCGTGACGTTGCCGCGAGGAACGGAAGGATCCTACTCGCAGCTCTGGCAGTTGTGGTTGTTCACGGCCCCGAGGCTCTCCAGCAGCGCGATTGTCTCGGGGAAGGGCTGCACACGCTGGCGCGGCCCGTTCGCCATATCGACGGTCGTTTGGCCGCGTCGGCTGACGAACGTGACGTCTGCACCCTGGGACACCAGATACTCGATGAGCTCGTTGTCGCCGCGGCTCGCCGCGTGATGGACGGGTGAATAGCCGTTCAAGTCCCGGGCGTTCACGTGAGCCCCATGCTCCTCGACGAGATACCGCACGGCCGGTAGCCAGCTGTCGGGCGCATGCGAATGCGCATTCGCCGCGAAGCCCTCGCCGTATCCCACACCGGATGCAGCATGAATGGGATGGACGGCGGGTCCCCCGTTCGGCACCGGATCCAGACCGGACTCGTCTTCTTGATTGCCGCGTCGGCCGAACCGTCGTGACGGCACTTTACGTGTCGTGAGCGCGGGATCTGCGCCCCACTCGACCAGCAGCCGCATGGCATCTAGATCGGTGGCGTACGCAGCACGCCAGAAGGCGGTGGCGCCTGCGAAATTCACGCCGAGCATGTCGAAGTTGAACGAGGTGTACCAGATGTGGCGCTCGGTCTGATGGTTCACGTCGGCACCGGCCACCATGAGCACCTCCATGAAGCCCAGATAGTCGATCTTCTGCTGCTGAAACGCCTGGGGCTGCGGGTAGGCGGCCTTGGGTCCCCACCGGCGATTCAGGACCGTGAAGAGCGCGGCCGCCCCGTCCTCGGCCGTCGTGTTCGGATCTGCACCCTCGTTCAGGAGGTGCACGGCGAGGTCGAAGTTTCCGTTGATCGTTGCCATGAGCATCGGTGTGGTACCGTCGCCCGCAGTCGGCTGGTCGAGCTCGGCGCCATGCTCGAGGAGCAGGATGGCAGCGTCGATGAGCCCGTCACGGGCCGCGAAGTGCAGGGCGGTGAAGCCCCCCTCTTTGCCGACCAGGTCCGTGTAGCCGAGCGGTCGCTCTTCTTCAGCAGGCTCTTCCTCAGTCTGCTCCTCGGAGTCTGCTTCCTCGGCGGGTTCTTCCTCAGCCTTGTCCTCCACGATCTCCTCATCGGATTCCTCGGAGACCACCTCCTCAGGGCTCTCGTCTTCGACGGGCTCCTCTTCGTTTTCTTCCTCCGCCGAAGCTTGAGCCTCCTCCTCCGGTTCTTCCTCTTCCTCTTCCTCTTCCTCTTCCTCTTCCTCTTCCTCTTCGGACGGCGCCTGCAACTGGCCACCTCCGGAGCGACCTACTGCTGGGCGCTGGCCGGATGCCTGCTGGGCATTACGCCGCACGGATGCGAGCTGAGAGCGCAGACGGCGCTGCGGCATGTCCTTGGACGAGACCTGCACGTAGTCCACGACCGAGGTCGTCATCGACGGGTCAGCGCCGGCCTCCAGCAGCACACGCATGGCGTCGCGCCGATTCGAGGCTGTCGCCCACATGAGCGGCGTGTGAGCCTCGTTGGCGGTTCCGGCGTCGATCGCAGCTCCATGTCGGAGTAGAACCTCGACGGCCCCCGTTCTGCCAGCCGCGGATGCGAAGTGGAGCGCAGTGACGCCGGTGGTGGTGAACGCCTCCACGTCTGCACCGCCGGTCAGGAGTGCGTCGAGGGCCGAGGCGTTCCCGGCTCGCCCGGCGAGGTGCAGGGGTGCGTATCCACCGAGTCGGGTTGTGGCGGCGGTGTTCGCACCGGCGTAGAGGAGTACCTCGATCACGGGTGCGTCGTCGTTCTGCGCAGCCCAGTGGAGGGCGCTCATCCCGTCGTTCTGGGCCGCGTTCACATCGGCCCCCGCACGGAGCAGTTCTCGCACCGCCTCGAGGTCGCGGCCCTGCGCTGCGTCGGCGACGGGGGACTCAGCGAGCGTTGAGCCGCCGAGAACGAGGGCCGCCAGCAGCGGAAGGATCTTGGTCATCGGGGAGAACCCGTCGATGACGTCGACCGGCCGGTCGACAGGGGGAAGGCGGCGGTGCTATCTCCGAACGACTCGAAGTCGTCCATGCCGAGCATATGCATCGAGCTGAGCAGGACGTTCGCCATGGGCGTGCCATCTGGGGCCTTCACGTGCAGACCGCCTTTCGGTAGGCGCCCGTTCGCTCCGCCCGCTAGGAAGAGCGGACACCGCTTGTGGTTGTGCAGGTTCGGGTCACCCATGGGGGAACCGGCCACGATCAGCGTCTTGTCCAGCAGGTGGGTATCACCTTCCATGGTGTCCGCGAGCTTCTCGAGGAAGTACGGGATCAGGCTCATGTGATAGCGATTGATCTTGTTGAACTCGAGGACCCGCTCCTCGTTACCACCGTGATGCGATGCGGCGTGGAAGCCGGCGTTGACACCGGTTTCGGGAAAGACTCGTCCTGAGACGTCGCGGCTTGTCTTGAATGTGATGACCCGCGTCAGGTCGGACGCAAAGGCGAGCGCCTGGAGGTCGAACATGAGGCGGACGTGATCACCGTAATCGTCCGGCACACCTGCGGGGGCCTCGGCGAGCTCTCGCTGTTCGCCACTCATGTTGTGCGCCTCGATCTGCTGGATGCGCCGCTCGATTTCGCGGATGTTCGTCACATACCGATCCATCCGCCGCCGGTCGTCCGCACCGAGCTCCCTGTTGAGGGTAGACAGATCACGCAGGACCCAGTCGAGGATGCTGCGTTCCGTGCGTCGGCGCTGGGCCCGTTCCTCCGCTGTGCCACCAGCCCCGAAGAGCTGGTCGAAGGCCACCCGCGGATCGCGGATCATGGGAAGGGGTTCTGTTGGGCTGGCCCAACTCACAGTGTCCGTGTACACGCATGCGTAGCCGTACGCGCAGCCACCGGCTTGGTCGACGTTTTCGATACAGAGCTGCATCGAGGGGATCGGCGTGTCCTGCCCGAAGCGCTGAGCATAGATCTGATCCAACGACGCCCCAACGAAGACGTCAGAGCCTTCGGTCTGCTTCGGATGCGACTGCGTCAGGAAAACCGCACTCGACCGGAAGTGGTCGCCGCCGATTTCGCGGGGCAGCTCTGCCTCTGCGCCACCCACATCGGTGTTGCTGACGATCGTGAGGTATTCACGCCACGGATCCAGCGGAGCAAGCGCGCTCGGAGTCAGATCAAAGTTCGATCCTTCGTCCTGAGGAGCCCACAAGTGCTGGGTCGCGCCCCACTCGTTACAGCCCGCTGCTCCGTGAACCATCTCGATGGCTACGAATCGCGTGACGTCGGTCGCGGCAGCGGCGCCTGACATACGACCGGCCGGAACCATCGCGTCGAGGAAGGGGAGCGCCACGCTGGCGCCCATACCCTTCAGGAAGGTGCGTCGCTCGAGGTTCGTCTTCGTCAGATGCATGATGTTCTCAATACTGGGGTGCGTCGTCGGTCATGGCAGCGCCCCGGCTCATCCGGAACGCGGGACTCTGCACGACGCCGAGGATGTAATCGGACATGCGGTCACCGTGTGCGGCAGCGTTCCGCTCCATCTCACGGATTGTCGGCATGTCGTAAAACTCGACCCGTCGCCCGAGGGCATAGGCCATCAAGTTCTTCGCCAGCGTCCGACGGAAGACGGTGGGACGCTTCAGGATCACCTCGCGGAGTCCGGCGGGCCCGTTGATCGGGCTACCATCGTACAGCTCTCCACTTGGATCGATCTCGTTGAGGTTCTCCTTGATCCGCCATGCGCCGGTCACGTCGAAGTTGTCGAGCGCGAGCCCAATAGGGTCGATCACGCGGTGGCAAGACATGCACGCCGGGTTGTCCCGATGCATCTCCATGCGCTCACGTGTCGTGAGCCGGCGTGAGCCTTCGGCGGTCTTTGTCTCTTCGAGGGTCGGCACAGCAGGAGGAGGAGGTGGTGGTGGGCTTCCGAGAAGCACTTCCATGACCCACTTCCCGCGGAGCACGGGCGACGTGCGATTGCCTTCCGACGTCATCATCAGAATGCTGCCATGGCCGAGGAGGCCCCGCCGGTTCTCGTCAGGTAGCTGGACGCGGACGAAGTCGGTGCCTGTCACGCCGGAGATTCCGTAGTGGGCTGCGAGTTGCTCGTTGACGAAGGTCCAGTCGGCCGTCAACAGCTCGAGCACGCTCCGATCCTCCTGCACGATCGTGTGGAACAGTAGCTCGGTCTCCCTGTCCATCGCGGTCTTCAACTGCTGGTTGAAATATGGATAGAGCTGAGCGTCCGGGTTGATCTTCTCCAGGTCCTGGAGGCGCAGCCACTGCGATGCGAACCGGGTCGATAGGGACTCGGAACGCGGGTCGGCCAGCATGCGGCGTGTCTGTCGCTCCAGCTCCCCGTCGTTCGTCAGTCGTCCGTTCTGAGCCAGCTGAACCAGCTCCTGGTCGGGCGGCGCGGCCCAGAGAAAGAAGGCCAGTCTCGAGGCGAGATCCGGGTCGTCCAGCTCGTAGACCTCATTCGCATCGATGCGGTCCGGCGTTCGCTCGAGTCGGAAGATGAAACGGGGACTCGACAGAACCGCCCAGATGGAGTTTCGGACGCCGATCTCGAAGCCGCCCTCTTCACGCCCTTCGTCGAAGAAGAACATCAATTCGTTGATCTCGTCGTCGTCTACAGGGCGACGGAACGCCTGGGTTGCGATGCTGTGGAGGATCTCACGTGCACATGGTTCTTCTTCGTCCGGCGCGGTGGGGCGACAGGTGAAGATGCGCTGGCGGGCCGGGGTGTCGGAGACACCGGTGATTGCGAAGGGTCCACTGATCGAGAGGTCTCGTAGGTGCGGCAAGGTGGTGACGCCGTATCCGACACCCATGTTCGGATCAGCGAGGGTGAAGTCGATCGGGGTAATCAGATCCGTGATCGGCCCCTCGCGCTCGAGAATGAACGCAGCCGTCACGTGATGCGGCCCGGCCCGGACATGGATCTCCGGCGTCTCGACGCGCAGCCCCGTAGGGTCGGACTCGCTCATCCATCGATCGAGCTCCAGAAGCGCCACCCGTTCGCCGTCCACGGCGACCTCCATCTGGTGGACGCCTGAGGTGAGGCCGAAGAGCTGGCCGTCCGGGCTGGGGTGTAGGTCCAGCTCGAAGACGTACTCGCCGTCGGCCGGGAAGTTGTGGGTGATGGATACGCCGCCGCGTGTACCGAGCGGAGTGCCTTCGACGTGGCTGACCTGTGACGTTGTCTTCGGCACCTTGTACACCGTCGTGGACGCTGAGGCGTTGACGTCGCCGACGGCATCCCGACTGACCTGAGCCGCGGCGCGCATGTAGCTCTCGAGTAGCGTCGCCGAGAGAATCTGCGTGTCCGCGATGTTGTCGAAGTTGTCGCTGATCGTCTCGGTCGGAAGGAACGCGGACGCGTCGATGCGGATCGTGAAGAGATCGTAGATTGAGGCCTCGTACTCTGCGCGGTTGAGGCGCTGGAAGGTGCGACGACCGGGGTTGGGATTCTCCTTGGCGACTTTATCGAGACGATCTTCCAGGCTGGCGGCCAGCAGGGCAATCGAGTCCTCAGGTGGACGCCGCACACCCGCAGGCGGCATCATGCCCGCTCGCAGCTTGTGGATCATGCGCTCCGCGACGGCGGCGTTGGTTTCCGGAGCACCCGTATCGAAGTCCTCTAGAGACAGATCTCCGCGCAGGCGTCGCTCGTTGTGGCAGCGCACGCAGTATTCCTCGACCAGGTCGTCGAGTGCCGGCTCCGAACCGAGTCCGTCGGACGCCGAATCCGGACCCTGGGCCGCCGTAGACACCAGGGCGAGCGAGGTCAGTGTGTCTGTTGCGGCGTCTGGCGATCGGACGGAATCCACCGAAAGGCCGAGGACCATCAGGCTGGCCAGAACGAGAGCAGTGCTGGAGACATTCATACAGCGAATATGTCGGCCGGCGACCGGGCCGGCCAGCGACGTCGATACCGCGGGAGTTGACGCATCAGCGTCCGCTTCCTGCCCGGAATGCTTCGATGGCTTCGACGGTCAGCATCGTACGGTACTCGATAAGCGCTCGACCCAGATCCTGAAGCTCGGAGAGGGGCTCGAGAGGAATTCCGTTGATGGACGCCCGATCGGCGGCTACGCGCTGATCGAAACGGATCGATGAGGGGTCGATGACGGACATGATTGCGTCGATTGAGAGCTCCTCGTGAATCCCGTCGGAGCCGGAGCTAGCCTGGTATTCCATTTCCTCGGGGATCCCCAGCTCTTCCTGCATGTACTGCCGTACCAGCGAGTGGTTATAGAACTCCGGCACATGGTGGAAGACCGCAGTTTCGCGACCGTATCGCTCGTTGAGTGCATCCGCCGCGGCCTGCATCCCACGCAGATTCCCGCCGCTGTCGCCGAGGAAGTAGACCTCGGTGAAGCCCATCGAACGCAAGCTGTCGCCGATGTCGGTCAGCCAGGCGATATACGTCTGCTGCGACACCATCGGCCCGGTATTACCCGCCATGACGTCGCGACTCGGGTTACCCGGCTCTAGCGTGACCAGCGGTGCGAGCAGGGTGTTACCGAGCGCAGCGGCGACGGACGGCCCCATCAGGCGGTTCGAGTAGTTGTGCTTCCCCGCCGCGAGGTGCGGTCCGTTGGACTCGACTCCGCCGGTGAGCACCAGTGCCGTGGTATGTCCGGCCTGAATGGCATCGCGCAGCTCCATCCAGGTGAGCTCTTCGATCCAGAGGCTCTCCATCGCGTCGATCGGGCGAGGCTCGGCCATCGCTTCACGGCGGGCAGCCTCACGAGCCGTGCGCTCCTCGGGCGTCATCTGTCGCCGTTGCTGCCCGTCCACCGGAGCCGCCACGAGGAGTGAAGAGATAAGGATCAGTAGCCGGATCTTCATGAGTGTACTCCGTGGGTTCGTGTTCCGCCGGGTCGGGCGGCTAGCTTCACGCGATGCTTCACATCGCTCTGCATTTCGTCGTGCCGGCGGGGCTCGCCCTGGCAATCGATCGCGAACGGTGGCTCCGCACGTGGCTCATTCTTGTGGCGACGATGCTCGTGGACCTCGACCATCTGCTGGCCGACCCCGTCTATGATCCCGCTCGTTGCTCCATCGGATTTCATCCGCTGCACACCACGCCGGCGATCGTCGCGTACGGACTCGTGCTGTTCGGCCCACGTGCGTTGAACGCAATCGGTGCGCTACGTGACGAGGCGATCATCTGGATGCTCCAGCTGGTGGGCCTCGGACTCATCGTTCATATGGTCCTCGACGGGATCGACTGTCTGACCTGAGTAGCTGATCTCGACCATGTAACGGCGCCTCTTCCTTGATCGGTCAGCCGGCCTGCGGCAGGCTCTCGACGAGCTCAACCATGCGCCGCAGGTGATCCGGCGTCGGCATGCGGCCTCTGCCGCCACCGAGATTGTCAATCATGTGACCCGGATCACCCGTGCCGGGGGCAGCGAGCGTCACGGCCGGATGTGCGACCACGAACTTGAGCATGAACTGAGCCCATGTGGTGGCGTCGAAGTCCGCGGCCCATGCCGGCAGCTCACGGTCACCGATGCGCTGCCACATGCGGCTGCGGCCGAAGGGCAGGTAGATCATGACGGCGATGCCCCGGTCCCGGGCGAGCGGGAAGATCTGCTCTTCTGCAGAGCGGTTGTCGATCGCGTAGTCGATCCCGATGAAGTCAAGGCTGTAGCGGTCGTCCCGCATCACGCGCTCGAGATGGTCGTACTGACCCTTGCTCGTAGTCGTAATGCCGATGTACCGGATCCGGCCCTCGTCCTTGTACTCCTGAGCGACCCCGAGCTGGGTCGGTGGGTCGCCCATGTTGTGGACCTGGTCGAGGTCGATGACGTCGCGTTTCATCCGCTCGAACGACCGCTCGATCTGAGCCTGAACGTCAGCACGATCCACCGAGCCACCGCCGCGACCTGCGACGTTGACCTTGGTAGCCCAGAAGATGTCGTCCCCGAAGCCGTCTTCAGCGGCCCACTCGCCGGCGTAGGACTCCGATCCACCGCCGCCGTATCCAGCGGCGCTGTCGAAGCAGCACTTCGCGTCACCTGCCGCACCTCTCGCGAGTTCGTGGAGCACTTGTCGGTGGTCCGTGAGTTCGTCCGCAGACGAGCGATTCGAGATCCAGCGGCCGCCAAGGCCGATTACGGGGATCTGCTCACCGCTGGAGGGGATGGCTTTGGTGGCGACGGCGCCGTCCTGAAGGGCAGCCAGCATCCGTGGCTGTAGTGCGAGCGCGGCGCTCGCGGAGGCGCTGAGACGAAGCCAGTCACGACGGGTGATCATCACATAGGTCCTGGTCGGGAGAGGACTGCTCGGCTTTGCTAACTATATAGACCATTGAATAGATGCGGATGTTGGAGCTGGTCCTGGTCCATGGTCGAAGGGCGCGGTTGCAAGGCTGAGGGAATCTGTCGTTTGACAAGCCGCGTGCCGTCCG
>DGOW01000089.1:30735-35024 GCA_002390225.1 Gemmatimonadales bacterium UBA4456 | reverse complement strand
GCGCCCGTCGACTGCCTTGCACTGGCAGCGTGTGGAGCACCAGCCGTCGGCTCGAGCATCTCGACCGCGCATGTCATCTTGGCGGATCTGAGCACGCGATCACTTCCGACTGTGTCGGGTGAGCCCACTGCCATCGTCCTCGGACTGACGACCCCACCTCCGAAGATCTGAGTCTCAGTGGCATGAATCGCTGAGCCGAGGCCAACCGGCTTCGGAGCAGTCCACTACTCAGAGACTCGTCGCCGGGCCTCGGTATTCATTCACCGACCTAGCCTGACGCATCCGTGGCTCTGGGAATCAGTTCTCTGGACCGCGTTCGAGCCACCGTCGTCCCCGCGATACCGAACGAGATCGTCCGAGCACAACACACTCGACGGAGCACCCTATCATGATGGCACGTCTCAAAGCATTTCCAGCAATCGTCCTCTTTGCGGCATGTACCGCCGCGTCCCCGGAGTCGACCACAGATCAGACCGCATCCGCTCACGATCCGGCCCTCCTCGAGACAATTCTCGAGGATGTTCGCGTCGGTTGGGAGCAAGGTGACGGAACCCCGTTCTACGACCACTTCCTGGACTGGGACGGCGCCCGATACTTCGAGGGCGGAGGGGAGAATCTCGGACTCGAGGACCTGGTCGTGAACCACGTCCAGCCCGAAGCGGAGCTAGGACTCACGCTGGGCTTCTCCAACATGCAAGCGCACTTCGAGGGTGAGTTCGCATGGGCCGTCGTCGACACCGAGATCCAGCTCACAGCCGCGGACGGGCGAGACATCCACAACCGCGGTCACGGGACATATCTCTTCCGCTGGCTCGATGGAGCCTGGAAGGTGGTCCATACGCAGTCCGCCAGTTCCCCGGTGCGTTAAGGCCACCGCGCCTCGGCTGATGCTGTCGATCGAACTCCGTGACGACCCGTGCACGACGGGTCCATGCCCGCGTGGGATCACTTGGCTCAACGTACCGAACCTGACTCAGATCCCAACATCTCTTTCACTTCCCATCCCACTGTCTAGCCATGTCTGACTCCCGTTCACTTCCCCGTCGCGACTTTGTTCGCATCGCATCCGGGGTGTCCCTCGGCGCCGGCCTCGGGCTTCGGCCCGGCGACCTCTTCGCCTCGATCGACACCCCGAGTGAGGATGCACCCAACGTGGTCGAAGTCAGTCTTTCGATCGATCGCGGTGGATTCAACGTTGACGACCGTCATTCCGACGCGCCTATGATCGGTGGTTCGGTCCCGGGACCGCTGCTGCGGCTTCGTGAGGGGCAGGATGCCGTGATTCACGTCACGAACAACCTCGACGAGGTGAGTTCGATCCACTGGCACGGACTTCTGCTCCCGTTCGACCAGGATGGCGTGCCAGGGTTCAGCTTCGACGGTATTCCACCTGGCGAAACCTTCACCTATCGATTCCCGGTGCGTCAGGCCGGTTCGTACTGGTACCACAGTCACTCCGGTACCCAGGAGCAGGAGGGCATGTACGCTCCGATCGTCATCGAACCCGCCGGTGAGGATCCGGTTCGGTACGACCGTGACTACTCGATCGTGCTGTCCGACTGGACGGATGAAGACCCCATGACGGTGCTCCGCAACCTCAAGGGCAACGGAGCTTATTACAACTACGCGAAGCGCACCCTGCCCCAGTTTATCGGGGGTCTGTTCGATGACGCGGGAAAGACGGTCCGTGATCGGACGATGTGGGGTGAGATGCGCATGGATCCGACCGACATCGCAGACGTAACGGGGTCCACGTACACCTACCTCCTCAACGGTACATCACCAGCCGCGAACTGGACCGGACTGTTCAAGCCAGGTGAGCGTGTCCGCCTGCGCTTCGTGAATGCTGCCGCCATGTCGTTCTTCGATGTGAAGATCCCCGGTCTTCGACTGACGGTGGTGCAGGCCGACGGTCAGGACGTCGAACCGGTCCGTGTGGACGAGTTCCGCATCGGCGTGGCCGAGACGTATGACGTCGTGGTCGAGCCTGAGGCTGGAGAGGTGTACACGATCTTCGCCCAGTCAATGGATCGATCAGGGTTCGCGAGGGGCACGTTGGCCGAAACCGAGGGAGTCGAGGGTGACATCCCCGCGATCGACCCCCGGCCGGTCCGGACGATGGCCGATATGCCCGGCATGGAAGACCACTCTGGTCACGACATGGATCGTATGGCGGATGACCACGACATGTCCGCGATGGAGATGGAGATGGACCACGCCGCCATGGGGCACAGCGGCGACACCATGGATCTCCGTCGACTGACCTATGAAGATCTTCAGGCTCTGGAGCCGAACCCGGATACCCGAGAACCGACCCGAGACGTGGAGATCCGGCTCACAGGCGACATGGAGCGCTACTTCTGGACACTGAATGGTCAGAAGTTCTCCGAGTCTGATCCCATCCCGTTGACGGTCGGTGAACGCGTCCGACTGCGGATGACGAACGAGACCATGATGGAGCACCCCATGCACCTGCACGGCGTGTTCATGGAGCTTCAAAACGGCGCACATCCCGCGTTCGCGCCACGAAAGCACACGGTGATCGTACCTCCGAACCAGACCGTCGAAGTCCACCTGACGTACGAAGATTCGGGTCCGTGGGCATTCCACTGCCATCTGCTCTTCCATATGATGACCGGCATGTTCGCCCGGTTCGAAGTCGCTCCCGCGATGAACGCTGACGAATCCGTATCGCCGTGAGTCGACTTCACTCGGTGTCCACCATGGCTCTGTTGTCTGTGCTTCTGGCAGGAAGTGCCGAGGGCCAGGAGATGGACAACGGGGTCTTCCACTTCTCGCAGCTCGAGGTGGATGCCTCACGGATAGAGGGCTCGGCGCTCAACCGCTGGGACGGGTCCGGCTGGATCGGTACGGACTTCGATCGTGTGTGGTGGAGCACGGAGGGTGAATACGCCGACGGCTCGCTCGGCAGCGTCGAAGCCATGGCGCTCTACGGGCACTACTTCCGGCGGTTCTGGGACGTCGTGGTGGGATACCGGCAGGACATCGAGCCTACGGCACAGGGCTATCTGGCCTTCGGTCTGGCCGGTCTGGCGCCCTACTGGTTCGAGGTCGGGGCATTCGGCTTCATCAGTCAGGAAGGTCAGCCATCCGTCCGACTGGAGGCCGACACCGACCTGTTCCTCACTCAACGTTTCATCCTGACACTCGGCGGTGAGCTCGACTGGCTCCTCACCGACGATGACCGACTCGACCTGGATCGCGGTATCGCCGAGGTAGAGCTGGGACTGCGCACGCGTTACGAGATCCGTCGAAAGTTCGCGCCCTACTTCGACCTGTCCTGGATTCGTGAGAGGGGAAGGCTCGAGGCCGGCGTGGGCAGTGTTACCGAGTCGGCTCTCCGCGTCGGAATAGGGCTGCGCCTCGTTTACTGATCTTTACTTCTCATCTGGAGACTTGCATGACAAACCTTCGCGTCGCGGCGTTCAGTGCCGCACTGTTCCTCACACTCGCTGCCGCGGTGCCATCGACGCTCCCGCACTTCGGACTGAGCAAGTCGATGCCGGAAGCCGGCTCGACGGTCGCATCCCCCGAGGAGGTGCGACTCTGGTTCACCCAGGTGCCGCAGGAGGGCACCGTGCAGATCCGGGTCGTGGAGGCCGATGACGCAGGTGTGCACGTCATGGACGCCGTCCAGGACGAAACCGACGGTCGCGTCTTCTCCGTCGTGCTTCACGGAACACTGCCTCCGGCGGCGTATACGGTCTCGTGGCGCGGCATGGGTGAGGACGGTCACGTGATTCGCGAAACCTTCGAATTCACGGTTGCGGCTCACTAGGGTCACCGCGCCCGTGAGCTGACAGGGTCCTCACGGTCTGCGCAACGAGGCTCCTCACAAAGGAAGCTGCACCAAAGTGAGAACCCGCCGCGAGCGCACTGCTCGCGGCGGGTTTTTCTTCACCTCAGGACTACGACAGGGCCTAGTCTTCGGTCACCATCCGGATCAGTCGCTGGAGCCGTTCCTTGTGAGCCTCCAACTCCGTCACGAGCACGTCGAGTCGCTCGTACATGTCCGCTGCCGGCTTCTGGTCAGCGCGCTGCGTGTTGCCGTTCAAGTAGTTCAGCTGATCGCGCAGCATCGGCTGTGGATAGCTGGAGATCGTCCGATCCGTGAGCAATGCCCGCTCGATCTCCTTGAGTTCCTTCTCGACATCACTACCCTCCGCGACACGAGCCTGAGCCCCTTCGAGGCGCTCGATGGTGGCGTCAGCGTCCTCGATGGCGGTGCGAACCTGAATGCCCAGGTCGAACTGGGCCTGCAGGTCCTC
>DGOW01000089.1:16603-30711 GCA_002390225.1 Gemmatimonadales bacterium UBA4456 | reverse complement strand
CGTTCGACCACGGTGAATTGCCCCGCCGTTCCGTTGACGGTCAGGCGGGCAGTGAAGTCACCAGGAACAACCATGGGTCCACCACGAGCAGCGCCATTCGGCCCCGGCACTGCAAAGTCCCAGACGAAACGGTTGAGGCCCTCGTGGGTCGTCGGGGTGGGCGAACCGGTGCGGCGCTGGAACGGTGCCCGCATCTCCTGGGCGGTCTCCGTGCGCTCCCCCGGACCCGTGCTCTCGAAGGTACGAACGAGATCACCCGAGGCGTCGAGGATCTCGACCGTCACGGACGTCGCCGCCGAAGGCAGCATGTAGTCCAGTTCCGCACCATTCCGGGAGTACTGCGGCTCATCGGGTGTGCCACCGCCAAATCCACCGAAGCCACCACCACCGCGCAGCCGGTACGCACCTTCCGGCTCGAACAGGAACGCGCCCCCGTCCGCCATGGCCGCATCGGCCTGACGAAGCGGTGAGAGGTTGTCCATGATCCAGAAGGCGCGTCCCATCGTCGAGAGCACGAGGTCGCCCTGGTGGACCTTGATATCCGTGATCGGCGTCCGAGGCAGGTTGTACTGGAATTTCTCCCAGTTCTGGCCGTCGTCGAAGGAGAGGTACATCCCGAACTCGGTTCCGGCGTAGAGTAGCCCCTCACGCTCCGTGTCCTCACGCACGGCTCGGGTGGCATGGTGGGATGGAATCCCGTTGTCGCCGGGCGTCAGCAACTCCCAGGACGCGCCGTAGTCCTCCGTCTTGTAGATGAACGGCGTGAGGTCTCCCAGTAGCGTCCGGTAGTAGGCGAAGTACGCCTTCCCTGCGGAGTGAGGAGACGCGTCGATCGTCTGGACGCGCCCTTCCTGAGGCATGTCGGGCGGCGTGACATCCGTCCAGGTCTGTCCACCGTCACGGGTCACCTGCACGAGCCCGTCATTGGCACCGGACCAGATGACGCCCGGAGTGACCGGAGACTCTTCGATCGCGTAGAGAACCGAGTAGTGCTCTTCACCGGTGATATCCCGCGTGATCGGGCCACCGGAAACCTGCTGTCGTTCGGGGCGGAACGCCGTCAGGTCCGGGGAGATCTGCTCCCACGTCACGCCCTCATCGGTCGTCTTGTGCACGAACTGAGAGCCGTGGTACACCGTGCTCGGATCGTGCGGGGAGACCTCGATGGGAACGACGCGCTGGAACCGGTAGTTCAGGTTCGCCGGATTCTGACCGTAGAGATTCTGGAAGCCTACGTAGTACTGCTTCTCCTGTCCGGTGACCTGATTGTAGCGACCGAACCGCCCTTTGCAGTTCGAGTACACGATCGTCGGATCCCCGGGCTTCGGAACGGCGGGACCTGTCTCACACCCACCGACGGCCTCCCAGTTGCCCTGATGGCCACCCTGAGAACCCGTACCCGGTGGGTTACTTGGAACCCGGATCGTCGTGTTGTCCTGCTGGCCTGCATACAGCCAGTAGGGGAACTGATCGTCGACATCGACCTGATAGAGCTCAGCAGTGGGCTGGTTGGACTGCGTCGACCAGGTCCGTCCTCCATCAAGGGTGACGTTCGCGCCACCGTCGTTCGACTGGATCTGGATCAACGGATTCTCCGGGTTGATCCACGTGTCGTGGTTGTCCCCGTGCGGCGTCTGGCGACGCTCGAAGTTCATCCCTCCGTCGATCGATTCGTAGTACCCCTCGTTATTGATGTAGACGTGGTCCGCGTCCGTCGGGTCGGCCACAACGCCTGTGTAGTAGAACGGGCGGTTCATGATGCCGCGCTGGTTGCTCACCATCTCCCAGGTCTCACCGAAGTCGTCGGATCGATACAGGCCCTCGTTCGGATCGGTCGTCTCGACCAGAGCGTAAACCCGGTTCGGCATGTCGGCCGAGACCGAAAGGTCCGTCTTCCCGATCAGGCCGCTGGGAAGTCCCTCACTCTTGTATTCCCAGGTGTCACCACCGTCCGTCGACTTCCAGATGCCGTCTTCCTGCGCCGACGCCTCCATCCCGGAGATGATCGTCCACGGCTGACGACGGCCCATCCACATACCGGCATAGATCTCGTCCGGATTTTCGGGGTTGAGCTCGAGATCGATCGCGCCCACGGAGTCCGAGGTAAAGAGCACCTGCTCCCAAGACTGGCCGGCGTCCCGAGTACGGTAGACACCTCGCTCATCGCTTTTCGCCCATGGATTCCCGAGAGCGGCGACGTAGGCCACATCTGGATTGTCCGGGTGAATTTCGACAGCGCCGAGCTGACCCATCTCGACCAGGCCCCGCTGCTCCCACGTCGCTCCGGCATCGTCGGAGTAGTAGAGGCCGCGGCCAATGATCACGTTCGAGCGGATTCCGTCCGAGCCCGTCCCGACGTACACCACATCTGCGTCCGATGGGGCTACGCGGATCGAGCCGATCGAGCCTGTCTCGAAGTAACCGTCCGAGATCGGACGCCACGTGGTCCCGTAGTCGTCGGTCTTCCAGACGCCACCGCCGGTAGCACCCATGTAGAACGTCAGGGGGTGATCCGGATGTCCGGCTACAGCCGTAACACGTCCACCGCGAGACGGCCCAACGTTGCGATAACTGAGGTCGGAGAAGGTTCGCTCGACCTGCGACATCTCCTCCTGGCCTTCGATGGCCACGGGGGTCACCGGCATCGCGGCAAAGGCAAACGCAAGACCTGCTGCAATCGACGCGGCACGGGTCGCGATATCAGATGCACTACGGCTCATGATCGGCACTCCAAAAGCAATTCAGAACAGTCGGGCACAATGCCCGCCGTTGACCCGACGGTCAACTACGAAGACACCCTGATGGCCTACCCCGCTGAGTCCGATCTGGGCGAATCAGACGATTCGTCCAGCCCAGTCGACGAAGGAATCACAGATCTCGACCATCACTTCCTGGTCCGTTCGACCGGATCGCTTCAGCACGTGAAATCCGTGGTCGGCACCGTCCACGATATGGAGCATGGGTACTGGCTCGAGCGCCTTGAGTAGCGGACGTAGCAGATCGAGCTTCGCGAGCTTGTCGCGCGTGCCCTGCAGAAAGAGCATCGGCAGCCCGACATCTTCGAGATGATCTCCTCGATCAGACGACTCACGACCGGCTGGGTGCAGCGGAAAACCGAACAACGCGAGGCCGCGCACGGACCCAAGGGGTTCTGTCGACGCTGCCATCGAAGTCATCCGCCCCCCCATCGATTTGCCCCCGGCCAGCATGGGTAGATCGGGTGCCACCAACTCCGCCGCGTCAACGGCCGACCGGACGGTCTTCACCATCATCGCTGCAGGATTCGGCGCCTTCCGGCCGGCCTCCATATAGGGAAAGTGATACCGGAATGTCGCGACGCCGCGCTCAGCCAGGAGCCCGGCGACCACCTCCATGAATGCGTGATGCATGCCGGCGCCGGCCCCGTGACCGAACACATACAGACATCGTGCGTCACTCGGTCGCATGAGAACCGCCGATACGTCGCCGGCGGAATCGGTGGCTCGGAAGGTGTGTTCGGAGCGCATGTGACTCAGGCCCTGTGCCGCAACCGGTGATCAGAACAATTGGAATGCGACAAATGCGCCGCCGTACCCCAGAAACAGCATGTACGTGAACTGGAGAATCGGCCATTTCCACCCCGCGGTCTCACGTCTCATGACCGCCACGGTAGACATGCACTGAAGCGCAAAGGCGAAGAACACCAGCAGACCGATCGCGGCCCCGGGTTCGAGGTCACGGCGCAGGACGTCCTGTAACGCCACGGCCTCCTCATCCGCCGTCTCCACTCCATAGATCGTGCCTAGGGTACCCACGATGACCTCGCGGGCCGCGAGCGAAGTGACGATGCCGATCCCCACTCGCCAATCCAGACCGAGAGGCTCGATGACGGGCTCGATCACGTGGCCGATCGTGCCGAGCGCGCTCTGCTCGATATCCGGCGGACCCGTATCCGTCCGTGGGAATTGCGTCAGCGTCCACAGAACGATCGTGACCGCGAAGATGATCCGACCGGCACGACGCAGAAAGATCTTGCTACGATCGAGCAGTCGCAGCATTAGCGTGCGGAGCGACGGGATCCGATAGGGCGGCAGTTCCATGAGGAATGAGGTCGGCTTCGTCTTCAACAGCGTTCGCTTGAGCAGGAACGCGGTGACGATCGCGGCCACAATGCCAAGCCCATAGAGGCCCAGCAGAACAGCGGCGCGCTGACTCATGAACGGACCCAGCACGGGCTCATCCGGAATGAATGCCGCGATGAGCAAGGCGTACACCGGCAGCCGCGCCGAGCAAGTCATGAACGGCGTCACGAAAATCGTGGCGAGACGATCTCGTTCGTCATCGATCGTGCGAGCAGCAAGAATCGCCGGCACCGCACACGCATACCCCGACAGGAGCGGCAAGAAGGCGCGGCCCTGGAGCCCGACCCGATACATAGCCCGGTCAGCGATCACGGCCGCTCGCGCCATATAGCCCGAGTCCTCCAGGATTCCCAGAAAGAGGAAGAGAACCAGGATCTGGGGAAGGAAAATGATGACGGAACCCACGCCCGCCCACACACCGTCGACGATGAGTGATCGATACCACGTATCAGGCAACGTGCCCACGATCCAGTCACCCGAAGTCCCGACCATCCAGTCGATTCCATCCATGAGCGGTACCGCCCAGGTGAAAATCGACTGGAACACCAGAAGAACGACGGCGAGGAAGATCAGTGGTCCCCACAACCGATGCAGAAACATGGAGTCGAGCCGCTCCGTCAACTCCGACGGGTCTGGCGCGACAAAGTCCGACTCCTCGACGATCCCCCGCACGAGCTTACGACGAGCGGCAAACGCGTCGATGACCGGAAGTGAGATTGAGGTAGGGACATTCGATAGCTCCCTTTGCACGTGTGCGCCGGAGGCTCCTCCATCAGCGATGTCGCGAAGATACGTCCGTACGCCGTCCACGCCGGCGTCACGCCGTGCGCTCGTGCGCACGATGTCGACCCCGAGTCTCTGCGCCAGAGCTTCGTCGTCGACCGTACCGCCACGAGCATCCAGCTCATCAGCCATGTTCAGGACGAGAAGCGTCGGCAACCCCATCTCGAGGACCGGCTCGACCAGCATGAGCTGGTTCTCGAGACGTGTAACATCAACAATGAGAATGAGCGCGTCCGGCGAGCGGATGCCTTCGACCTTTCCCTCGAGAACGTCACGGGTCACTCGCTCATCGAGTGTCCGAGCAGAGAAACCGTGCACACCAGGGAGATCCACCAGGGCGATCGTACGCCCACCGCCCAGACTCACCTCACCGATGTGCTTCTCGACGGTGACACCCGGGTAGTTCGCAACTTTCTGTCTCAGCCCGGTAAGCTGATTGAACAGCGTGGTTTTTCCGGAGTTCGGAGGACCTACCAGCGCAACAAGAGGAGGCTCAGACGGCAACTCTGACACGACGGGGCCGCCGCCAGCGACCGGATCCTGCTCGGACAAGGTGCGGGAGTGCCCTCAGCCCGCGTCCTGGAGCGAGGACAGCAGCTTCACACAAAGGCAGTCGGCGGTCTCACGGCGCAGCGCGAGTAGCGAACCATCGATCGACACGATGGGGTCGCCTCCGGGAGAAGAGCGAACCGGACAGATGCGGCAGCCCGGGAGCACACCGCGCTCGAGCAGCGGCTCAGCAAGCTCGACGGGCAGATCGATGGATACGAGCTCTACCTCCTGGCGCATCGGGATGTCCCCGAGGCGCAGGTCTTCGCTCTGGTCCGGCTCTGCCACGACTGAAAACTGCATCAACGTTCCGGTGGACGACCGCATTACGCGTCGCGATGAGATTGAAAGTGACTCTCAACTAAGGTACACGGGGCCCTGAACTGGCGAAACCCGTCACCTCTCCGCGCCACCTCCCGGCGTCGGCTGTAGCGCACCACCTGTTTCACGTTGCGGCTGCCGGAAACGAGACCGAGACGGCCCTGCCGTGCGACTGTCCGAGGCGGAAGACGTCGCCCTCGACCGGCTGTATGACGTTTGTGCCCGAACTCCGCAGGATCTCCCGCATCTGCTCGAGCTTACGACCGATCGCATCGTCGTCGTGCGCGAAGCCGGCTGCCTGCGACACCGACAAATGACTCCACCCCACTTCCTACCTGAACTCCTCGTCGAGGCAGTTGGTGTCGAAGATGAGTGCGTCCGCACCACACTCACTGAGGAATCAGCAAGTTCAGATCGTCACGAGTCTCCAGATCTGAGCCACGAGAAAGCAGAGCGTCACCCCCATGAACACAGGCATCATGGTGGCAACGGTCGTCCATTTCAAACTTCGCGTCTCTTTGAAGATGGTATAGATCGTCGTGGAGCACGGATTATGAAGGAGGCTGAAAAGCATGAGATTCACGGCTGTCAGCAGCGTCCAGCCGCCCGCCCGCAGGAGCGCCTCGGTCGTCGCGAGGGAATCCTCCTCGAACATCACGCCTGCTCCGGCTCCTTGTTCAGCGAGCTCCGGGGTCACCAGCACCGTGAGCATCAGGATGGTTGGAATCACGATCTCATTGGCCGGGATCGCCACCACGTAGGCGAGCAGGATCACGCCGTTCATTCCCAGAAGCAGACCGAACGGGTCGAGCCAGCCAACCGTGTGGTGAGCGATGCTCACGCCCCCGATCGTGACATTCGAAATGAGCCAGATCGCCGCACCAGCCGGGATAGCGAAGATGATCGCTCGCCAGAGCACGATAAGCGTCCGATCGATGATCGACGTATAGAGCGTCTGGAGCACGCGCGGAGGTCGATACGGGGGAAGCTCGAGACTGAAGCTGGTGGCTTCTCCACGTAGCACGGTCCGTGACAGGATCCATGACGAGACGAACATCATCACGATCCCGAAGAGCGCGATGCCAACGACGGCCGCAGCACTCACCACACCACCGAGCTGCGGGGGTGCCAGCGCTCCAATGAAGATCGTCGCAATGAGGATCTGGGTCGGCCACCGCCCGTTACAGAGACTGAAGTTGTTGGTGATGATCGCGATCAGGCGCTCTCGCGGACTGTCGATCACTCGCGCAGCAACGACGCCGGCAGCGTTACATCCGAAGCCCATGCTCATCGTCAGGGCCTGCTTTCCGTGCGCACCGGCCTTCTTGAACATCGAGTCGAGATTGAAGGCGACCCGCGGCAGATAGCCGAAGTCTTCGAGTAGCGTGAAGAGCGGGAAGAAGATCGCCATCGGCGGGAGCATCACACTGATGACCCACGCCGTCGCAAGATAAACACCGTCGAGAAGGAATCCGTCGAGCCACCACGGAAGCCCCGCCGCCACCGAGAGCCCCTTGAGCCAGGTGTGCCCGTTGTCGATCAACAGCGTGGCGAGCATGGACGAGGGCACATTGGCACCCTCGATCGTGAGCCAGAAGACCACCGCCAGGATGAACAGCATCAGCGGAAAACCGAAGATCCGGCTGGTGAGCAGCTCGTCGAGCTTCCGGTCGAAGGTGAAGCCCGCCTTGGCCAGGCCTCGCTTCTGTGAGCGCGAAGCAACCTCCTCAGCCGCCGTATACGCGTGTTCCGTGACGATGTCGTGGAAGTCGGGCGGAAGCTCCCAGCGCAGACGTGTGGCGGAGTCGAGCACGCGAAGACGGTCGGACTCGGGAGTGTCCAGGACCTCCGTTCCGGACTGATCGTGAATCAGCTGGCCGAGTTCACCCGACCGGACAGCCTCCTGCACTGCCTCGTCCGCGTTGAGCAACCGTAACGCTACCCATCTCGTGTTCGGTACATCCGGGAAGGCGTCGGAGATCACGGGTTCAAGCTCCGAAATCGCCCGATCGATCTCAGGTGCCTGCCGCTCAAGCCGATACGGCGTCGTCTTCCGCTCACCCTTCGCTACGGCGTGCGCGGCCGTGAGCAGTTCGGGAATCCCGATCCCCTCCCGAGCCGTGCCAGGCACGACCGGCACGCCCAGTTCCCCCTCCAGCCTCACCGCATCGACTGCGATCCCGTGACGACGGGCCTCATCCATGAGATTCAGGAAGACCACCACCCGATCCGTGATCTCCAGAATCTGAAGTACAAGGTTCAGGTTCCGCTCGAGTCGGGTCGCATCGACGACAACCACGGTGACGTCCGGTCGTCCGAAGAGAACGAAGTCACGCGCGACCTCTTCATCCACGCTGCCCGCTTGTAACGAATAGGTGCCCGGCAGGTCGACGATCTTCACGCGGCTCCCTTCATGAGCGAAGGCACCCTCGGCTCGAACGACGGTCTTCCCGGGCCAGTTTCCCGTGTGCTGACGCAGGCCAGTCAACTGGTTGAAGACGGTGCTCTTCCCGACGTTCGGATTCCCTGCGAGCGCGATGAGATAGTCCCATCGGTCGGGGCTGAGGCCCAACCGCACTAGGCTGTGTGCCCGATGCTGGGCACACGAAACGCAGGGATCAGCAAGCGCGACCATCAAGCGACCTCTTCAGCCGTGACGGCATCGGACAGCTCGATCCGGATCCACTCGGCTTGCTCGCGCCGTAGAGCGATGAGTGCGCCGCGGATGTTGTACGCTACCGGATCGCCGGCGGCGCTCCCGAAAGCCGCGTCGATGGTCGTGCCACGTACGACGCCGAGGTCGAGAAGCCGACGACGCTGGGAGCCCTGGCACGCCGGCGAGATACCGACGACTCGTGCCGAGTGCCCGATCTCGAGATCGAGCAGCGTTGTGACCGGCGCGTCCGCGCTCTCCGTCTCGGGTAGCAGGCGGACCGTCACGTTGCCCGCGACGACGTGATCGAGCTGCCACGACCGTCCGCGCGCGCGTATGCCGACGCCTGAGTCGTCATTCGAGGTCACGGCGATGCGAGAACCGAGATCGATTCCATCCTCGAGGAGTGCGTCGTAGATCACACGAGGCTCGTCTTCGAGGTGCACGATCTCGACGGTCCGTCCGACTTCAGCACTGGACAGGGAGTTTCGGTCGAGCGTCGGGAGTTCTCCCCCGGCCGTGGGAATCGGATCACCGTGCGGATCCCAGGCGGGGTGGCCGAGTCGGGCTGCGAGTGCATCGACTTCGGCCTCGCTCATCATATGCTCTTTTCGTTCGGCCTCCTCGTGCCACTCTCCTGCCGGCACACCGGTACGGTCTGCCAGATAGCGCTCCCACAGCCGATGCGTCCTGACCAGCCTCAGGGCGGAATCGCGCCCCCCATCGGTAAGCCGTGGGCCGTCCGGGGTGTTCGCGATCAGCCTCGACGCCGCCAGTGCGCCGAGCAGTTCCGCTGCCCTGCCGGTCGAGAGTTCAAGCTGACCAGCGAGGCTCTCCAACGAACATGACCGGCCAATGCTCTCGCACGTATAGACGTGCTTGAGCGCGTCCTCCAGGAGGACCCGTTCGCTCATGTGGGTCATCCGGTTGAGGCGTGCGATAAGGCCCCACCGTGGCCACGCGATGAGCGCGGTCACTAGGAAGAGCACGCCGAAGACGGCGAGTGCGAGGACCGGATTGATCATGGGCAGAACCAGAAGATCTTTTTAGGCGTGCCTAAATCTGTGTCCTGAGTACTCTTTTGGTCAACGGGTCCCCGGCCTCCCGCTCACTTCTGCAGCGCCTGCACAACCCAGGTGGGCCACGAGACTGTTGTCAGCGACATCCGTGGCGTTGCTCGTTACGGGCAGCAAGGCGAATGTGACCCCATGCATCGTCGCGATCCCCATGATTTTATCCGGCAACGCCTCCGAGCCCCTCTGCTCGGCAGCGCAGTACTCGTCCTCGCATTGGTCGTGACCCAGGGAGTCATGGCCCAGGTGCCCGGCGTCGCCGACGTTTGCTCAGATCGACCACCGGCCACCGGTGTGTCACCGTTCTCCGCCGAGCCTACGGCTTCCGAACGCGACGGCTTGTCCTCAAGCCGCCCAGCTTCCGATCTGAACTGCATCGATCTCTTCTCGACGACTCGCGGAGGCGAGGCTGCCGGTGTGATCGAGATCCGACGCCCCTGGTCACCCTACGGCGTGACCGTGACTACCGACGGAACCCACCGGCACGAGCTGATCGCGTGGCTGGCTCGCCTCCCGGATCCGTCCACACTCGGGCCGTACTCGACGTACGTAGCCTGGGCGACTCCGCTCGCTCTCGACCCGGTTGTGCGCCTTGGCGAAGTGACTAATGGACGCAACGACCTCGGTGCCGTCGCCTTCAACAAGTACCTCGTCTGGGTCACAGCTGAAGCGTCTGCAAACGTCACCGAACGAGTGGGCCCGCTGATTGTGCGCGGACGCTCTCCTTCCAGCCGCATGGAAGCGCACGATCTGCTCGCCCTCGCGCCGTCCGCCGAAGAGGGGATGGTAATGCCGATGGGGGCTACCTCGGAGAAGCGCTGGGACACGCCCCCCATGTACGAGGGAGTCCCCATGCTTCCCGGTGTGATGTCGTCTCGCCCGGCCGTCTCGCCTTGGCGCCCGACCGCCGACCCGACCGGACTCCCCGAAGCACGTTCCCGCGAGGTCGTTCGCCTTCCGGATGGAGGCACACTGGACCTCGAGGCAGGGTTCGTCCGGAAGACCGTCGGCGACCGAGAGCTCATCATGATGGGATTCAACGGTCAGATCCCCGGACCACTGATTGAAGTCACCGAAGCTGCGACCGTTTTCGTGAACTTCCGAAACGACACCCCGATGCCGACCGCCGTGCACTGGCACGGCCTCAGGCTCGACAACCGCTATGACGGCGTGCCAGGTGTGACCCAGGATCCGGTCCAGCCAGGCGAGTCGTTCCGGTACCAGATCTACTTCCCAGACCCGGGGATCTACTGGTACCACCCGCATCACCGCGAAGATGTTCAACAAGAGCTGGGCCTAGCGGGCAACATGCTCGTGGAGCCGGTCGCGGACGGATACTACAACGAGGTCGACCATGAAGAAGTCGTTATGCTCGACGATCTCCTGCTCGGGCCAGACGACGTCATCCCCTTCGGTGACGAATCAGCGAATTACATGCTGATGGGCCGCTTCGGGAACGTGTTCCTTACGAACGGCGAGCCCGAGTACGGCCTCGAGGTCGAGGCGGGTGACGTTGTCCGCTTCCACTTCACCAACGTATCGAACACCCGAACGTTCAACCTCTCTTTCCGATCGACCGACGCGCCAGACGATGCGCCACTCCCGATCAAGGTGATTGCATCGGATGTGAGTCGTTTCGAGCGCGAATCTCTGACCGAGAGCGCAGTCATCGCGCCGGCGGAACGATACACGGTCGAGGTCGAGTTCCCGTCCGGAGGTGCGTGGGCTATGACCAACCGCGTTCAAGGGATCAACCACCGGCAAGGACTCTTCCTGGCTGAAGAATCCGTGCTGGGGCGCGTGGCCGTGTCCGGACCCACAGGTGGTGCGACGGACGGCGAAGTGATTGCTGCTGATCGCCTTGGACAAACGGACGAAGACTCACACGTCCACGACTTCACCGCCCTCCGCACTCACGAGGACGTCGTCTCC
Source organism: Gemmatimonadales bacterium UBA4456 (assembly GCA_002390225.1). Lineage (GTDB taxonomy): Bacteria > Gemmatimonadota > Gemmatimonadetes > Longimicrobiales > Gaopeijiaceae > UBA2589. The sequence goes on along the minus strand of DGOW01000089.1, from coordinate 19,279 downwards.
GATATCGACCGTTATCGCCACCTGTTCGACACTCCACCCGACCACGAGCTCGTCATGACCCTCGAGGTCACCGACCTCCCGATGCCGATCGAGCAGTCCATGAATCTCGATTGGGTCTACTTCAATCCTGTGGAATGGACGGGGACCATGCCTGTCATGAACTGGGCGACGAGCGGCGAGGAGATCTCCTGGATTCTGCGCGATCCGACAACAGGAGCCGAGAACGACGCGATCGACTGGAATTTCCGTGTCGGAGACGTGGTAAAGATCCGCGTCACCAATGACCGGGCGGCGTTCCACGCGATGCAGCACCCCCTCCACATTCACGGGCAACGCTTCCTCGTGCTCGAGCAGAACGGCGTGCGCAATGAGAACATGGTCTGGAAGGACACCGTGCTGTTGCCGGCGGGGTCGTCAACCGACATCCTGCTCGAACTCTCCAACCCCGGCCGGTGGATGGTGCACTGTCATATCGCAGAGCATCTGGAGTCCGGTATGAAGTTCGTCTTCGACGTCGAAGGAAACCGAAAATGAGATTGCTTGTCCGCCTCGTGCCTGCGCTTCTCCTCGCCATAACGGCGAGCGTCGCTCCCCTGGCTGCTCAGAACTTTGACCAGTTCGTCGCGATCCCGAGCGGTACCGTAGCGCTGACCCACGCGAAGGTGATCGACGGGACAGGAGCTCCCGCGATGATGGATCAGACGATCCTGCTCGCGGGCGACCGAATCACGGCTATCGGTCCCTCGGGGTCGATCCAGGTCCCCGACAACGCCAACGTCGTCGACGTCTCCGGGAAGACCATCATCCCCGGACTCGTCGGGCTGCACAATCACTCGTACTACACGGGCGGGAACGGGCGCGCAGCCCAGCTCTCGTTCTCTGGTTCTCGGCTCTACTTAGCGTCCGGCGTCACGACAATCCGCACCACCGGCGCCCAGCAGCCATACGCCGAGCTGAACCTCCAGCGAGAGATAGAAGCCGGCCGGGTCATCGGCCCGACCATGTACGCCACGGGGCCGTATCTTACTGGTGAGCAGGGCCCGGCAACGATGACCCGTCTGGAAGGACCGGAGCAGGCACGACGCGTCGTGCGATACTGGGCGGAGGAGGGCATCTCCTGGTTCAAGGCCTACACCTGGATCTCCCGCGCGGAGCTCGGTGCGGCGATCGAAGAAGCGCACCGAAACGGCGTGCAGGTCACCGCGCATCTCTGTTCCGTCGGATATCGCGAAGCAGTGGCGCTGGGCATCGACAACCTCGAGCACGGGCTCTTCGCGAACTCCGAGTACGATCCGAACAAGCAGCCGGACGAGTGCCCGCCTGGATTCCGGAGTGACTACGCCAACCTCGACGTGAACGGACCCGAGGTGCAGGCGACCTTTCGCGACATGATCGACAACGACGTCGCGATGACGTCGACGCTCGTCGTCTACGAGATCTCCGTCTCCGGTCGGCCACCGATCGACGAGCGTGTGTACGACATACTCGCTCCGGAGATCTCCGAAGAAGTCCGGGCGATCGCGATCGCCCGACGCGCCGGCCAAGGCGCGATTGACCCTGCGGTCTTCGACAAGGCCATGGAATACGAGCGGGCCTTCGTCGACGCGGGTGGCCTGCTGGCTGCCGGTGTGGACCCGACCGGATACGGCGCCGCGCCTCCGGGATATGGCGACCAGCGCAACTATGAACTCCTGCTCGAGGCCGGCTTCTCCGTGCCCGAGGTCGTTCAGATCATGAGCCTGAACGGAGCCAGAATACTCGGGATCGACGGGGACGTCGGTTCCATCGAGGCGGGCAAAGTGGCTGACCTCGTGGTGATCGACGCCGACCTCGAGGCGGCCGGGAACCTGCACGCGACCGAGGTTGTCTTCCGCCACGGTATCGGCTGGGACTCACCTGGGCTGATCGAGTCGATCCGAGGTATCGTAGGGATTCGCTGAGCGACCCGAAGCCATGGAGTATCTGCTTGCGGCGCTGGTCGCCCCCCTGCTCGGGCCCGCGCTCTATCGTGTCCTGCACGATCACCCCCGTGCCGTCGAGGCCGTGGACAATTTCGTGTACGTCGCTGTGCCGCTCCTCGTTGCCTGGCAAGTACTGCCGCACGCATGGGAGGACCGGAGCCTTCTTGCGCTCGTAGCCGTCACTGGAGGATTCGTCCTCCCTGCCCTGATCGAACGGGCCTCGCATGTGCTGGCTGAACAGACGGACAACCTGGCGATGGTGGTTGGGCTCTCTGGCCTCGTGCTGCACGCCGCGCTCGAGGGGACCGCACTGGTGCCTGGTACCGCTCCGGTCGAAGCTGCGTTCGCGGCAGCCGTGATCCTGCATCGCATCCCGGTCAGCCTCGTCATCTGGTGGCTGATTCGTCCGCGCTTCGGCTGGGCTGCAGCGGCCGCAGGCGTAGGCTCCATCGTCCTGGCGACCCTCGCAGGATACGGCCTCGGTATCGAATTTCTTGCTGGTGTTCACGGGCCCGGCACCGAACTTTATCAGGCGTTCGTCAGCGGATCGCTCGTACATGTTGTCTTCCATCAGGGAAGACATGATCACGACCACTCACACGACGGCCATCACCATCACCACGGATAGCACCATGCGCACCAGCTTGCTCTCCTTTGTAATGCTCACGCTGCTCTCGTGCACCGATGCCGATACTCGCGATCAGGCCAGCCAGAC
>DGOW01000089.1:6512-16569 GCA_002390225.1 Gemmatimonadales bacterium UBA4456 | reverse complement strand
CCAGCCAGACTAGCCAGGCCAGCCAGACCAGCCAGGCCACGACCGGCCCGGTCGTGAATGCCGGTGGACCGACCTACAGGGTCGCCAACCCGACCTTCGAGACCCCGATGGACCGGATGTACAAGGCGGTCTTCGAGCTCAGGGCACCTGCGGGAAGCCCTGAGCGCCCGAACCAGAATCTCAATACGATGGCGCGCTACCTGAACATGCATGCGCGCGCGGGCGTGCCCGGGGAGAACGTTCGGGTCGCTGGCGTCGTCCACGGAGGCGCCTCGCTGGAGCTGCTGAGGGACGAGTATTACCAGGCAGCACATGGCGTCGACAACCCGAACAAGGATCTCATCGCAGAAATCATCGCCGGGGGTGGACAGGTCATTCTTTGCGGACAGACGGCCGGCTCGCGCGGAATTGACGCCGGCCAGCTACTGCCCGGTGTCCAGCTCGCGCTCAGTGCGATGACAGCCATGACGGTCCTTCAACAAGACGGGTACCAGGTCATTCTCTGGTAAACGCGCTGCGTCACGGACAGAGAAACGAGTGCGAGCGCAGGAGCTCACCACGCCCGTCCAACACCGGGTCGGTTGCGCAACTCACCCACAGACGGGATTCTGACTTCACGGGACCCGTTCGGATTTAGCCGTCGGGCCTGGGACAGTCAGGAGGAATACGTCATGAGCAGTAACGTCTCTCGTCGGCACTTCATCGGTGGAGCCACCGCGGCAGCCACGCTTGGTACGATGGGCCTCACGCCTCAGGTGGCAGAAGCGCGAGTGCGCAGAGCCACGGAGCGTGGCATCCGGTATCTGCCAGGCGGCGCCCCCATGCACCTCGCGCCGCAATCCCAGGTCGACGAATACGATGCGCTCGCGCACCTCTCGTCGAACGAGAACCCGTTTGGTCCGTCCGAGAAGGCGCGGGAGGCGATGACGTACGCATTCAAGTATTCAATGCGTTACGGCTATCCGGACAACAACGTCCAGCAGCGCATTGCCGATGCTCACGACGTCTCGCGAGACCATGTCATGATGGGGGCGGGCTCTGGCGAAATCCTCGACGTCGTCGGTCTGACCTGGCTCGCCCACGACAAGAAGGTCGTCGGAGTCGAGCCGTCGTATGGCTCGGTCTACGCTCATGCGACCGGAATCGATGCCGAGACGATCCTTCTGCCGCTCGAATCGAATTACCGACAGAACATCGAGCGCATGGTCGATGTCACGAACAAAAATGCGCGCGACGTTGGGTTTGTGTATCTGTGCAACCCGAACAACCCGACGGGCGTCACGGTCACAGCGGACGAGATCGCCTATCTGCTCGACAACATCCCCGAAGACATTCCGGTTCTGATCGACGAAGCGTATCACCACTTCGTCGAGGATCCGGCCTATGAAGAGTCCCTCAAGTACGTGCGAGAGGGACGTCGCGTCGTGATCGCCCGGACGTTCTCGAAGATCTACGGCATGGCAGCGATGCGGATCGGATTTGCCATCGCTCCCCCGGACATGATTCAGGAGATGCGGCCGTACAGCACCGGCAGCGTGAACGCCCTCGCCCGTTGGGGTGCCGTGGCGTCGATGGATGATGCCCCTGCGTCTGATCGGATGCTGGCGCATAACCGCCACTGGCGTGAGCAGACGATCTCGGACCTTCAGAGTCTCGGGTACGAGAGCATCCCGTCGCAGACGAACTTCTTCATGGTGAACCTGCGTCAGACGGTCGCGCCGATCCGGCAGGCGTTCCGTCAGCGCGGTGTCGCCGTGGGTCGTGACTTCCCGCCAATGCTCGATCACCTCCGTGTGTCCATCGGTACCGAGGAAGAGATGGGTCGCTTCATGAACGCGTTTGAAGACATTATGAAGACGATGTCCGCCGGCGCTGGGGCCTGATGAGCCTGACCCGCAAAGGCTTCCTCAAGCTGTCGGCTGGCGGGGCGCTGGCCGCGCACGCGCTCGATGCTACGCCAGCGGCCGGGGCACCATCCGATGTCGATCCACTCCGACCTGCAGATCACTGGGGCGCTCGCATCGTTCAGGAGGCACCTCGACGCCTGAACATTCTGATCTTGGGAGGGACAGGTTTCATCGGGCCATTCCAGGTGCGCTCGGCCCTGGACCGCGGTCATAGCGTCACACTGTTCAACCGGGGTTCGGGTCGGAACATGTTTCCGTACCTCGAGACGCTGGTCGGGGATCGCAACGGGGATTACTCCTCGCTGAGCGGACGACGGTGGGACGTCGTGATCGACAATGCGACGAACAATCGCCGCTGGATCGAGCTGGCCACCGAGGCGCTCACGGACTCCGTGGATCAATTCATGTTTGTATCGTCGAGGTCGGCGTATGCGGACGTAAGTCGTGTGCCCATGACTGCGGACGCGCCCACTTGGACATTCGAGACGGCCGACGTGCCGCGCGATCAGGAGCGTCTTCCCTACGGTCTTGGCAAGGCCGAAATGGAACGTATCGTCCAGCAGATGATGCCAGGGCGGACGACCATCCTCCGACCCGGTCTGATCATCGGTCCGGGCGACGAGACCGACCGATTCACGTACTGGCCTGTCCGAATCGACCGTGGGGGCGAGGTTCTCGCCCCTGGGGACGGGACCGATCCCGTCCAGATCATCGATGTGCGTGACTTCACGGACTTCACGGTGAAGTTGGCGGAGGACGCGACCATGGGTGAGTTCAACTGTGTGGGTCCCCACACGCCAAGGCCCATGGCCGAACTCTTGTACGGCATCCGAGCCGTGACCAGCGCGGAGACGTCGTTCACCTGGGTACCCAGGGAATTCCTCGCTGAGCATGGCATCCGCCCGTATGCCGAGATGCCGGTCTGGCGTCCTCCGGTCGAAGGAAACGAGGGCTTTGCTCGCTTTGACCTCACGCCCGAGGTCGAGGCCGGCCTGACGTTCCGCTCACTGGCAGACACCGCGTCTGCGACGCTCGAGTACCATTACTCCAGGCCGCTCGAGCGCCAGCAGAACTTCCGGTCGGGTCTATCAGCGGAGCGCGAAGTCGAGGTCCTTGCAGCCTGGCACGCTCGCAGCGGATGATTACCCGGCCGACCTGACTCGAGGTTGGGCAGGATCCAGAGATGCCAGGAGGTCAGCGGAGACCCGCACTGACCCGTTGTACAATGTTTGTTCAAGTTTTATTGTTACTTGGATCTGATATTGTGCAATAAATTGGCTTGGAATGAATATGCTTTCCGCGCTCGCGCGACTCTCCGGACTGCTGTGTGCGTCAGCCATCGTCCTGATCGTCACCGCCTGCTCACTCGCACCGTCCCCCGCAGAGATTCCCGCGGTTGAACGGATGCCGCAGGCGTACACTGATTCGACGCCAGCCCCGAACAGAGCCTCCCCGGACCACATGTCCTGGTGGACCACCTTCGAGGACGGGACACTGGACGCCCTCGTGGGAGCCGCACTCGAGTCGAATCTCGACATTCGCGAGGCTACGGCCCGAATCGAGGAGGTCCGAGCCCAGTATCGGATCGCACGGGCTCCTCTCTTTCCGTCCATCACGGCAGGAACCGATGCCTCACGCTTCAGTCAGCCGGCCAACGCCGGACAATTCGGGGCCATCTTCGGTGGCGACGGGGCAGATGATGACCCGAACCTCCCAGACCGACCGAATCGCTTCACCTTCTCAACCTTCGGTATAAGCCTCGGCACTGCGTACGAACTCGATTTCTGGGGCCGATTGAGCAGTGGACGTCGCGCAGCCTACGCCGACTACTTGGCGTCAGGCGCAGACGCCCGAACCATCCAGATTTCAGTCGCAGCCGAGACCATCGCGGGATACTTCGAGATCCGCGAGCTCGTCGCCCGCGAGACGATCCTCACCGAGGTCGTGGACATTCTGTCAGAGCGCCTCTCCCTGACCGAGGATCGGTACCAGCGCGGGGTCGTCACATCGATCGAACTGTATCAGATCCAGCAGGACCTGAATGCCACACGGTCGGGGCTCCCCCTGCTCGGGAGCCAGATCGTAGCCTCAAGAGGACGACTCGCCGTCCTTCTCGGGCGCTATCCGCAGGAGCTTGAGCCGCTGCTCGCTGGCGCAACGCTCCCGCTCGTGAGTCTCGATCCAATCCCGGCCGGACTTCCGTCGGACATCCTCGTAGGGCGGCCGGATCTGGTGGCATCGGCGTTCCGGTTGGAAGCGACCCGACAGCGCGTCGGCGAACGGAAGGCGGCGCGACTCCCGGCGATCAACCTGACCGGCTCCACCGGGACCCAGAGTTCTGATTTGTCAGACCTGATCCGGGCAGACCAGTGGTTCACGAACTTCGTCACGTCGCTCACCGCTCCGATCTTCTCTGGTGGTCGCCTCAAAGCTGATCAGGCGGCGGCCGAAGCACGCTATGAGCAGGAAGCCGTGCGCTATGCACGCTCGGTCCTCACGGCGTTCCAGGAAGTAGACGCCGCGATCGCCGCATTCAATGCACAGCGCGAGCGGAAGCTCGTCCTCGACGAGCAGTTGGCCGTCGCGGAGTCGTCCGCAGCGGTCGCTCTCCTTCGTGCGGCGCAGGGAGTCGGCGACTACATCGGCTACCTCGATGCGTTACGAACCGTTCTGAACGTGCAGGACACACAAGCCTCCGCGGATCGTGAACTCGCGACCGCCCGCCTCAACGTACACCGCGCGCTCGGCGGAAACTGGATTGCCGAGCCTGCGGACGCACAGGACTCCGAAGGAGACCTTCGATGACCAGAACCCGCTCATTCCGGGCGATTCTTCTGCCTGTGCTCATTGTCACAGGTGGTCTTGTCGCTGCGCTGGTGCTCGTGATCAGCCGCCCAACCCCCGAGCGCGTAGCAACGCCACGGCTCGCTCCTATGATCACCACCAAGGTGCTCATGCCCCGCACGACACCCCTGGTGGTGAAGGGGACCGGGACCGTTCGTCCCACGTCGGAGATCACGCTGTCCGCGGAAGTCGGTGGTCGGGTCGTCATGGTTTCGCCCGAACTCGCTCGTGGGGGCGCATTTTCTGCGGGAGACATCCTCCTCAAGCTGGACGATCGAAGTTACCAGAACGCCGTTTCAATCGCCCAGGCAGAGGTCGAACAACGCCGTGTGGACGTCGCGCTGGCAGCTCAAAACCAGGACATCGCCCAGCGCGAGTACGAGTTATTGCGACGCAGACTCGGCTCTGATGCCCCGGCTGACACCAGCCTCGCCGCTCAGCTGGCTCGTCAGCAGCCACAGTACGAAGCGGCTGAAGCTTCCCTGCAAAGGGCCGAGGCCCAGCTCGCTGACGCCGAACTGAGTCTGACTCGATCCGTCCTGATCGCGCCCTTTTCCGGTCGTGTCCGTTCAGAGTCGGTCGATGTGGGCCAATTCATCTCGCCGGGCCAGGCCGTCGCCGAGATCTATGGGACCGACGCCGTGGAGGTGGACATCTCACTGAGTACCCGACAGGCTGCACTCGTCGACGATCTCTGGGATGAGACCGACGCAAATCGGATTTCCGCCACGGTTCGGGCTGACTTCGGTGGCACGTGGTATGACTGGGATGGCTTTGTGGAGCATGCCTCAGGGGCACTCGATGAGACGACCCGAACCGTGGAGATCGTGATCCGCGTTCCGTCCCCGTTCAACGCCGTAGATGAGCGACCGCCGCTCCTCATCGGTTCCTACGTGCGCGCCGACATCGTCGGTCGAGCGATCGAGGCCCACTACGCCGTTCCGCGCGGCGCCCTTCGTGACGGTCCAGCCGTGTGGGCCGTTACTGATGATCATACTCTGGTGACGCGACCGGTCCGCGTCATCCAGGAGATCCAGGATACCGTCTTCATTCAGGCAGATATGGCGTCCGCCACACGTATCGTCATGAGCCCCCTCCCGGTCATGACAGAAGGAATGAAGGTGCGCTTTGAGGAATCAGATGACTCGAGCGGTCGCACGGAGTTGGGTGAGGACGGCGAGATCCGCCCCGGCGAGCTCACTGATTCCGACAGCATGGCAATCGGCGGAGGTGGCCAGTGAGCGGCGCCATCACGTGGATGATCCGCAATAGAGTGACCGCCAACCTCCTGATGGTGTTCATCCTGGTTGCGGGCGCATTCGGTGTGACCTCGTTGCGCAAACAGGTCTTCCCTGAATTCTCACCCGACCTGATCAATATCTCGGTCGCCTATCCGGGCGCGTCACCGGTCGAGGTTGAAGACGCGATCGTGATCCCGATCGAATCTGCTCTCGAGTCGATTGACGAGGTGATGGAGGTCAACGCGACCGCGTCGCAGAACCTGGCCGTGGTGACCGCCGAGCTCCGAAGTGGAATCGACAAGCAGCAGGTTCTCGACGAGGTGAAGTCGGCGGTCGACCGCATCCGGACCTTCCCGGTTCAGATCGAGCGCCCGATCGTGAACCTTGCCTCCCCCCGGTCACAGGTCATCCAGCTGGTGGTCTCGGGTGACGTCGACGAGCGAGCGCTCAAGGTGCTCGCTAAAGAGGCGAGAGACGACCTGATCGCGCTCGGCCCGATCTCGGACGTTCAGATCTCCGGCACGCGAGCCTACGAGCTATCGATCGAAGTCTCCTCCGACATCCTCGACGCATACGGTCTCTCCCTGGGACAGCTGGCCACGATTGTTCGACGGGAAAGCCTTGAGCTCTCGGGTGGAGAGATCGAGACGCGTAACGGCCGCGTTCTCCTTCGCACCCAGGGTCGAAACGAGACAGCCAAGGACTTCGAGGACATCGTCATTCTCGGTCAGCCTGACGGGACAGAGGTTCGCCTGAGCGACATCGCCACGGTCACCGACGGATTCGCCGACTCCGACCTGGCTGCCAAATTCAACGGCGAGCCAGCCGTCGTACTCACCGCCTACCGCGTCGGCGAAGAGAGTGTCCTCGAGGTGGCGGACGCTGTGCACGCGTACGTCGATGGATTCTCTGAGCAGCTCCCCACCGGGGTAACTGCATCCGTATGGCAGGATCAGTCCACCGTACTGGGTGGGCGTCTCAAGCTCCTGATCAAGAACGGAATTCTCGGACTGACTCTCGTCCTGATCGCACTCACTCTCTTCCTCGACCTGAAGCTCGCTGCCTGGACGGCGTTCGGGATCGGCATCTCGTTCATCGGTGCATTCGCGCTGCTTGCCCCACTAGGGGTGACCATGAACACGATCTCCCTGTTCGGGTTCATCCTGGCACTCGGCATTGTCGTCGACGACGCTATCGTGATGGGTGAGAACATCTTCGCCGAGCGTGAAAAAGGGCGATCGATGCTCGAGGCGGCCGAGGTCGGGGCCATCCGGATCGCCAGACCCGTCGTCTTCGCCGTACTGACCACCATCGTCGCGTTCGCGCCCCTCCTCTTTATCGAGGGCACGCTCGGACGCCTTCTGATCGACCTGCCTCTCGTGGTCATCGTGGTGCTCATCCTCTCGCTGGTGGAGGCAATTTTCATCCTCCCGATGCACCTCTCGCACGACGACTCGGCAACGCGTCGCCCAAACGCTGCAGTGCGCGCGATCGGTGTCGCACGGGCGCGCGTCGATGCAAGCCTTCAGCGTTTCGTGAACGGGCCGCTCACCAGAGCAGTCCGATACAGCATTACCAACCCCTCCGTGATCATGTCCGGGGCGACGGCCTCGATCTTTCTCTGCCTCGGTCTCATTGCCGGAGGGCGCCTGCCCTTCTCCTTCCTGCCGTCCATCCAGGGGGAAACCGTTGTCGCGAGTCTGCAGATGCCCCCGGGCACGCCAGTAGAGCGCACCCTCGAGGCGATCGCGGAGATTGAGGCGTCCGTTCTACGTGCGGGTGAGCGCCTTGCTGCGGAGCTGCCCGAGGACCATCCCGCGCCAATCCGGAACCTCTACAGCGTAGTCGGTGGCGCTGGTGGGGGTGGGGGCGGGCCGGGACAGACCGACACACCCCGCGGCTCCGCATCGAATCGCGCCTCGCTCACGGTGGAGCTGCCGAACCCCGAGGTGAGCGCGTTTACCCCGTCACAGTTCGAGACCTCGTGGCGTGAGGAGTTGCCGGAGCTGACCGGGGTTCGCTCATTCACGATCACATCGGACTTCTTCCGGGTTGCTGAAGCGATTGCGGTGCAGCTCGCGTCCGACGACACAGAGGCACTCGATATCGCCTCGGCTGATGTGGCCCTCGAACTGGAGCGCTTCACGGGTGTCTTCGACATCCTGACCGCCGACGATCTCGGTGAGCAGGAGTTCCAGCTCGATCTGCGCCCCGAGGCGCGCTCGCTCGACATCACCCTCGACGAACTGGCCAACCAGGTGCGAAGTGCCTTCTTCGGGTCTGAGGTCCAGCGGCTTCAGCGTGACGGTGAGGAAGTCCCCGTCTACGTCCGTCTCCCCGAGACCGAGCGGGACGCGATCGCCGACCTGTTGTCGTTCCGAGTCTCGACGCCGCAGGGCACCCGCGTACCGCTCGAACAGGTTGCGACGGTCTCACTCGGGAGCACGCCCACGAGCATCACCCGTCGCGATGGTGAGCGGATCGTCTCGGTAACCGCAGATGCAGACGAAACCGTGGTCACCACCGACGAAGTGAACCGTCAACTCGAGCGTGTCGTCCTCCCGACGCTGAGTGCCCGTCACCCCAACGTCTCGTTTAGCCTGGGGGGAGAGCGAGCGGAGCAGGATGACACGTTCGCGTCACTGGGACGCGGCTTCCTGCTCGCGCTCCTGGGGATCTTCGCCCTGCTGGCGATTCCACTGAACTCCTACGTGCAGCCGCTTGTCATCATGTCGGCGATTCCATTCGGCATCATCGGCGCACTCATCGGTCACGCGGTGGTCGGCGTACCGGTTGGCCTGTTCAGCCTGTTCGGCATCATCGGCCTCACCGGCGTCGTCGTGAACGACACGCTGGTCTTCATGGACTTCGTAAATTCCGAAAAAGCTGAGGGTCACCCCCTCGAGGACGCGCTCCTCAACGCGGCACGCCAGCGATTCCGTCCCATCTTCCTTACCTCGCTTACGACCTTCCTCGGCATTTCACCCCTGATCTTCGAGCGGAGCATTCAGGCTCAGTTCCTGGCTCCGACGGCCGTCAGCCTCGGATTCGGGATTCTCTTCGCTACTCTTCTGATCATGGTCGTGGTGCCGGCTCTCGCCGTTCAGGAGGAGCGGATCGTTCAGTGGTTCAAGGCTCGCCGCCCTGTCATGGACGACACTCCTCCACCTGTGGAGGCACTCGCTCCAGCCGGAGACTGAACCCCTCTGGCGTGTACCCTCCGCCAACGGGACATTGTCGGGCCTTGTCGAAGTAAACGGCTAGCAGCCGCGCGTGCTTCGACGCCCTCGCAGCCGGTGATGGGAGATCCATTGACCGGCGGCGGACCCCGATGATGGAGCAAGGTGTGGAGCAAGAGACTGCCGGAGCGGGCACAGACATTCTCACAGGTGTCTCGGACGCTGTTCATGAACGCGTCGTCGGTCAGAATGAAGCCGTCGAGGGTTTGCTCGTTGCGCTACTGACCGGAGGGCACATCCTGCTCGAAGGTCTTCCCGGTCTGGCCAAGACATTGATGGTGAGGACCTTGGCCGAAGCGATCCACACCGGATTCCGACGGATCCAGTTCACGCCCGACCTGCTGCCCACGGACATCGTCGGGACACCAGTGTTCGATCAGTCCTCCGGCGACTTCAAGGTCCAGAAGGGCCCGATCTTCTCGAACATCATCCTCGCCGACGAGATCAACCGCGCCCCGCCCAAGGTGCAAGCCGCCCTGCTCGAAGCGATGGAGGAGCGGCAGGTCACGATCGCAGGGGAGACGTTTCACCTCGAGAACCCATTCATGGTCCTCGCGACCCAGAACCCGGTCGAACTGCACGGCACGTATCCACTGGCCGAAGCTCAGCTGGACCGCTTCGCGATGAAGCTGGAGATTGGCTACCCGGACCGGGTCGAAGAGAGGGAGATCGTCCGTCGCGTAGCCAAGGGTACGCCGATCCCCGTGGAAACGGTCATCACGGTGGACCAGATCGCAGAGGCTCGGCAGGCCGTGGCCGAGGTTCGCCTCGAAGACGACGTACTCGACTACATCGTCGAGCTGACGTTCGCGACCCGCGAGCCGTC
>DGOW01000089.1:3942-6437 GCA_002390225.1 Gemmatimonadales bacterium UBA4456 | reverse complement strand
GACTATGTCCTGCCCGACGACGTGAAGGCGATGGCGCCGAAGGTCATGCGTCACCGACTCCGCACCACCTATGAGGCGGACGCACGCAGTATCAAATCCGATGAACTGATCGCCCGTGTTCTCGAGGCCGTACCCACACCCTGATGTCGACCGATCCGCACCACGTCTTCAGCCCAGAGGTCACCGCGCAGCTCAAGCGCATTGAGCTGACGACCGCAAGCCTCGTCGAGTCACTCTTCTCCGGTGAGTATCACTCGATCTTCAAGGGACGCGGCCTGGAGTTCTCCGACGTGCGGGAGTATCAGCCGGGTGACGATGTCCGTTCGATCGACTGGAACGTGACCGCGCGGCGCGGCCGGCTCTTCGTGAAGGAGTTCGTCGAGGAGCGACAGCTCAACGCGCTCGTGATGGTCGACCTCTCCGCATCGAAATCGTTCGGCACCGGGGTAAAGCAGAACGCGATTGTCGCCTCGGAGATCGCCGCGATTCTCGCTCTCGCCGCGACCGCGAACAACGACCGAGTCGGCCTGCTCCTCGTGACCGACCAGGTGGAGCACTTCATCCCGCCGGACACGGGCCGGCGGCACGCCATGCGGCTTGTCCTCGAGCTGCTCGCTTACCAACCGGAAGGTCGTCGGACAGCCCTCTCCACGGGGCTTCGATATGCGGACAAAGTGCTCCGCCAGCGAACGACCGTCTTTCTGATCAGTGACTTCCTCACGGGAGACACCACCGACCCCGAGCTGACGCGATCGGCACGGAAGCTCGCCTGGTACCACGATCTGGTGCCGATTCGGCTCACCGACCCAGCGGCCAGTGAGTTGCCGAGGGTCGGGATGCTCGCCGTCGACGACCCCGAAACCGGTGAACGACGAGTCGTGAACACGAGTCGGCGTAAGGTACGAGAGGCATGGAACGCGCATGCGGAGCAGGCGCGCGAGCGCATGAGCGAGCTGTTTCGAGACCTGCAGCTCGATGTCATCGACATCGACGCGCGCAAGGAGTATCTGCTGCCCCTGATCGGTTTCTTCCGGCGCCGCGCGAGGGTCCAGCGATGACCGGGCTCCGCGGCTCTGTGGCGGTCGTCCTTCTGGCATCCGTGATCGTGGCCATACCAGCCCGCGCGCAGGAGGACGGGAATACCGTCTCCGTATCCGAGATCAATCTGACGGCCGACACCGTCAGCATCGGCGACCTCGTCGACCTCTCGTTCGTCGTCGACCTTCCTGAGGGTACGATCCTCTTCGTTCCCGACTCCCTCGACACATCCAATTTCGAGTCATTCGAATCCGTCCGTTGGTCGATCGAGTCCCAATCGGACGGAGGATCCCGGCTCACGGTCACCTATCCGCTGATCGCTTTTCAGGTAGGCGGAATCGCTGTGCCTGAGTTCCCGATCTTCGTTGCCCGGAGCAGCGAGGCCGTGCGAGCCGACTTCTCAACCGATGGAGAACTGGTCGGGGACTGGACTGCACTTCAAGGGGAGCCGTCCGCGACGCCCTCGGCTCGCCTCCTGATGATTCCAGCCCAACCGCTCTGGGTCGCGTCGGTCCTCGAGATCGAGGACGCGTCGAACGGTGTCCAGCCACGACCCGTTGCCGATGTCGTTGGTGGAGCTCGCCACTGGCCAGCGACTATGCTTCTCCTGCTCTTCGGAGCGCTTCTCGCATGGGTCGTGTTCACGTCGAGTCGCGCGGTGTGGATCAGCGTGCGGGACCGTCCCCTGCCACCGCCAGATCCTCGTCTTGCGGCGCTCGCCGCCTTCGATGCGCTCCTGACGGAGGGCCTCCACCGTCAGGGCGACGTTCGGAGGTTCTATACGCAGGCCAGCGATATCACACGGCGCTTCGTCGAAGTGCTCGATCAGCGCTGGGGTCCGGCTCAGACGAGCACCGAGCTGATGACCGACCTGGAGAGGGCGACGCAGCGTTCGGACTTCACGTCGATCCCTGAGGTCGATGCTCTGACGGGCGTTATGGGACACGCTGAAGAAGTGAAGTTCGGCGGCGACCGACCAGCAGCCGATGACGCCGAGCGTGAGGTCGGCGAAGTGCGCAGCTGGATCGAGGGGACATCATCTCCATGACGCTCGACTTCGCCCAGCCACGCTGGCTCTTCCTGCTGGCAGCCCTCCTTCCACTCGCGGTGCTCCTGCGACCCGGGCCGAGGGCGGCACTCACCATGGCGGCGTCTGATGATGGATTCGGTCGCGCCACGGGACGAAGCTGGCTTCAATGGCTCCCACTCCTTCTCAGGCTCGTCTCGTTCACCGCACTGATTGGAGCACTGGCCGGGCCCCAGGCCGTCCGCGTATTCGATGACCCTCAGGAAGAAGGTGTCGGCATCGCGCTCGCGCTCGATCTGTCGACATCGATGTGGGCGGAGGACATGGGTGCACGGGTCAGTCGACTCGATGTAGCGAAAACGACTGCCATGTCGTTCATCGACGCGCGTGATGACGACATCGGCCTGGTTGCGTTCGCCGGCGAGGCGCT
>DGOW01000089.1:0-3924 GCA_002390225.1 Gemmatimonadales bacterium UBA4456 | reverse complement strand
CCCTGCCACTCACCCATGATGGGTACGTCGTCCTGGACGCAGTCGAACAACTCGAGGTCGGCCTGCTTACCGACGGAACCGATATCGCCGGGGCGATCGCGGCTGGGGCCGGGCTCCTCGAAGACACGCCCCACGAGTCGAAGATTCTGATTCTCGTCACAGACGGGGCACACAACAAAGCCGGCGTGATGCCGGACCTGGCCGCACGTGCAGCGGCTGCGGTCGGAGTCACCATCTACCCGGTTGCGATCGGACAGGAGCGGGGCCGGGACCAGAACGCGATGGAGACCGTACTGACGCAGGCCGCTCGCATCACCGGAGGCGAGTACTTCCAGGCGACAGACGTGAACGCCCTGAGCGCCATCTACGAAGAGATCGATCGGCGTGTTCAGCCCTCGGAGGCGACGATCCAGCGGATCGAGGCTACCCCCTACCGCTGGCTCCTCGCTCTCATCGGGCTCTCGCTCGCAGTTGTGGCGATCGCTCTGCGTGGCTCTCCGCTGGGAGTGCTGCCGTGACCTTCGAGCGTCCCGATCTGATCGGCTTGGCCCCGGCCCTCTGTTTCGTCGTCGCGCTCGCGCTCCTGAGCCAATGGCGGAGGGGCGTTCGCCTCGTCGACGCGTACGGTGGGCCAGAGGCCGCGCTGCGCCTGGCGGGGCGGCGGCTAGAACGATTCCCGGCGATCCGTCTCATCGCGGGCCTGACCGCCATCGGGTCTCTCGTCGCCGTCACCGCGGGCGTCGCCCCGGAGGGCCCGGAGGAGACCCCCACAACACCGGTGGATCTTCTAATCGCCGTCGACGTCTCGCAATCGATGACCGGGACGGATGTTGAGCCGAGCCGGGTCTCGTGGGCACAGCGTCTCGTCGAGGACGTTGTCGAGGCGGGTGTCGCCGAACGGGTCGCTCTGAGTGTCTTCGCCGACTGGTCCTACCGACTGGTCCCGCTGACTGACGACGGGAACGTCGTGAACTTCTTCGCGCCGTGGCTCATTCCTGATCTGGTGAACTCGCGGGATCAAGGCACCTCACTCAGCGTCCTGATCGACGACGCCGTTGCAGAATGGGGCGAACGCGCCCAGTCCGATGCCATCTCGATCCTGCTCGTCGTGTCCGACGGTGAGAGCCACGACGGGGCTGATGCCGTGATCGCCTCGACCCGGGCCGCCGTCGAAGCCGGCATCATGGTCTGGGCGGGTGGCATCGGAACAGCTTCAGGGTCTCCCCTGACACTCACGGGCTCCACCGCCCTGCTCCTCGACGGCTCGGGCTCACCAGTGGTGGCGGGATACGACGAAGGCATGCTTCGACAGATCGCGGACGTCGGTCGAGGCGCCTTTCATGAGATCGACAGCGAAAACGGAATCGGCTCGCTGATCTCCGACCTCCGCACCCTGTCGGGCGGTACAGACTCCGCCGTAGAGCCGACGCGCGATCTGACCGTCTGGCTGATCCTGACCGGGCTCTTGCTGCTAATCCTGGATGCATTCCTCGACACCGGCATCGCGCTCCGGAGACGGCCATGACTCGCACATGGTGGACGCGCATCGTAGTCGGCGTGATCGCCGCGAGTGGACTCGTGTTCGCCTGGACCACGGAGCGCGGTAGCCTCGAACGCGGGAATCGCTTGCAACGGGCGGGCGAGTACCGAGAGGCTGCAGACGTCTACGCCGAACGAACCCGGCTGGACGCGGTCAACGCGGAGCTGCGCTACAACCTCGGGACGGCTTTGGCACAAGGCGACGCTCCCGGTGCGGAGGACGAGCTCACCAGGGCAACGCTCTCGCCAGACCCCGAGGTCAAGGGGCTCGCACACTACAACACGGGCGTGCTCCGGCTCGATCGAGCGCTCTACGCGGAGGTTGCTGACTCGGTCCGGATTCACGCTGCGGCCTCAGTCGAGGCCAACCGGCTCGCGCTTCGCCTCCGCCCCGAGGACAATGATGCAAAGTGGAATCTCGCGATGGCGCTTCGACTGCTCGATTCAGTCAGTGCCCAGGAGCGTCGGAGTGGACGGGAAATCACCGAAGGAGCCGTCGAGGCCGACGTTGTGACCCGATCGGTGAACGTGCCGGATGCGGAAGAAGACGAGCGAGCCGAGGACCCGCCGGCTCAGGGTGAAAGCGAGACTTCCGTCACGCTCGGGGAAGAGACGCCGCTCTCCCCGGACGAGGCGGCCGAGATCCTCGGTCGTTCTCATCTGGACCCGACCCTGATGCTTACGAAGCTGCTCGCGCTCGAGAGTCGTTCACGATTCGGGCGCCGACCATCGCGTGGGGCGCGACGCTGGTAGGCACGGAAGGTCCTGTCGAGGCTCAGCCCGGGGACCGTTCCATGGACCGCTGGGCTGCCGGTGACGCATCGTCGTCCGGTCGTGCCGCCCACCCCGCGATCTGAACCACTTCACCCGTTCCTGTACACGTCCTCCCCTGGAACCGCAGGGCCGTACCGAGCAGGTGGAAGTCCTCGCGCATTGTATCGCCGGTTGATTCGTCGGAGACGACGACATCGAGCGGACCACCTCGCAACCAGGCTTCCAAGGGCCGTGCGTCGACGCCTGACTGCGAAGCCTCGAGATCGACGGTGCGCACACCGGCGAGCTCTACACAGTCCAGAGCGACCCGGCGAATTACGGACCGCCCTCGCCGAATACGGATGTCATCCATAGCCGGGGCCATGGCCGGATCCCACTCACGGATCGAGAGCTCTTCGAACTCTCGTGCTTCGTCACCGGGTGCAATCGGGACTCCCTCGCCGTCTCCCGGCAGCGGAATCCTCCAGTGCCAGGTGCTCACTGATATGTGCGCGCGCAGGAGCCAGCTCGCACGGTCCCGGAAGTCCTGATCGACGAACACCTGTCGATGCGCCATCGAGACGTAGGCGACCGGAAGTTCACGCGCCGGCGCCTCCATCCGCAGGATCCCGTCAGCCCACTCGGTCAGAAGCGGCCGATCCGTCAGCAGCGGCACATCTGCATTCGCCTGACCCTGGGTCGGACTGCAGCCGGCGACTCCAAACGTGGCCAGTACGCCCACTGCCCCACCGGAGACCGCCATGAACTCACGCCTCGTCAGCACGCCCGATCGGTCAGGCATCGATGACCCCCGCAGGGTGGGGCGCGCGCGCATCCGCGAGTCGTGATTTTGTCGCCGTGATCCGCTCTGCATCAGCTACCTCCACGACATACTCGTTCGGCGTGTAGTGGCCGCCCATAGGGACGCCTTCGCGGCGGTACTTCATGTCGCTGGCCCGTCGTCGAGTTGCCCCGATGTGTACCTCGGTCACCCCGGGGACAGCCACCACCTGTTCGATGTTGTGTGGCCGAATGCCGCCACACGGCATGACGACCAGCGCACTGCCGGCCTGCTCGACAAGAGCAGAAAGCCGATCCAACGCCTCCAGAACCGAGGCTTCTCCTGCCGACGTCAGAATTCGAGCGACGCCCAGCTCCGCCAGCGTATCGAGGCTATCCTCAAGGTCACGGGAAAGATCGAAGGCCCGGTGGAAGGTGACGGGCAGCGGGCCGGCCGCCTCAATGAACTGACGCACGCGATTCACATCGATGCGGCCATCGGCATCGAGGACGCCAAACACCAGACCGGACGCCCCCGCGTTGGCGAGCGCGTCCACGTCACGGAGCATGACCTCAAACTCGAGGGGTGAATACAGAAAATCACCTCCCCTGGGTCGCACCATGGCCATCACAGGTACCATCAAGCGGGCGGCGGCCAGTTGGACAGCCCCAACGCTCGGTGTGGTCCCACCCTCGACGAGGCTGTCGCAGAGTTCAATCCGATCGGCACCCGCTGCAGCGGCCGCTGCGGCGAAGTCCACAGACCCGCAACATACTTCCAGAATCGTGTTCTTCATGGTCCAAGCAGGTTGGCACCCGAGCACGACGCACGCCAGCTTCTCGTATGCCGTC
>DGOW01000062.1 GCA_002390225.1 Gemmatimonadales bacterium UBA4456 | reverse complement strand
ATGGGTTCCTGCTTACGTGGAGATCATGCGACTGCGGCGAGTGGCCGCTCGGGTTGCGCACGGTACAATTCCGCTGAACATCTCGCCACGAAGCCTCGAGACGGCGAACGCAGATGCCGGTAGAGCGTGTCAGCACCGTACGCGACCTCGGTGTCCCTGATCTTGACCTGCGAATCCGACGAGAACACCCATCATCGACAACGTCCTGCTCCTCCTTCGACCCTCACGAGTAAGGATTCGGTCGGCGATCGCGGTGGGGTCAGTGTGGGCTGCACTCGCAGTTCCACCCCAGCTCCATGCGCAGGAAGCCCCGGATTCATCCGGACCTGTGGCACCGGAGAGCCTGGCACGACCGAGCCTTCGTGCCTTTCGGGCCCAGGGCCCGGTGATTCTGGATGGTCTTCTGGACGAGCCGTCGTGGAGTGTAGCTGACAGCACGACCGGGACCTTCTGGCTGACCCAGCCCCAGGCAGGGTTCCCCGCGCCGGACCGCACTGTCATCCGTATGATCTACGACGACGAGGCGCTGTACATGGGTGCGGTCCTGTACGACCCGGAGCCTCACCGGGCGATCTCTGCCGGGCTCGAGCAGGACTTCAGCCCTCAGGCCTCCGACATATTCGGTGTCGCCATCGATGCGAGCCGAGACAAGCAAAGCGCTTATGTCTTTGGTGCGAATCCGGCTGGGGCCAAATGGGACGCTCAGTCGTTTAATGACGGCGCGGCGATCAACTCGGCGTGGGAGGGCATCTACGAGGTCGAAACCAGTACGTTCGCCGAGGGCTGGATCCTGGAGATGCGCATCCCGCTGACCACGCTCCGTTTCCCGCGAGGGGAGGGGGAACAGTCATGGGGACTGAACTTCAGCCGACAGGTGCGGCGCCGAAACGAGTACGCGACATGGGCGGCGATCCCCCGACAGTTCAGGGTCTTCAGGATGTCCGAGGCCGGCACACTCGAGGGCCTGCCGGCGTTCGAGCCAGGTCGGAACCTTCAGATCAAACCGTTCTTCACTGGTTCGAACCTCGAGGGGCAGGACTATCTCGATGGTGCCGTCCGGGAGTATGACGTCGGCCTCGACGCAAAATGGGCTGTCACGCCTAGGCTCGTTCTCGACCTCACGGCGCTGACCGACTTCTCCCAGGTCGAGGCGGATGAGGAGCAGGTCAACCTGACCCGCTTTTCACTCTTCTTCCCAGAGAAGCGCGACTTCTTCCTCGAGAATGACGGGATCTTCACGTTCGCCGATGACGCGACGCGGACGTTCAGATCTGGAGCCAGTCCTCGGAATTTCAAGCTCTTCCACTCCCGTCGCATCGGACTTTCGGCCACCCGCCAGCCGTTGCCGATTGGTGGAGGCGCTCGTCTGTCCGGTCGCATCGGACGCTATGAGGTCGGGCTCATGGAGATGCAAACGCTGCGCGATGGAAGTAGTCCGGCAGAGAACTTCGCGGTGGCCCGTGTTCGCCGAAGCCTTCTCACACGATCCGACGTCGGCTTCATCTTCGTGAACCGGCAGGCGACCGCGGGCGCGAGCGGTGAGAGCTTTTCGAGGGCGGCCGGGCTGGATGCGAACTTCCGCTTCGATCGCCTCCAGGTGAATGCGTATGGTGCCCTCACGGATGATCCCGGGGCTGATGGTGACCGCTCGATCGGTACCCTACAGGTCGGATGGCGCGACCCTGTGTTCGATTTTTCGGTCCTGGGAAAGCATGTCGGGGGTGCCTTCCGGCCCGAGGTCGGCTTCGTGAGTCGCACGGCGGTCAATCAGTGGTTCGCGTCGGGCGGTGTGCATCTGCAGCGGCCGGTCCCTTGGCTCATGGAGGTGAACCCGTTCCTGGACGTGTCCGAGTACTACTCGTCCGCAGGAACCTTCGAGAGTCGCGAGATCAAGCCGGGCCTGATGGTGATCGCCAATGACGGTGGCCGCTTCAGTGCCGACTATTCACGCCGCGACGAGCGTATTGTCGAGACGAGCACGATCCTGGGCATTCCACTGGCTGCGGGGGACTATGCCTTCGACGTCGTCTCTGTCAGCTACGCGTCCAGCGGTGGACGCCTGCTGTCGGGTAACGTCCGGTTCAGCACTGGCGAATTCTTCGACGGTGATCGGTCCTCTGTGTCTGGTACGGTCACGATCCGACCCAATGAGCATCTGCTGCTGGAGGGGAGCGCGGAGCGGAATCGCATCGAGCTGGCTGGGACCCCGATCGACGCTGACCTCTTCCGCGCTCGCATGCAGTTCGGCTACAACACGCGCACGTTCCTGTCGTCGTTCGTGCAATACAACAGGGTGGAACGGGAACTACTCACGAACGTGCGCTTCAACCTGATCCATGCACCTCTCAGCGACATCTTTCTGGTCTTCTCGGAGCGACGCCGAACTGCGGCAGCGGCTGGTGGTACTGCAGTGATCGATCGGGGATTCACGTTCAAGGTGACCCGGCTGGTCCAGTTCTGATCAGGCCTCGGATCGTTCATCCTGGTTCCTTTTTTTCGCTAACTTGGCCGTAGCCGATCACCGGTCTGCGCGTCTTCGCGGCCGGCGTCTGACGAACAGATCCCGGGGACGACTACAGGATGTCCACAAAGCGATTGGAAGCCGACGTTGTCATTCTGGGTGCGGGTTTTGGTGGTTCGCTAGCGGCCTCGGCGCTCTCCAGGCAGGGTCTCGATGTGCTCTTGCTGGACTGTGAGCGCTCGCGCACCAACCCGCTCGAGGCCGAAAAGATCGAACCTGACCAGGCTGCCCTTCTTCGCGACCTCGGATTACTCGACGAGCGGGTGCCCGCTGCCCCTCCCATCGGCATGGTCCGGAACTATGACGGCAGTGGGATCCAGGACTTCGATACGGTCGAGCAGTACGGCATTTCCTGGCACGAGACCGTGCTTCGCCTGCGGGACGTCGCCGCGCGCGGGTCGCGGGTGGAGACTGCCTCCGTGCGCTGGATTCGTCCGGATCCCGTTCGGCCTCGTGTCGGGCTGGACGACGATCGTGAGATTTCGGCGCGATTGGTTGTTGTGGCAACCGGGGGACATGGCGGACTCCCTGACGGGCTGTCCCTGAGTCGAGTGGTCGACAACAGCCTCCGATCGCTGACCTACGGCTTCGATATCGGAGGCTTGAGCTCGGACTTCACGGGATTCAACTACTTCCTCGGCAAAAACCCGGACGGGGTCGACTTCCTGACGACCTTCCGCGTCGGCGATCGGGTTCGCGCTCATGTGTTTACCCAGCAACGCCCGGGTGATCGCGTTGTGTCTGAGGCCACGAACTCCATGGATGGGGCGCTGACGTCATGGTTTCCAGGCCTCGACGCCCACCTGGGTCCGGTCAGCGTCTCCAGCCCGATTACGGTGGTCAATTCCACGTACCGTCGCACACGGGATGCCGGTGCGGCCGACGGGGTGGTGATCATCGGTGAAGAGTTCCAGACGGTGAGCCCGACGACCGGTGACGGACTGACGCACCTGCTCACGGACGTGAAGCTTCTCTGTGAGCGATATGTGCCCGGATGGCTGGCTGGTCCTCACTCGAAGGTCCGAGCGTTCTACGGCGATCCCGAGAAGCTCGCTGTCGGCCGTACAGCGCTCGACCACTGGTGTTATTACCGGGACCGGCAGACGTGGGACCGGGTGCCCCTCTATATTCGGGCCATGAGGAAGGCTCGACGGGCGTAGCGAGGCGGAGATCTTCCTTATAGACTCGCCAATCTGGCGCCCGCAACACAGTTTGAGCTTCCATGTCCACCGCCGCCCCGCACAACGCTGATCTGGCCGTAGAACGTCCTCGCGACGGCATCCTGCTTGTTTGTTTGCGCGGGACGTGGCAGCTGGAGTCAAGGTTTCGGTCGTCGGCTGCGGTCGAGCGCGAGTTCGATGCCGACCCGCCCGAGTGGAGATCACCAAGAGGTGTTCGATCCTGGGCAGGCGACCTTGAGAGATCGTGGGGGTGGGGCAACCACGGAGGCCTCCGTCGCCTCCTAGAGTCGGGCCTTCGAAGAATCAGCCGCACCGAGTTTGGCTCAGCTCCGGGACTTTCACGGAGCACGGTGACCTGGGCGCCGGATCCGAGGCCACTGCCCTCCGCAGACAGCCACGGGTGTTGGCCTCAGGGTGCCTTATGCGGACCCGCATGATCACTCGCTCGAAGGCTCTGGCGCTTACCGCAACCCTCGTATGTTTCGCGTGTGGCCCCGCTCCTGATGGCGAGAATGCGGCGCTGGTGTCTGCTGAAGCTCCCTGGGTCGAGCTCTTCAATGGACGTGATCTCACCGGTTGGGTGCCCAAGATCAGAGGGGAGGAGCTGGGTGAGGATGCCCGGAACACCTTCCGCGTCGAGGACGGGATCCTGAGCGTGTCATATGACGAGTACGACCCGGATACAGGTTTCAACGACACCTTCGGACATCTCTTTCACGAAGAGCTGTTCGAGGCGTACGAGCTCCTTGTCGAGTATCGCTTTGTGGGTCGTCAGTTCGCAGGTGGACCCGGATGGGCTCGTTCGAACTCGGGCGTGATGTTCCACGCGCAGGCTCCACAGACGATGGGGGTCGACCAGGACTTCCCCATCTCTCTCGAGGTCCAGTTCCTGGGTGGCATAGCGGGTGAGGAGCGTCCGACGGCCAACGTCTGTACCCCGGGGACACATGTCGATATGGCTGGGGAGCTGGTTACCCAACACTGCATCAACGCCGCGGCGCCGACGATCCCCGACAGCACGTGGGTATCGGTCGCTATTGTATCAAACGCTGATGGGTCCGTGCGGCATGTCGTGAACGGGGATACGGTCATGGCATACGAAGGTGCATTGGTTGGAGGCGGCGAGGTGAGCGAGCGCCTGGATGGCGCACCGGCGCTCGGCCTTATGCTCACGGGTGGCTACATCGCGCTTCAGAGCGAAAGCCACCCGATCCAGTTCCGGAGGGTCGCGGTCCGGTCAATCGCGGGTCGCTAGTCGCCGGGGAGGGATGCGAGACCCGCGGCGTGCAGCGTAGCTTGCGTGATCACCGACGGAGGAGCGTAATGGACCGAAGAACAGCGATTCGCACCCTGGCGACCGCGAGCATTCTGCCCGCCTTGGCCCCGGAGCGTGTCTCGGCGCTCCTGCAAGCCCGGCAGCTGATCGGCTCGGGAACTGCGTCTGACTTTTTGCCGGCCGCGCTGACGCGAAGAGAGCTGGAGATCGTCGGTATTGTCGCGGACATCATCCTTCCACGATCGGACACACCGAGCGCCACCGATGTGGCTGTCCCCGCATTCGTCGATCTCGTGACGTCCGAGTGGATGGATGACGTTGAGGCTGAAGAGATCCACTCAGGGCTGTCAGCCCTCGATTTGGTCGCAACGGACCGGTTCGGCGCAGGTTTCGTGGAGCTCGGCGCCGAGCAACAGTTCGCGCTGATTCGTGCGCTCGATGAACAGTTACCGGAGCCTGGATCGGACGATGCCGCGCCGGATGGCTTCTACCCAACGCTCAAGCGTCTCGTCCTCGTCGGTTATTTCACGACGGAGACGGGAGCCAGCCAGACCGGATATCGTATTATGCCGGGAGCGTTCGGAGGCTGCGTAGTTTCGGGGGTTGGCCGATGAGGAACGAGTATGACGCGATCGTGATCGGCTCGGGTATCACGGGTGGCTGGGCGGCGAAGGAACTGACGGAGGCGGGGCTGGAAACCCTCGTGCTGGAAGCCGGGCCCGACATCATTCCCAGTCGAGATTACACGGAGCACGTCCCGGTCTGGGATATGAAATATCGGGGCATGGGTGACCGGAAGCGTCTGGCAGAGCGGCAGGCGATCCAGCGCGAGTGTTACGCATGCGACGAGCTTGGATCTGCGTTCTTCGTTGACGATGTGGAGAACCCGTACACCACGCCGGAGGATACGCCGTTTCTCTTCCTTCGTGGTCGCCAGGTGGGTGGGCGTTCCATCATGTGGGGCCGGCAGGTCTACCGCCTCAGCGATCTCGACTTCGAGGCCAACGCGCGTGACGGGATCGCGGTCGACTGGCCCATTCGCTACGCCGACATCGAGCCATGGTATGACTACGTGGAGCGCTTCATCGGTGTCTCGGGTGAGGCGCTGGGGCTATCCCATCTGCCGGATAGTCGATTTCTGCCACCGATGGCGATGTCGTGTGCAGAGGCACACGTCCGGGACGGTATTGCCCGGGCCTATGGTGGAGAGCGTGTGCTCACCATCGGTCGGTGTGCGGTCCTGACCAGAGACCACAATGGACGGAAGGCGTGTCACTTTTGTGGCCCCTGCGAACGTGGCTGTCGGACGGGCTCGTACTTCAGCAGTCTGAGCGCGACGCTGCCTGCCGCGCGAGCCACCGGCCGGATGACGTTACGACCCAACAGCGTTGTGCACTCCCTGGGCTATCGCGACGGTCGTGTTTCCTCGGTGGGCGTCATCGACCGTGAGACCGGAGAAACGCTCGAGTTTGCCGGGCGCGTTGTATTTCTGGCGGCGTCGACCCTTGAGTCGACCCGGATTCTGCTGAACTCGACGTCCTCCGACTTCCCTGACGGCCTCGCCAACTCGAGTGGCGCGCTAGGGCACTATCTCATGGATCATACCATGGGTCACGGTGCTTCAGGTGATGTGCGTGGCTTCGAGGATCAGGCGAATCAGGTCCGCCGGATCAACGGCATCTACCTGCCACGGTTCCGCAACGTCTCTACCCGTCATCCGGACTTCCTGAGAGGGTTTGCCTACCAGGGCAGCGGCTCGCGCAGCACCTGGAGCAGAGGAACCGGCACCCAGGGGCTTGGGGTCGACTTCAAGGATGGGCTTACGGACCTCGGTCCCTGGCAGATGTCGCTCTACGGCTTTGGCGAGTGCCTTCCGGATGAGGCGAACCGTGTGGAGCTGGATCCTGAAGTGGTAGACGCATGGGGCATTCCAGCGCTCAAGATCACGTGCCGCTGGGGTGAGAACGAGCGGGCCATGTTCGATGATATGGCGGACAGTGCGGCCGAGATGCTCGAGGCGGCCGGCGTACGTAACGTCGAGGTTTTCCACGAGGACAACCCGCCAGGTAAAACAATCCATGAGATGGGTACAGCCCGCATGGGGCGTGAGCCTGGCACCTCGGTACTGAATGGCTTCAATCAGTCGCATGACGTGAGGAATCTGTTTGTGGTCGATGGCTCCTGCATGGTGTCATCGGCGAATCAGAATCCTTCACTCACGTATATGGCGCTGACCGCGAGGGCATGCGCCTATGCAGTGGATGCATTGAATCGACGTGAGTTGTGAGTCTC
This sequence comes from Gemmatimonadales bacterium UBA4456, assembly GCA_002390225.1. Classification (GTDB taxonomy): domain Bacteria; phylum Gemmatimonadota; class Gemmatimonadetes; order Longimicrobiales; family Gaopeijiaceae; genus UBA2589. The sequence goes on along the minus strand of DGOW01000062.1, from coordinate 3,090 downwards.
TTGGGCGCCCTGTGATCACGCGAAGAGAACTCTTCGGGCTTCGCTCCACACAAGAACGAAGTGTGTCGGGCCCCCGGGTCGAGTGGCGGATTGCTTCGAGCTTCCCGCCGAGTGCCGACCTCCTCCACGGCGCTGCACTGCGGATCGGAGAACGGGTGTCGGCGATGACGGGTGGCAGGTTCACCATACGGACGTACGCCGCGGGAGAAATCGTCCCACCGTTGCAGGTCATGGACGCCGTCATGCAGGGCACGGTGCAGGCCGGGTTGTCGCCCGGTTACTTCTACATTGGTAAGCACCCGGCGCTGGCCTTCGACACGGGGGTGCCGTTTGGACTCACTACCCGCCAGCAGCTTTCCTGGCTCTGGCACGGCGGTGGGCTCGATGTGCTGAATGATATCTGGGCGCAGTTCGGCATCCGCTCCCTGACGGCGATCGCCTCACCGGGTCAGATGGGTGGCTGGTTCAGGGAGCCGATCGAGAGTCTCTCCGATCTCGCGGGGCTGCGGTTCCGCATTCCGGGGATCGGAGGCGAGATCATGACCCGCCTTGGCGTGACGGTACAGGTCCTGTCAGGTAGCGAGATCTATCCGGCGCTGGAACGGGGAGCGATTGATGCGACTGAGTGGGTCGGACCGTATGACGACGAGAAGCTCGGGCTCCATCAGATCGCCAGAAACTACTACTACCCGGGTTGGTGGGAGCCGGGTGTCACGATGGGATTGCTCGTCAGTGTGGAGGCGTTCGAGGCGCTTCCTGAGGGATATCAGCGCATTCTAGAAGCCGCGTGTGGCGACACAGCGATCGACCGGCTCGCGATCTATGACGTGGAAGAGCCGAAGGCGATGCGGCGGTTGACTGAAGAGCACGGGGTGACCCTGCGGAAATACCCGGACGACGTCCTTGATGCGGCATGGCGGGAGTCGAATGCGTACCTCCAGGAACAGGCCGCGTCCGACACGGATTTCGCTCGGGTTCACGCCTCCTGGAGCGAGTTTCGCGCGTCGGCGTTCCCTTACGCGGGTGGCAATGAGCTCTCGTACCGCAAAAACGCATTTCCGCGGGTCCTCTGACCTCGACTCCCGAGACAGTCATGACCCTGACAGCCCGAACACGAGAGGCCCGAGTGCGGTATCTTTTCCGAAGATCGAAACCGCTCGTCTGCCCGGGTAACGTCTATCCACGTCTTCGTTTTGTCCGGTGATTCCTGGCGGTCGTCGCGCAAAGGCCTGTCCGTCGTATCCGGCCCCGCGCGCCGTCTTGCGCTGATCACCGTTGCGTGCATGCTGCTCTTCCTGCCCGATACATCCGTGCAGGCCCAGCAGGACACCGTGCGCGTCAATCTGCCGACCGAGACCTGCGAGGCGGGAGCCATCACCGGAATCAACGTGATCCGCGGGTCAGTCTTTGACCCGGATTCCACGAACATCGGTGTGCTGGCGTGGACTTACCGGCTCATGAACGTGGTGCACATCAGGACGCAGGAGTCCTTCATCCGGCGGGAGATCCTCCTGCGCGAAGGACAATGCTTTGACGAATTCCTCGCCACTGAGTCCGAACGACTTCTCGAGTCGTACAGCTTCCTGACCAACACCCGCGTCACGTCGCAGTCGGACGGGCGTGGTGGACGACTGGTGACGGTGAGCGCCCAGGACGAATGGTCTACGCAGGTCGACGTTGGTGTTACCTATGACGGCGGCCCGAACCTCGAGAAGTTCGAGGTCACGGAAGAGAACTTCCTTGGCCAGGGCATTTTCGCTGAGTTCACGCACAGATCGCGCCTCGAAACCCGAACACAGGCCGTCCGCGTTTCCACGCCCCGGCTGTTCGGCCGCACCGACGCGAGTATCGAGGTCGGGCGAGACCGACCGGGCAGCTTCTTCAATCAGTACATCCGGTACCCATTCGTCGGGGAGACCGGCCGGTTCTCGATTCGTCAAGGCTATAGCCGTGGCACCAGCTTCTACTCGTACGGGACACCGGTCGGCGATCTCTTGAGTCAGGTGGTCGCTCCTCAGTTCCGGGAGGTGATCGAGTTCTCCGCCGCGCAGAGATTCGGTGGCCGAGGACGATCGGTGATCGCAGGCCTTACGGTGTCGCGAGATGTGACTCGTTTCGGTGTCATCGAAGCTGCTGCGGACGACAACCTGGATAATCTCGTGCCGTACCCCGGGGACATTCCGGGCTCGCTCGGTCGCCAGGTCGAGGAGCGGGCTGCGAGCCGGGTCTGGCTTCACCTCGGTGCTCGCCAGATCCGGTTTCAGGAGTACTTCGGTATCGACGGGCTGCGAGATCGACTTCTCGTTGGCCATGGATACTTTTTTGGTGCGTCGGTCGGGCAGGGCTTTGGTGTTCTGATTCCGGACGGTGCGACCGGAGCTGACGAGTTCTTCGGTCGGGCGAATGCCAGCTTCACTGCGCCGTTGGGCTCAGGGATTCTGCACGGCGGCGCGTACGTCGAGTCCCGGAGGGCTGACAACGGATGGGAAGATGTGCTCGCTGACGCTGAGCTCGTCGCGTATCTGCGAAACGATGGGCTACCGGGGCAGACCTTCTTCCTCCGCGCGTCCATGGCGGGCGGGTGGGATACCACCATGCCGTACCAGATGAGCCTTGGTGGGCGTGAGGGGCTTCGGGCACTTCCCGAGGATCGCTACCCGGGCGGGCGCGCTGCACGCTTCGTGTTCGAGGACCGCGTGGTATTTCCGTGGCCCCCCAGCACGCTGGATCTGGGTATGACCGTGTTTGCCGAGGTCGGTCGTGTATGGCCAGGAGATGCTCCATTCGGGATTGACTCAGGATGGCGGAAGGGTGTTGGGGCTGGTTTGCGAATCGGCTTTCCGCGTCGCGCACGGCATGCCTGGCGGGCTGACCTGGCGTTTCCGTTGGACGGCCCGGAGACCTCGCCGATTCTCCGGATCACCTTCGAGGTGAACCGCCTCGGTCAGGGCTTCTTCACGCCGGACCACTTCCGCAGCCGTCGCTTCGATCTCGGGGCCCACAGCTTCTAGCACGCACGCCCGCATATCTGACGCGCGGGGCTGCCCTGTGAACACCCCTTTCCAGCACGTTTTTCGTGTAGCCGCCCGC
>DGOW01000035.1:13635-56485 GCA_002390225.1 Gemmatimonadales bacterium UBA4456 | reverse complement strand
CCTTGTAAAATTCCGCGTTATCGCCGAGCCGGTCGACCAGGGCAAAGGCATCCCTGGCCGAGGGGACGTCGAGCGGGATGATCACTCTGTTCATCGAACCTCACCATCGTTCCCGGCACACAAGTCACCCCAGGCAGCAACACCCCGCCGGCGGCCCCAACGTTCGAGCCCCGCGATCAGATCTGTGGCTGCTCTCGGCGCCGCGAAGGTCGCGGTACCCATCTGAACCAGGTTCGCACCCGCCCGCCCATAGGCAACCGCATCTTCGGGTGCCAGGATACCACCCACGCCGAGGAGGGGAAGCCGCGTTGCCGAGCGGGCTTCCTGGACCGCGCGTATTCCCGCCGGGCGCAGAGCCGGGCCGCTGACGCCGCCAGCCCCCTGGCCCAGCCGGGCCTTGCCAGAATCGGTGTCCAGAAGCAGCCCCGGGAGCGTGTTCACGAGTGTAATCGCGTCCGCTCCCGCGTCTTCGGCCCGTCTCACCGTTTCGCCCAGCATCGGATCGTTCGGCGCCAGCTTGGCGGAAATCGGTCGCTCCGTTCGCGCCCGGCAGCCGGATACGATCTCAGTCACCGCATCGGGATCGAGTGCAAACGGGACGCTGTCACGACGCGCATCGTTGGGGCAGGAAAGGTTGACCTCGAAGCCGACGAAACCGTCGGATGGGTCGAGCCCTTCGATGAGCTGGTAGTACTCGTGCACGGTATGTCCAGCGACACTGACGAGCACCTTGGCACGGTGCACGTTTGCAGCAATCCAGGGGAGCTTCTCGTCACGCACCCGTTCAAGCCCGGGATTCGCCAATCCAACCGAGTTCATCATTCCTGCGTCGAACTCCGCAACCCGGGGCGCCGGGTTGCCCATCCGGCGTTCGAGTGTGATCGACTTCGTCACGAACCCCCCAAGCGCCTCGAGGTCCAGGACGTCGACCAGCTCCATCCCGAATCCACACGTGCCGGCAGCGAGTAGCACAGGATTCTGGAATTCGACGCCCAGTACGTGAGTGGCAAGCCTCACCGTTGGGTCAGCCCTCTCAGCCGCACGTCCAGTTCCTCCTCCAGCTCCTGGTATCCGGCAGAGGCCCCGCCAGACATGGCCAGAACGTAAGGGCTGTTCGGGTTCGCCTCCAGACGTCCGCGAAGCCATGCGCGGTCCCCTTCATCCGGTGAGATGTCGAGGGCCGCGAGCAGTGCCTTAGGTGCCCACGGGTCGTCGGGTGCCGCAGCCGCATACGCGAGGAAGAGTCCGCGCGCGACAGACTGAGCACCGAGGTGATCACGAGCGACTTCGGCCGCGGCGAAGAAGCCCAGTGGCTGGGTATAACCCAAGCCGGTAAACGACTCCATCCGCTCGACCATCTCGAGCTGAAACGCCGCCCGCGTGTCGGAACCAGCCGGGAGAAGGAGTGTCCGAACTCCGTACACCGCATCGAGATCCCGGGCACGTTCGAGCTGCCAGCGCGCCAGCAACAGGCGAGCATCCGCAGCCGCAATGCCGAGGCCAGAGGCTACATCCATTGCCTGCTTCCGGGCCGCAGTGGTATCGCCGGCCTGGTCCAGCATGCGCGCCCTGGTCAGGGCAACGTTACCACGAGCGACCCGGTCCCATGGTGAGGACCGGACTCCGTCGAGCATGGAAGCAACCGCAGCCTGACCCCACACGTCCGCTGCGGCACCCACGAGCCCCATCACCGTGTCGTGACGAATACCTCCCCTGGGGTCCCTCAGGAGACGCTCGAACGCATCACGAGTCCTGGCTTCTTCCTCATGCATGATAGACCAGCGCAGCCGCTCTATTCCCGCTTCTATACGGATCCCGAAGCCGGCCTCGGCCGCGCGATCCAGGTCCCAGCCACCCGCATCGAACATACCGCGTTCGAGCAGGAGGCGACCGCGAATCAGGTGGGCCTCCGACCGGGGTTCAGGGGGCAAGGGACCACTCAACGCCCGATTCACTTCCGCCATCGCGGACCGCGCATCTCCAGCCTCGGCATGGATCGCGGCCAGATATACGCGAGACTCGTCTGCGACCTCCGGGAACGAGCGCTCGGCGTCACGGAGTGCCGCCTGAGCCGCCCGAAGCTCCCCGAGCCGGAACCGCGCGCGCCCATGCAGCACGAGCGTCTGGTCGGCCCAATCGCTCTCAGGGCGATCCCGCAGCGCATCACCGGTCTTGCGTACGACGTCCAGGTACCGTGCCGTTGCCAGCGAGTCCTGCCCGGCCCTGCGCGCGACCTCTCCCTCAGAGAGAAGCTGGTTCGCATTGTAGAGGACGTTGTGGTACGAACAGCCCACGATGGCGAGCGCGCCGGTCACGACGAGCAAACGTCTCACTGCTGCCTCGTGCCGCCTCCGGGCGGGTAACGGTCGAAGAACCGCATTACGGCATCCGCGATCGCGTCGCCCGAACTGGCATGAAACTCGCCCTCGTTGAGAAGCTGGGCCTCCGCGGCGTTCGAGAGATACCCCATCTCGATCAAGACCGACGGCATCAGCGCGTTCGTGAGTACAGCCAGCACACCCTGCTTCACTCCTCGATTCGGACCCGGATGGAAGTCGCTGAGCTCGTCCTGCACCAGGCTCGCGAGGTCCTCGGACCAGTGTGCGTACTCGTAGTTTCGCAGGTCCCGCAAGATGAAGTCCATGTCAGCGAGCTGGTCTTCGTCCACGTTCTCCGTGCTCATGTTCAGCGGGGCATTCTCGATTGCGGACACCCTGCGTTCGTGCTCCGTTCGTGCATCGGAAAGAAAGTAGGTCTCGAAGCCTCGAGCCTCGCGACGTGCGGGGAACGAGTTGGCGTGGATCGATACGAAGATGCCCGGTCGCTCTCCTTTCCAATCGGTCGCGAGCTGCCCTCGTTCCCAGACGTCGACGAAAGTGTCGTCGTCCCGGATCATGTGCACTTCGAGCCCGGGCTCACCTGCGAGCGACTCCTCCAATTGGAGCGCAATCGCCAGCGCGACGGTCTTCTCCCGCGCCCCAGCGGGTGAAAGTGCACCGGGATCCTCACCACCGTGGCCCGCATCGATGACCACGACGCGCACGCCATCGTAGGCGGAGGGGCCCATATTCCGGATTTCCTCGGCAGTATTTCCGTTGTCAGAGGATGCGATCGCCGCGACCACATCAACGGCAGTGGTGACGGTGGCGGCTGCCTCGGCTCGGGAAGGTACCGGATCCTCATTCCTCGCCGGCTCATCGGACAACACGTCCGGAACGGGATTCATGTCCGCGTTCACCTCGGCCTCCAGCTGAGCGAGCTCGCCGGCACTCAGAAGCGCGATGTCCCCGGCTCGAAGCAGGCTGTCCTCACCCACAAAGTCATAGAGCCCCGGAAGACGGCGCGGCAGAAAGTCCGTGAGGAACTGAAGGGGAATCCAGGAGGAGCCGCCAGTCCGGTACGGCGCGTCAGTCATCTGAAGTACGACGCCGTCCCAGCGGAAGAAGGGTGAATCCAACCGGAAGGACACGCTGATCTCTCCAGCCGCGCCGAGGAGCAAGCCTCTGGAGCCCTCCTCGACCGTCCACCCGAGATCCTCGAGGGTCGACACCGCGACGCTCGCGTAGCCCCGATCGAACTGGACTGTGACCGTGCCCGACGAACCGTCCTCACGCTCGATCTCGAGGCGCGGGCGATCCTGGGCGTGCAGTGAGTTCGCAGCAGCAAGCGTCAGGGCCACACACACGCCACTCCACAATCTCTCACCAACCTTCATCGCGTCTCCATGGCCCGACGTGCCTCCCGATCCTGCTGCCGTCGTTTCAGCGTCTCACGCTTGTCATGCAGCTTCTTCCCCCGGCCCACGGCCAACTGGAGCTTGGCACGGCCGCGGACGAAGTAGATTTCGAGCGGGACCAGCGTGAGGCCTTTTTCCTCAGTCTTGACTGCGAGTTGCCGGATCTCCTGACGGTTCAGGAGCAGACGCCGACGGCGCACCGGGTCCACGTTGAACTGATTCGCCTGCTCATACGGACTGATGTGGAGGCTGTGCAGCCAAACCTCTCCATTGTCCACGCGTGCGAACGCATCCTGAAACGAGACCCCTCCAGCTCGAAGGGACTTCACCTCGGGCCCCTTCAACGCGATGCCGGCCTCATAGGTGTCCAAGATCTCGTACTCATGGCGTGCCTTCCGATTGCGGGCGACCACGTTGCGTCCGTCCGGAGCCTTCACCGAAGGAACCTCGTCATGCTTCTTCTTCGAAGGTCACGACCCCCACCCGACTCGCCTTGCGCATCGTAGATATCTGACCGACCTCACCACCAATAATGAACACTAGCGATTCGTAATAGATCCAGAACAGAAGAACGGCCACATTGGCCAGATTCCCAAGCGTAGAGCCGTAATTCGCCACCTCAGTCGCATACCAGGAGAAGCCGAATTTCAGGGATTCGTGGGCGATGGCGGCGAAGGTCGCCGCGATCATCGCCGTACGCCTCGAGATCGGCCGCGCCGGCACATACCGGTAGAGGAAGAACAGAAGCGCCCAGATGGAGACGAACGAAATGCTTATGCCCAGCAACTGATCCGCGAATGATACGGCGAAGCCTTCAAGCAGAAGGATGTCGACCCCGAACCGCATCGCCGCCGTAATGAAGACCGTGGCACTCAGATTCATCGTCAGAAGCACGAAACCAATGAGCACCGCAGCGATGTCGAAGAGCTTTCCGTGAATCGGGTTTCGTTTGAAACCGATATCGAAGATCTCTCGCAGTACCACGCGCAGAGAGCCCGAGAGGCGGGTCGCGACCCAGAGCAGAAAGATGGAGCCGGCGATCGTGAAGCTGGTCCGACTCGCCATAAGTCCCTGGGTCAGTTCACCCACGAACCCCGTGAGTTCGACGCCGGCACCGGTGGGGAGGTTCTGACCGAGAAGCCCGAGAACCGCGTCAGTCGGATCGGCGTACCGTGCCAACACGAAGCCGATGATTCCGATCCCGAGCACGACCAGCGGTAAGAGCGCCATGACCAGGTTGAATGCCACCGCCCCCGCCATGAAGAGCACTTCATCATCGTCGCATTTTTCGACGAGACGCCTGAGGTACTCCCTGACCCGGTACCCGCAGCGATGGTGGCGCGGCTTACCGGCTGACACCCCGCGCGACTCGGACAGTCCGGTCGCGTTCGTCGTCAGTCTTCGGCGTCCTCGGCCCCGGCCGCGACGGACTCACGCGCCGCAGCGACGCCCGCGCGGTACGCGGCCTTGGAGCGTTCGAGACGTTCCTCTAGATCGCCTCGGGCCTCCACAGCAGCTTCCCGACCTGTGCTGACCGCGTCTCGGACCTCGTCATACCGAGACGTCACACCATCCCGCGCGACGTCGAGTCGATCTTCGAGCTGTCGCTGTGCCTCACGCACTCGTTCCTCAGCCACAATGCGGAGTTTGCGTGCCTGCTCCCTGAGCTCTTCCTGAGTCTCCTCCCCTGTCTTGGGTGCGAAAAGCAGGGCGAGTCCGGCGCCGACCATGGCACCGAGCACGAACGAACCGAGCCCCCCACCGGAATCACGTTCTATGACGATGTAGGGGACGTCGTCCTGGTCTCTCATTTTCGTCTCCCTTCCACTGAGACTCGTCCATCGATAGGAGCTAACTCAAGATAACCTGCGAGCACCCCGACAACACCTCACCCTCCGGAGAGTGCTACAGGACCCAACGCGGATCAGGTTCAGGCATCTCAGGCACCTCGCTACCCTCACGGCCCATGAGGCCATAGGTGAGCCTTTTGCTCAGCTCCACCCCAGGCTGGTTCAGCGGGTCGACCCCGTACATGGCGCCGGCGTAGACCGTGGCGATCTGGAAGAGCATGAGCAGTTGACCGAGTTCATGGGCCCCAATGCGTGGCAGATGGAGGGTTGCATTGGGCCTCCCCCCTCGGCGCAGTGCCTCGGCGGTCGCGGCTCGCTCGGTGTTCAGGAGGTCTCCCATGGAGTGACCACCCAGATAGGCGAGCGCCGGGATTCCAGGATGCCGGGACGGGATGTCCACCTGCGCCCCTGGATCATCCACGTCCACGAACAGGACGACCTTGTCCTGTGGCCCTTCCATAAGAAGCTGGAGCAGCGAGTGCTGGTCGGTCGCACCGAGGGCGGCTAACGGGGTCGGTCCAGTTGCCCGCTCTTCGCCGGATAGAAGTACGGCCTTGCCGAGACTCTCGGCCCAGAGCTGCTGGAACCAGAGTGCGACCGGTCGCAGACGATCGGCGTACGGCATCAGCACATGGATCGGTCGACCATCGGTCGTGTCGGCATAGTGCAGGAGCGCCGCAAGCGCCCCTGCCGGGTTCTCAGCGATCTCGTCGGTCTGGCAGCGCTGCTCCATGTCACCGGCACCAGCAAGGATCTCGTCGAGTGCCACGCCGCACACAGCTGCTGGAAACAGACCGACCGGAGAAAGCACCGAAAAGCGCCCACCTACATTGGGCGGCACCGGCAGCATCGGCATCCCCTCGGCATCTCCGATCTGACGCAGCACGCCGTCCGCGGGATCGGTCGTAAAGAGGAAATGCCCCCGGACCTTGTCGTCGTCCACCGCTCCCTCGATCCAGGCTCGAGCAACCAGGTACTGCGACATGGTCTCGGCGGTCGCGCCCGATTTGCTGACGACGTTGAACAGTGTACGCCCGGGCTCCAGACGATCCAGGAGCATTCGGAACGTGTGCGGGTCCGGGTTGTCCACGACGTGGAGGCGGGGGAAATGATCGCGCTCCTCGTCGGTCATGGCATTCCAGAACGGACCCAACAGCGCCTCCTTCAGCGCCGTCGCGCCGAGGCCAGAGCCGCCGATGCCGAGTACGACGACGTCCTCGAACCACTGCGCGAATCCGTCGGCGAGCTCTGTCACCCGAGATAGGGTCTCGGCGGCATAGGGAAGATCGAGAAAGCCCAGATCTCCACGCTTGTGACGTGCCACCACGGACGCGTGGGCATCCCTGAAGCCGTCGGCGAGCGCGCCCTCGAGTACTGAGGCGTCGACCCCACCCTCGACACCCGACGCCATGAGATTCCCGAAGTCGAAGCGAATCCGTTCTGTCATCCGATCTCCACGGTGAGTCCGTCGTAGGCTGGCAGGACGCCGGCCGGCAGTCGCTCGAGCAGCTCCGTGTGTCGAACGCGGTGCGTAAGGTGAGTGAGGTAGGTAACCTTCGCGCCAACCTGCCTCGCCGCCTCGATCGCCTCCTCGATGTTGAAGTGCGAACCGTGAGGGCGCCCGAACCAGAGAGCGTTGAGTACGAGGACTTCTACCCCTCTGAGTACGTCGAGAGCATCGGCCGGCAATGTCTTCGCATCCGTGACATACCCGAGGTTTCCGACACGAAATCCGTAGACCATCGGCCCACCGTGCGGGACACGTACCGGGATGAACTCCTCCCCCAGGATGGTAACCGCCGTATTGGGCTCGAACGTGTTGAGAACGATCCGGGGCTTCGAGCTCCCCAGCGGTGGCTGGACCGAATCGTCGAAGATGTACCGGAAGCGCTCGTGCAGGCTGTTCACGTACTCTTGCGCCGTCCAGGTGGGAAGGTCTCCACTACGCGCGGTGAACGCCCGGACGTCATCGATTCCGTGCACATGGTCGGCGTGATCGTGCGTGAGCCACAGAGCGTCAATCGAGCCCACCTCGGCAGCGAGCAACTGGAGGCGCAGTTCAGGTGGCGCGTCGACGAGGAGTCGACCCCCGGGCAGCTCGACGAGCGCACCGTGGCGAGTGCGATGGTCCCGGGCGTCTCCTGACGTACAGGTGGAGCAGTCGCAGCCGACGACGGGTACGCCAAACGACGTGCCGGTACCGAGGAAGGTGAGTTTCACCCTCAGAGCCGATCGAGGCGCATGTTGTTGGTCGAGCCCGACTTCTGGAACGGAAATCCGGCCGTGATCGCAACAGACGCCCCCCGTTCGCCTACTCCGCTCGCCACAACAGCCTGCCTGCCGACCCGGGACAGCTCCTCGTAGGTGACGTCGACGTCCTCGGCCAGAACAGGGTGGACGCCCCAGACGGCCGCAAGCTGCCGGAAGGTCGACTCCTGCGTTGTCACCGCGAAGACCGGCATCGACGGGCGGTACGACGAGACGAGACGGGCCGAGAAACCAGACCGCGAAATGACCACGATCGCTGGCGCTCCGATCTGTTTTGCCGCGTCGACCGTCGCCGCCGCGACCGCATGCTCTCTGCGCGTCGCACCGCCACGATTACGCAAACCTGGCGCGGTCAAGTAGCGTGGACCTCGCTCGAGGAAGCCGCTGCGCTCGATCTCCGTGCCGATGTCGACGAGCGCGGCGAGTGCCTTGAGCGGGTACTTCCCCACTGCGGTCTCGCCTGACAGCATCACCGCATCGGATCCGTCAAGAATCGCGTTCGCCACGTCCGACGCCTCTGCGCGCGTAGGCCGGGTGTTCTCGATCATCGACTCCAGCATCTGCGTCGCGGTAATGACCGGTCGGCCATGGTAGTTCGCAAGCTGGATGATGCGCTTCTGCGCGAGCGGCACACGTTCGAATGGAAGCTCGACCCCGAGGTCACCGCGGGCCACCATGACTGCGTCCGTCGCGGCCAGGACCTCATCAATCATGCGAAGAGCCTGCACCTTTTCGATCTTGGCGACGATCAGGGCGCGATCACCCACCCGCCTCTTGAGATCCCTGACGTCCTCGGGCTCGCGCACGAACGAGAGCCCGATGTACTCGGCGTTTTGCTCGAGAGCAAAGTCGAGGTCTTCGAGGTCTTTTTCAGTGAGCGAGGGCGCCTTCACGTTCACCGTGGGCAGGTTGATGCCCTTGTTGCTCTTGAGTAAACCACCCCTGAGCACCTCGAAGACGGTTCGGTCTCCCTCGGTGCGAATGCACCGAAACTCGAGATGACCATCATCGAGCAGAACGACGTCGTTTGAGATGATCTCCTCAGCGAGCGGGGCATAGGTGGTCGGGATCTCGTCGCCCGTCGCACTCTGTTCCGGAGCCACAACCACCTGGTCCCCCGGCTGAAGGCTGATCGGCTCGACCAACTTGCCCACCCGGATTTTTGGCCCTTGTAGATCGATCAGCACGGCGACAGGCTTCCCCACCTCACGGGCCGCCTCCCGCACGGTGGCGATCGTTCGCGCATGATCCGCACGCTCGCCGTGCGACATGTTGACCCGAGCGAGGTTCATGCCCCCGCGAACCATTGCAAGAATGGTCTCCCAGTCAGAGCTGGCCGGGCCGATCGTGCAGACGATCTTGGTGCGGAGCATGCAGGGTCCAGGTGTCGAGGAGACGGCCGGAGCGCCATATGCGAGAATTGTCGCGATGCCCCGAGGGAGGGGCAACACCTCGGCGACGTCGCCGATCCAAGGGGTGGCGAATCCTGTCGGCTCCGCTTTCTTTCCGTTGTCCCACCCCCCGCCGCCGCACCTCCATGAGCCACATTCACGTCGAACGTCGTGAGGACGCAGAGGGACTCGTCGATGCGCTTGCTCGAGCGGAACGTATCGCGCTCGACTGCGAGGCAGCCGGCTTTCATCGGTATTCCGACCGACTCTGCCTCGCTCAGATCACCGCCATGGGCGCGACGTGGACGATCGACCCGCTGTCGTTCGACCCGACCGACCTTCTGCGCGAGCCGCTGGAGCGCCCTGACCTGCCCGTCGTTATGCACGGGTCGGACTTCGACCTTCGCCTGCTCAGTCGCGACCTCGGTATCCGCATCCGTGGTCTCGTCGATACACAGGTCTACGCTGCCCTTCTGGCTGAAGAGGGTCTCGGGCTGGCATCGCTTCTGGAATCACGCTTCGGGGTGAAGCTCACGAAGAAGTACCAGAGGGCCGACTGGGCAGAGCGCCCCCTCACGGATGGCATGCTCGAATATGCGGCGTCGGACACGATGTACCTCGAGCGCCTCTTGGACATGCTCGCCGAGGAACTCGACGCGATGGGCCGTTCGACGTGGGCGACCGAAGAGTGCCTGGCCCTGGAATCGATTGCGGATCTGAGCAGGAACGAAGCAGAACCAGTAGATCCGGTAACCCGCATTAAAGGAGCTCGTCACCTGCCGTCGCGTGAGGTAGCCGCCATTCGTGCGGCGCTCGGCTGGCGGGACGAGATCGCTCAAAAACGTGATCGCGCCGTGTTCAGAGTGATCGGGGATACACCCCTGATCGAGGCGGTGGGCTCTCACCCGCAACGAGTCGAAGACCTGGTCGCCATCAAGGGTTTCCCGGGCGGGCTCGCCCGTGCGGACGGGAAAGAGTTGCTCTCGCGTCTGCGTGCCGTGCGCGAACTGGATGAATCCGATCTAGTTCCATACCCGAAGCACGTCCGGAGAGGCCCCGTGAGACCTCCTCCGGAGCTCGAACAAACGGTCGATCGACTGAAAGCAGTTCGAAACCGCACAGCTGAAACGATCGGGCTCCCTCGTGGCACGCTGCTCTCCAACGCGGTTCTGATCGAGATCGCGCGGGCCGCACCGAAAACCCTGGAGGACCTCGGAGAGATCGATGGAATGCGGCGCTGGAAGATCGGCGTCGCGGGGGAGGCTCTGCTTCAGTCGCTCAATAGCGACTGACGTTCAGGGCTTGGACTCTTCTTTACGCTTGCAGTCGATGCAGTACCGCGCGTGCGGAAGCGCATCCAGGCGGTCGAATCCCACATCAGATTCGCACGTGTGGCAGACCCCGAACTTATCGGGATCGGCGTAGAGACGCCGGAGCGCCTCCTCGAGCCGGTAGAGGTAGCGACCCTCCTTCGTTGCGAAGGCGGCAGCCTTTTCGCGTTCCTGGGCCTCAGTTCCCTGATCGGCCATGTGGTCGGTGTACGACGACATATCGGAATCACTCGAGTCTCGATCAGCCTGACTCCGCTGGTCGAAGAGGCCTAGTGCCTTTAAAGCACGCGCCCTCTCATCGAGGAGGCGTTTCTCAAGGTGCTCCAACTGCTTCTTCTTCAAAGGCATCGATCAGCCTCGTGACGCACAAAGAATCTGAACTCGCTCAAAACCGAGCGCGAAAAATTAACCTGAGGGTGCAGGGCTCGTCTACGACTCTCCTTCCCGAGGGGCGGCGTCGATGGACCGCCTCGACGCGCTCAGGGTACCCCTTGCCTCTCGCCCCAAACGCAATTGGACATGACTGCTGACAACATCGAATGCCGCCGCTGCGGCGACGGCCCCCTCCTCGGAAAGCCACCGTTCAGGACGGAGTTGGGAGAACGAATCGTCAACACCATCTGTGCCAACTGTTGGAAAGAGTGGCTCGAACATCAGACGGTGCTGATCAATCACTACGGGCTCGATCCGCGTGAACAGAAGTCACGGGACTTCCTCTACGAGCAGATCGAGCAGGTACTGCTCGACGGCGGCGAAGGGAAAAGCATCGACACGACCAAGCAGGGCTCGATCGAGTGGTAGCGTCGATCAAACAGAGCGCAGGGCGACCTACTCGACCGGAGGGTGGGGCGACTCGTCGACGATGAGTCGGAAGACGTCAGGTCGGGCATAGTGCCCGGTGACGTCGAAATCGAAGCGACTGCGTGGGATCGCGCTCATGTCAAGATCCGCGTAGACGATCCCGGCTTCGTTCCAGAGCGGCTCACCGAGAACCTCCCCGAGCGGTCCGTAGATGGCGGTACCTCCGGCACTCAACGTCTCCGGCCAAGCCTCCAGTTCAGATGCGATCTCCAGGTCATCGGGATACATATCCCGGTGGACGTACTGATTGCACCCCAGGACGAAACAACGACCCTCGAGCGCGATGTGCTGTAAGGTCGACTGCCATCGATCCCGTGCATCAGCCGTCGGTGCCAGGTGGATGTGGATCCCCTTACCGTACATCGCCATGCGCGCGAGCGGCATGTAGTTCTCCCAGCAGATCAGCCCACCGACACGCCCAAAGTCAGTATCAACCGTCGTGAGGGTGCTACCGTCACCCTCGCCCCAGATGAGGCGCTCGGCAGCGGTCGGCTTGAGCTTTCGGTGCTTGCCCAGGAGCGTACCGTCAGGCCCGAAATACAGGAGCGTGCAGAACAGCGTCCCCGTGCTATAGGTGGTGTCACGTTCGATTACGCCGACGCAGAGCCAGACCCCGGCGTCTCTGGCAGCCGCACCCATGCGCTCGACCTCGGGCCCCGGGATATCGATCGCGGATTCCCAATAACGTCCGAATGCCTGGCGTCCAGCATCCGAGCGTCCGCCGATGGCCGTGCCGAACGCGAGCCCCCACGGGTACCCGCCGACATACGCCTCCGGAAAGAGGATCAGTTGCGCACCCTCCGACGCCGCCTCTGCGGTCATCGCGCAGACAGTGTCGACGGCTCCGTTCTTGTTGAATGGGAACGCCGAGGCCTGAACGGCCGCCACGCGCACGGGAGAGGTGTCGCTCACGTCAAACTCCGAGAGTGAATGCTGTGGTTGGATAGCTCCGGGCGCAGGAATGTCCCCGCAGGCAGCGTCAGCCGCCAGAGTAGATAAGTTCAACGACGACCTGCCCCACCATGTCGAGGGTCGCCGCGCTCAGCTTGTCAGGTGTATCCTGCGGTGTATGCCAGTAGCCGTTGTTCGGGCCGTAGGTAAAATCGATCATGTTGGCGGTGGGAATCCCGTTCTCGATCAACGGGACGTGATCATCCGTGAGCGATTCCCCGACGGCCGTCGGGAAATAGTCCCGGTATCCGAGACGCTCCGCCGCACGCCACACTTTTTGAACGATCGGATTCGCGAACTGGGCGGATATCTGTTCGACCGGAAAGCTCGGCTGAGCGTCGCCCACCATATCGAGCAACAACCCGTAGATCGGTCGATCTTCGTCCGAGACCGTCTCGGCATAGTGCCGCGCACCGAGCAGCATGTCCTCCACTCCGGGGCCGTAGTCCTCACCGTCCACGAAGAGAAGATCTACGCCGACCGGAGGCGCGATCTGCGCGAGCAACGGAGCCAGCGCGAGCAGCACTGCGGTCCCCGAGCCGCCGTCGTTCGCCCCCGGCACGGGAATCGAGTGGTCCGCCGAATCAGCTGCCTGGTCGGACGTCGGCCGCGTATCCCAGTGAGCCAGAAGCACGATGCGACGGCTCTGCTGCGGGGCGAACCGTGCGCGCACATTCGTCAGGATCAACGAGTCGCCGCCAGTCGTTACATGTGAGAACGTATCGGCCACGACATCCGACGCGTGCGGTTGTAACTGGTCCAGCATCCACGAGAGCTGAGCCGCATGACCACTACTACCCGGGACCCGCGGTCCGAAAGCGACCTGAGTCTCGACGTGTGCGAGCGCCGCGGCCCCATCAAAGCTCGGACTACCCGCTGTAGGCCCTGTCGCCACACCCCCGCCACAGGATGCAAGAACGAACACCGCGATCGCGACAAGGGACCTCACAGCGATGACAAATCGATCGGAGGCAAGATGAGCCGAGACGCTCTTCATGGTGATAGATTCAGTAATCATCAGGGTTTGTATCGTCACTCGAGTCACGATCATGATCATCTCACGTCGAAGCTTCCTGGAGTCCGCGGCCGCCATATCCCTTGGCTTTACCGGGCTGGGGTGCACCCGATCGGAAACCATCGCAACCGACATCGATCCGAAGTTCGGGTTCGGTCCTCTGCTCGAGGATCCGGATGGAATCATCGCCCTCCCGAGCGGATTCAGCTACCGGATCTTTTCTCGAGCAGGTGAAGCGATGTCCGATGGCCTCTTCGTGCCAGCAAAACACGACGGCATGGCAACCTTCCCCGGTCCCGACGGCATGACGATCCTCGTCCGGAATCATGAGATCACGCCTGGTGCCGGACCGGAACAGGGCGCTTTCGGTGCAGACCTAGCGCTCCTAGGTCAGGTCGACTCCGACTTGCTCTACGACCCCGGTGATGGTCGCCCTCCGGCGCTGGGCGGCACGACCACCATGCTGTACGACACGAGGAACCAACGGCTTGTCTCCCACCACCTGAGCCTTGCGGGCACCCTCGTAAATTGTGCGGGTGGGCCGACGCCCTGGGGGTCATGGATCACCTGCGAAGAGATTGTGTCGTCTCCCGAGGCCGGCTTGACGCGCGAGCATGGCTTCAATTTTGAAGTCGTTGCCGGGCAGCCGGGACTCCAAAAAGCAGAACCTCTGAGAGAAATGGGGAGATTCAAGCACGAAGCGATCGCGGTGCATCCCGCCTCGGGCATCGTGTACGAAACCGAGGACCTCGGGGACGGTCTACTCTACCGCTTCATTCCCAACGTCCCGGGGCGGCTCTCCGAGGGGGGCCGCCTTCAGGCATTGGCGATCCTCGATCAGCCCAGTCTGGACACCCGGAACTGGGAAGCCCAGGACGTCCCTCTTCGAGCACGCATGGCGACGAGGTGGATCGATCTCGATGACGTAGCCAGCCCTCAGGACGACTTGCGTTACCGAGGCTTCGAGGCAGGCGCAGCCCGCTTCGCGCGCGGCGAGGGGATCTTTTACGGAGAGAAAGATGGCGTCGGTGAAGTGTATATCGCTTGCACCAACGGCGGCGCAGCCCGCAAGGGACAGATCTGGACGTACCGGCCGAGTCCGTTCGAGGGTTCCGATCAGGAATCCACCAGCCCGGGCACGCTCGAGCTCTTCGTCGAGCCGAACGATGGTACGATTATCGAGAACGCGGATAACCTGTGCGTGGCACCCTGGGGTGACATTGTCGTGTGCGAAGACGGCACAGGCGACGACTACCTGCTCGGCATCACTCCAGAGGGGGAGATCTACAAGCTCGCTCGAGATCTGAACGGAATCGGGGAGTTCGCGGGATGTTGTTTCTCCCCAGACGGGAGCACGCTCTTCGTGAACAAACAGATCGAGGGATGGACCCTGGCGATCACCGGTCCCTGGACATCCCGGACGTAGGCAGATCTACCGTTAAACCCCATTCGGCCAGAGCTTCGCGCGCCTGCTTCTGAAGGCTGATGTCGATCGGGTGCACGGCTCTCAGTGACAGCGCCCGCCTGAAAGACTCGATCGCCTGTTCCTGGCGATCCATCTTCTTGTGCAGCTGTCCCATATCGAAATGGAAGAGGATGAAGTCGGGCCACGTGTCCGCTGCGCGCTGGAGGTGGTACTCGGCGTTCTCCCAGCTGGTGTCTTCAAGGGCCTTGTTGCCCATGAACGTCTTGGCCACCGTCCGCTCGAGCCACGATAGGCTCATGATCTCGTAGTTCAACTTACCGAGCAGGTTGTGGGCCCCACCGTGCAGAGAATCCGCGGACAGGATCGCGTGCGCATCCGTGTATACCGCCTCGGCGAGTCCCACCGCGTACGAAGGGCCTGCGTTCATGGCCCGGCGACCGGCCGCTACACCCCGCCAATAGATACCGTCGATACCATCCGGCCGGATCGTGACTGCTCGTTCCGAGAGTATGATCGCCGGGTCAAGCCAGTAATTCTGCTCGCGAGTGCCTTCTTGCTCGATTCCGATGACCACGGCCGCTCGGGCTGCCCGCCAGATCGTCTCGTAATCGGTCGAATCGGCATTCATGTGGTCCTCGAGGATCTCGTACGAGAGCCCGGGATCACCAGCGAGGTAGGCCATATCCGACCGTTGGATCGGACCACCGAACGCCGACATCTGTGCCTCGGCAACGATCGGCGGCGCGACCGTCAGAAGCAGAGCTGCAAGAGTACGGTGTCGCATGGCCCGGACGAGTACGGAGAGTGAAAAACGGGGCGGCGTCTCCGCCGCCCCGTTCTCTAACCCCGGGTCGGGGATTGGTTCTCCAGCCGCTGCCTCAGCCGCACTCGGAGTAACCGCAGATGTGGCACTTCTTGCAGCCTTCCTCGAAGGCGAGGTGGCCGGTGCCGCAGTCCGGGCAGGTGCCCATGTCGAACGTTTCGGCCCCGTAGGAACCAGATATCGCCTGGGTCTGTGTCGCCGACTGTGTCGCGGTGACCGTGAGCGGAAGGTCCTCCTGCACGCCTTCCTTCTCCTGCAGATATCGCTCGATCGCCTGCCCGATCGCGTCCGGCACGGACAGCACCTTGTTGGGCCCGAGCCCAACCGCACGATCGCACGAGATGCCCCGCAACTGATCCTTCACCTGCGGGATCGGAATACCGGAGCGAAGCGCTAGCGACATCAGGCGGCCGACCGCTTCAGCATCAGCGTTGGCTGCACCACCCGCCTTCCCCAGGGTACAGAAGACCTCGAAGGGACGACCATTCACATCCTCGTTGATCGTGACATAAAGGTCACCCAGCGGCGAGATCATCTTCATGGTGTAGCCACGCAACGCCTCAGGGCGCTGCCGCTTATGACGGGCCGCCCCTCTCGTCTGATCGTGGTCGAGCAATTCGACCTGAAGCTGATCGACCTCAATCCGCAGATTGTGCGCCTCTTCCCGAGCATCGGCCAGCTTGACCTGCAGCTCGGTCAGGTCAGCAGAGGCATCAGCGCTCGTCTCACCTTGAGTCGTCGCACCGGTCGAGAGCACCTGACCCTCGCGGGAGCCGTCGCGGTACACCGTGACGCCCTTGCACCCGAGCGAAAAAGCCAGTTCATAGATCTGACGCACATCTTCCTCGGCTGCCTCGCGCGGGAAGTTCGTCGTCTTGGAGATCGCTGAGTCCGTGTGCTCCTGAAAGGCGGCCTGCATCCGCACGTGCCACTCCGGCGTGATGTCGTGTGCCGTGCGGAAGATCTTCTGAATCGCCTCTGGTACTTCGTCGAAGTGGATGTGCCCTTCCTGGGCGATCCGCTCCATGAGTTCACCCGAGTACCATCCCCCTTCCTGAGCCATCCGGATAAAGTCCGGGTTCACGTCCGGCATCAGCGAACCGGCTTGGTTGCGCATGAAGGCAACCGCGAAGAGCGGCTCGATACCGCCGGAGCATCCAGCGAAGATCGAAATCGTGCCGGTCGGCGCGACCGTCGTGAGATTGCAGTTGCGCAGCGTACGCTCGGGACGGACGCGCGTGCCATCGGCGCGCGTGAAGGCCGAACCGTCAGGGCCCCAGATCGACTCCTCCCAGGCGGGGAATACCCCACGCGTGGTCGCGAGCTTCTCAGAGGCGTTGCGGGACTCTTCGTTGATGAACTCCATCACGCGGCGACCCAGCTCCACCCCCTCGATGGAGTCATACGGTACGCCAAGGCGCACGAGCATATCGGCCCAGCCCATCACCCCGAGTCCGATCCGGCGGATGTTCTGCGCCAGATCGTGGATGTCCTGGAGCGGATAGACGTTGGCGTCGATCACGTTGTCCAAGAAATGCGTCGACAGGTGAATGACCGTTCGCAGGGAATCCCAGTCGACACCCTCATCGGCATGGGTGCCTGGACGCGCCTCGTCCCTGACGAATTTGCTGAGGTTGATGCTTCCCAGGTTGCAGACATCGTAGGGGAGGAGCGGCTGCTCGCCACACGGGTTGGTCGCCTCGTAACTACCCAGCTGGGGAACCGGGTTGTACTCGTTGGCGCGATCGATGAAGAACGTGCCTGGCTCACCGGTCATCCACGCTCCATGGATGATCATGTCGAAGATCTGACGGGCATCCTCCTGCCCGATGACCTCACCATCGCGCGGGTTCACCAGGTCGTAGGACTCACCCTTCGACACCGCGTCCATGAACGCGTCCGTGATCGCGACCGAAATGTTGAAGTTCGTGATCTGCGATGTGTCGTTTTTGCAGGCGATGAAGCTACGGATGTCGGGGTGGTCGACCCGAAGAATCCCCATGTTGGCACCACGGCGGGTACCGCCCTGCTTCACGACATCCGTACTGGCATCGTAAAGCTTCATGAACGACACGGGACCCGATGCCACGCCCATCGTGGACCGGACGGTCTCGCCCTCGGACCGGAGACGCGAGAAGGAGAAGCCGGTACCACCGCCCGACTGGTGAACCAGCGCCATCGCCTTGAGCGTGTCATAGATCCCGCTCTGGCCGTTGGACAGCGCGTCATCGACCGGCAGCACGAAGCACGCGGAGAGCTGACCCAGCGGGCGACCTGCGTTCATGAGCGTGGGCGAGTTCGGCTCGAACTTGCCGTTGATCATCAGATCGTAGAAATGGCGCGCGATCTCGTCGACCGCCTGCTCCGAAGCTCCGTAGTCCCCGTCCACCGCGGCGATGGTCCGCGCGACACGCCAGAACATGACCTCCGGCTCCTCTGTCGGCTCGCCCGCACGATCCTTCTTCAGATACCGCTTCCCCAGGACAATCCGGGCATTCTCGGTCAGCTCCGCGTTAGGAATATCCTTGGGAAGGACATCGTCGAAGATCACGGATTCTCTGCGCGGACGCGGCTGGTGAACGAGGGTCATCTCGCTTCGGTGCTCCATTGTGGAAATGCGGGGGAAATCGGTGCGAATACAGTTGAAAAACGGCAGAAAACCTTCTCCTGCCGGACATTCTTATGTGGAAAACCGATAAACACTCTACCGGATATTGGGGACCGGCATAGTATGAACCCCATATCTTGTGGTCAAGACTATGACCCGGACTATCATATGTTTGTCCTCAAATCGTCATGGAATTCGCGAGTTTTCGGGATATATTCGGTTTCAGGGATGGCGCCCGCAAGGGGTCTGGGCGCTCTACTTTTCCCCATGCATGCCCAATGGGACGATCAAAAGAGGGGGCAGCAGAACCCGGCAGGCCCGGCATACCGGGTTCGTCGAAGCCCGCCACGCTGGGCGGACAGGGCCCTGCCTAGAAGGGCAGACCGACCCGCACATAGCCAACCACCCCGTCATCCTCGACGAGTGGGACCGCCGCCCCCAGCCGAAGCCTGAGCCGTACGTCATACAAACCGAGCACTTCGGCCGTGACCTCCGCCCCGACAGACGCGAGCGGATCCCTCAGCATGTTCTGGAATCCGGCCGTGGTGATGTCCGGCCCCCACGCGTTCCCCGCGTCAAAGAAGAGCGAGCCGATGACGCGGTCGGCGTGGACTGGCCACGCTCGGAAGCCGCGGTTGATGAACCAGAGCGGGAAGCGGTACTCCGCGGTCGCACTCCACGCGAGCCGTCCGAACCGTCTATCTGGAGCGTACCCGCGCACGGGGAAGAGGATGAATCCTCCGCCGAAGAGCTCGAGACCCGTGAGCTGCTCGTCCTGTCCGGACGCGCCTCCGACCCGGTATTGCAGCGCGTTCGCACCCGGCCCGCCCGCCACGCCACCACTCGCCTGCAATGCGAGGACATGCACTGCGTAGCCACTCCCCCAGAGCGGAATGGCCCCACGCACACGGCCGAATACCTCGACGAGAGAGCGATCGGAACCGATGGCGGACTGAAGGCTGTCAGCAAGCTGGATCTCGTTCTGGACCCGCCCCTGAAGAAAGACGTTCACACCGCGGGTCGTGCCCATCTGGAAGGCGTGGCTTCGAGACGAGTTGAAGTTCAGAGCGATGCGGGCGTCGGTCAGTCGGCTCGTGGGTCGGTTCAGGGAGTACGTGGAGCTCGGCTGAAGGTTCGTATCCCAGAGCTCACGGCTCTCCCAGATGAAGCCCGCCCCCAGCGTCACGGCCAGATCGTAACGCCACTTCGGGATCGGAAACGTGATCGAGGCATCGATGTCCCGGCTGCGCCCCAGGATAAGCAACGTGTCCTGGTTCGGTGCGTCTCCGCCCAGGAGCTGGCCGTCACTCTGGTAGCGCTGATTGGCCGACACGGACAGGACCGGCCGTCCAAGGCCTAGATAGGAGTAGGAGGCGCCACCCTCGATCTTGCCACCGCGGGTCGTGATCCGCCCGACAGCACCCCACGCATGGCGCCCCACGAGGTCTACGCCGGACGACCGCATGCCCAGCCCGAACCCGAGCAGCTCTCGCGACGGCAGCGAGATGTCGGACGTCTCGATCGCCGGTGCATCGACGGGCTCACGCCACGCGATCTCCCAGTAGGAGGGGGCCAGGGTGGGGCCGGGTGAGTAGCTCTCGACGTCGCCACCCACCGAGCCGCGCGCGGGGAAGGCTTCCGTCGCTTCGAAGCGAGCAGCAGGCGGCGCGGCCACGAGGCCCGATCCGTTGGTGAAGGGCACACGCTCGATATCCCACCCCTCGGCGTGGTATCCTGCGAAATACACCCACTCACCGGCAGGATCGACAACGGGGTAGGCACCACCGGTACGGAGATTGGTGACGACACGCGTTGCCCTCACGCGGCCCGAATTCGGGTCGACCTCGGCGGAGAGGATGTTCAGGATCCCACTTCGGTCAGAGGCCCAGACGATACCTCGTCCGTCAGGCGTCCAGGAAGGTGTGGTGTCCATGGCCCGATCGTTGGTCACCACATCCACGACCTCGCCGGTGCCCGCGTCTAGGATGACGACATCGTGCTCAGCGTTCGGCTTCCACCGCGTCGCCACCAGCCATCGGCTATTCGGGGAGGGTCGGGGATAGGCCCAATGCACCTCCGGGCTCGGAGCCAGCAGTGGGGTCGCTGCACCCGTGATGAGGTCGACACGTACGATGGTGTTCGTACCGTCTCCCTCCTGGATTGCCCAGGCGCCCCCGGTGAGGTCGGCAGAGGGCTGGGTCAGGCGGGCTCCCTCGGTAATCCTCGTCTCACCACCCTCTGGGTCAAAGATCCAGAGATCTGCATACAGGCGATACGGACCCTCGAACTCGACCTGACTGAGCAGAAGGCGACCATCGGGGAGCCATGACAGCGCACTCAGGCGGTTCGTTCGTCCCAGCTTCCGTGACACACCCGTCGCGAGGTCGATGAGACGGACCTGGGTATCCGATCGGCCATCCGCCTGTGTGTGCGCCAGCCAACGCCCGTCCGGAGACACCTGCGGGTGGAGCCCCCAGCGCGCGCCCTCGGTGAGGCGCTCGGGCTCCGTAACCGGCCCATGCTCCTCGAGCCGGCGGTCCAGATCGCCAAGATCTGCCTCGAGCGCTGCTCGCCACGCGTTCCACTCGTCGGTGAGCGAGACACCGAAGGCATCGCGGCCGGCAGCATCGAGGCGGTACGGAACCCACTGACCGGCGATAGCATCTGCGAATGCTCCCATTCGCTCCTCGCCGTGACGCTCAAGAAGAAAGTCGAAGAAGAGCGAGCCGTAGGCATAGGGGCGGCTTCCCGAAGGCCAGAGCGGCGATCGACCGGACGCCTGCCCGATATCCTCGAAGCGTCCCTCGAGGATTGCCGTGCGGATCTGCATCTCCTGGAAGGTGCCGTTCACTCTACCGGCCTGAGTCAGTCGCGACTCGTACCACGTCGCAAGGCCTTCAATGACCCACCGCGGCGTACCCAGTTCTGGGAAAAACGGCCACTGCATGGTGACCCGACCGAAGATGGCACGCGCGGCGTTACCCACGGGGTTGTCGACATGATCGAGGTGAACGATGTGCACCAGCTCGTGCAGAATCACGAGCTCCAGCCACTCGTCCGTGTGACCAAGCGAGAGGGCGTCGACCGGAGGCCGAGCGTACACGGTGATCCGATTTCCGGGCGTGACGCGCGCGAAGCCGTTCGAGATGTCGGTATGATCCGTCAGGAGCAGATCGATCACCCCCTCCGGCGGCTCGATAAACGCGTCGGACAGCTCGGCCCACGCCCACTCTGCCCGATTACCCGCTCGCCGGGCGAGCTCCTCCAGCGGTTCCGGGAAGGTCACGCGGAAATGTTCGGTCCGGATTGTCCTCCACGCTTCGTCGGGTGCCTGCGCCTGCGCGGGCGCAGCACTCAGGACACTCAGCGCAGTCAGGATCACCGAAGCAGGCAGGCTCCGCTTGATCACCTCCCAAAAGACCGCCAATCTACTCCTCCCTCGTACCGCACTCATCGGCCATGGCCTCCACGAACAACATCTGGTTCCAGATCGGACACGCGATCGAGCGAGCCCGATATGGTGTACCCGCGAAGGGTGCGTCCGTGGCGTCGCTCAGGGATCGACTTGCGCAACGGGGGGAAGAGCGCGTCCACGAGCGGGAGTCGCGCCCCACGGTGCCCACCTCCGACGACCTGATAACCGCGGGTGTTGCGATGATTGTGGACCGGATCCTGGGAAGCTGGGGACGGCGCGCAGACCCTGGGTTCACGCGACTGCTTCGCGCTGCCGCATCCGGAGCCGCCGCCGCTCTGATCGTCGATCTGGTACGTCCGCTTCTCCGTGGCGAGCCTGGCCTTCCCGCGCTGGACCGGGAGACTGCGGATCGCATCATCGCCGGAGCCGGCCAGGGTCTCGTCTACGGCGCAGTCGTGGAACCAAGGGTGCCGGGACCCTCCCTCGCCAAGGGTGTGCTCTTCGGCTCGGCCGAGTACATGGCGGATCCGTTGGGAGGGGTGAGCGGCCTGCTGGGCCAGCATGCGCCCCAGAACCGACTGCCTGTCGTCGGAGACGTGCTGCACAGGCTCGAGGATCATGAGCAGGCATGGCTCGAACACGTGGCCTTCGGCATCGCACTGGCGGTCATTTACGAATCCAGCGATTCGAGCAACGGGATCTTCCACGACGAGGAGTAAGATTCGCCATCGGGTGAGACCATGAAGCTCTCGGGGCACGGCTCGATGCCGCGCCCCGGTTCCTGACCCGACGCACCGCCTCGCATCGCCGGAGGAAGGATGCCGAGGAGCTGGGCGCCCCCATCCGTCGGCTGTCCAAAGCCACCGACATAGCAGAATGCATCCGGTCGCTGTGTCACGGCTGCCCCCACGTACCGGACCGCCTGCCCGTCCCACTGATCGAGCAAGACGAAGCGGGCACCGATCCGGTCGGCGAGTTCCAGATGGGCCTCTGGGTCCTGCTCGAACGGAAATGTTCGGCTGGGGTGTCCGCTCTGCAGGTAGAAATGCCGCGGCTTGCGACTGAGGACCGCAGACCCGTCCGGCAGTCCGTCCGCGGTCCACGATGCGGCACGGACGAAATAACCCACCCTGGCTCCGTAGCACGCCCAGGCCCCCTGCTCCAACGCTATCGCGTCACACCGTCCACTCTGGCGGTTGCCATCAAGCCAGTCGCCCGCCGCCGGAAGCAGCAGCGCGAGGAGCGCGAACGACGCGATCACCGGCGCCGGCGCCGACGGTAGCCGGCTCGTGAGCATCCGTATGGCCACGAAGCCGTACAGGAAGAGGAACGGGTAGAGGGGAAGAAAGAAGCGATCCCCGCCCCACACGGCCGGCCACACCAGGATCAGCCCCGCGTAGAGAGGGACGAAGAGCTCAGCGACACCAACCCGCTCGCGAGTCGAAACGATCCAGCCAGCCACCGCGGCAACACTCAGCACGAGGCCGACCGCCGCTAGCGCCGGTCCTTCGGCCCCTACTATGCCCGCTGGTGCATGCTGAAAGACGTAGGACGAGGCGTTGTCCAC
This sequence comes from Gemmatimonadales bacterium UBA4456, assembly GCA_002390225.1. Lineage (GTDB taxonomy): Bacteria > Gemmatimonadota > Gemmatimonadetes > Longimicrobiales > Gaopeijiaceae > UBA2589. The sequence goes on along the minus strand of DGOW01000035.1, from coordinate 33,243 downwards.
GATGCGCGGAACCAACCCGAATACACCGATCGTGCCCTGCGCTGGATCATACGGATTCACCATCCAGAACTCGGTTCCGTACTGCGCCACGCCCTCACCCTGACCACGCAGCCACCACGCCAGCATCGGGACGCCAAGTGCGACGCCGGTGCCGGCCAGCGCTCTCCAGCGCCTTGCACGTGCGAGCCATGCGAGGACCGCGAGGATCAATGGCAGCCCGGCGGACCGGGTGAAGTAGGCCAGCCCCGTCGCCACCACGCCCAAGATCAACCAGGTGACCGCGCGGCGATCGGACGACACATCATCATCCGTCCGTGTATCCGCTTCCGATCGCGCGAACGACGCGAGCGCCAGCATCGTCAACGCGAGAAACAGCGGATCGGACAGAACCCAGTGACTGTAGTAGACGACCCCCGAAGACACCGTGAGCAGCACGCCGATCGCGAAGGCAGGCCACGCGCCGACGCGCCGCTCGGCCCACAGATACGTCATCCCCACAGCGAAGACGGTCGGAATCGCCGCTGCAAGCTTCAGCGCGCCCCACGTCCTGGCACCAAGCGCGATCATGACCGCGAGCAGCCCGGGAAAGACCGGCGGGTATTTCGTGTGCTTCATTCGCTCTGGGTCAAAGGCTTCGAGGTACGCCCCGTCCGTGAGCAACCCGTGCGCCAGAGCGATGTACCCGGCATTGTCCCCACCCGTGTGCGGGACCGCCGTGAACGCCGTCGCCACAACAACCGCGCTGATCAGCAGCGCAAGCCCACCGAGAACCCAGCGGATTCGTTCGGGAGTCACGACTCGAGGCTGCCTACTACGTGCGCGATCACACCACCGGCCTCGTCGAGCTGCCGTCGTGCCTCCTCGGCATCGACACCCAGCCGGCCCATAACCAGCGCTGTCTTCACGTGCCCCTCCGACCCAGCCAGGAGGGCCGTGGCCTCCTCAAGGTCGATCTCCAGCAAGCTTGCGAGAATACGCTCCCCGCGATCCTGAAGTTTCTCACACGTGACCTGGAGGTCGACCATCAGATTCCCGTATACCTTGCCCATTCGGACCATGGCACCGGTCGTGATCGTGTTCAGCACCAGCTTCGTCGCTGTACCGGCCTTCATGCGGGTGGACCCGGTGATCACCTCCGGGCCGACGAGCGGAGCGATCACGACGTCGAGACGCTCGATAAGCTCCGGCGGTGGGTACGTGCACATGAGGAAGCCAACAGATGCGCCTAGCGCCTGGGCGCGATCGACGGCGCCGTGTACATACGGGGTCGAGCCAGACGTCGCGATCCCGAGGACAAAATCATGCTCGTCTACCTCGAGAGCGTCGATCGCCTTCGCGCCGTCCTCAGGGTGGTCCTCCGCCCCCTCCAGTGCTCGCACCAGTGCGTCGTACCCACCTGCGATCACGCCACGCACCATGGCCGGATCGGTACCGTACGTGGGTGGCATCTCGGCAGCGTCGAGTACACCGAGGCGGCCCGAAGTACCGGCGCCTACATAGATGAGACGCCCTCCGGATCTGAACGCGTGCTCTGCGAGCTCGAGGGCGCGAGCAATCGCTTCGCGCTCCTCGCCGACGGCGGCCGCGATCATGTGATCCTCCGCATTGATCAAATCGACGATCCCGAGTGCATCGAGTTCATCGATTCGCTCGGACACCGGATTCCGTTGTTCAGTAAGTCGCGGGTCTCGCATGAGTGCTTGTGAGGTCGTGAGACCGCCCTGATCTTCAGCGGCGCCCGAAGCTATGCGACCCCGCATGGACGCGGCAACGCGTTGTCCCTCGAGCCGTCTCACGAATGCGTAACTGTTACGAAGCACCCCGTTCCCGTTTTCGCCTCTCCCTGACCTGCCTCGGCCTCCTTCTGGCGTCGTGCACCGCATCGGCTCCGGAAGAGTCCGCGGTCACGTTCCCGGCCGAGTGGCGCTACCCATCCTCAGAATCAGCGGTCACGGCTCAGAACGGGATGGTCGTCACAACCGACGAATACGCGACCCAGGTGGGGGTCGAAGTCCTCCGGGCCGGAGGCAACGCGATCGATGCCGCGATCGCCGTCCAGTTCGCGCTGGCGGTGGTGAACCCCGAAGCAGGCAACATCGGTGGGGGCGGCTTCATGGTCGTTCGCACAGAGTCCGGCGAGACCGAAGCCCTGGATTATCGGGAGAAAGCTCCCCTGGCGGCGACCCGGGATATGTACCTCGACGCCGACGGCAACCTGACGAACAAATCGGTCATCGGTCACCTCGCCGCCGGTGTACCCGGTACCGTCTCGGGTATGTGGGCCGCGCACGAGCGCTTCGGTACGCTGCCGTGGGCCGATCTGGTTCAGCCCGCGATCGACCTGGCCGAGGGCTTCGAGGTGAAGGAGCGCTTCCTCGGGTCACTGGGTCCCTCGATGGTCGACGCGCTCACGGCGTATCCCGCGTCGGCAAGCCAGTTCCTGCCCCGTGACGGCGCCCCCCCGATTGTCGGAGATACGCTCCGCCAGCTGGACCTGGCCGCGACCCTAGGCCGGATTCGAGACCAGGGACTGGATGGGTTCTACGCCGGAGAGACCGCGACGCTCATCGTCGCGGAGATGGAGCGTGGAGACGGCATCATGAGCCGCGAGGACCTGGCCTCCTACGAAGCTGCGTGGCGTGACCCGATCAGCTTCACCTACCGAGGTCACACCGTCATCTCCATGCCGCCGTCCTCGTCCGGTGGGGCCACGATGGCCGAGATGGCGAACATCCTCGAGGGATACGACCTGAGTTCGATGGGCTGGCACAGCACCGAGCAGATCCACCTCTTCGCCGAGGCGGCCAAGAGGGCCTACGCGGACCGGAATCACTACCTCGCCGACCCCGACTTCGTCGACATGCCGCTCGAACGCATGACGTCACTCACGTACGCTCAGGAGCGAGCCTCCACCATCTCCTCTGCGGCCGCGACGCCCTCCGCGGACGTTGGACCAGGAATGGAAGACGGACCAGGTGAAGGCGAGGAGACGACACACTTCTCGATCGTGGATGCTGCCGGGAATGCGGTGTCGGTCACCACGACCATCAATTCATGGTACGGGAGCAAGGTCACCGTATCCGGGGCAGGGTTCGTTCTGAACAACGAGATGGACGACTTTGCTGCGAAGCCGGGTACGCCAAACCAGTTCGGCCTCGTACAGGGCGAAAACAACGCCGTGGGGCCGGGCAAACGCATGCTCTCCGCGATGTCACCCTCGATCGTGCTGGGTCCGGACGGCAACCTCCGCATGGTGACCGGTACACCGGGTGGATCGACGATCATCACCACGGTCTTCCAGACGATCTCGAACGTCGTCGACTACGGCATGAACGTCGTGCAGGCCGTGAACGCACCACGGGTGCACCATCAGCACCTGCCTGACCAGATCTACTATGAAGCTGCCGGCCTGCCGCTGGATGTGGTCGAAGCCCTTGAGGCGCTAGGCCACCGTATGGTCGAGCGAGGTGGCATCTCGGGTGACGTGCAGGCGATCCTGGTCGAAAACGGGGTGCTCCTGGCGTGGTCCGACCCCCGCCGGGGAGGAGTTGCTCGGGGCTATTAAGTTCCGTTCATGCATGAGCTGAAGTCGACCCTGCCGTACTTCCGTCCCTACAGGACGGGGGTCGTACTGGGCGTGATCTGTGTCGTTCTCGCGAACGCATTCCAGATCTCGGGCCCGTGGTTCATGAAGCTCGGCATCGACGCGATGGATACGCCGGGCGTGAGGCACAGCACGATTGCGTTCTACGCCTTCATGATGGTGCTCGTCGCAGGGATCGGAGGGGTCTTCCGATTCGGCATGCGGCAGTTGCTCAACGGAGTGTCCCGCCGGATCGAGACCGATCTTCGCGACGACTTCTTCCAGCACTTGCTCAAGATGGACGCCACGTTCTACGGTACGATACGAACCGGCGACCTCATGAGCCGTGCTACCAACGATACGCTGGCGGTCCGCATGGCCGTGGGCCCAGCGATCATGTACACGGTGAACACGACCGCGAGCTTCGTCTTCGCGCTCGGCTTCATGCTCTACATCAGCCCGAAGCTGACGGCCTATGCGCTCGTTCCAATGATCGTGCTACCGCCCATCGTGCTCTTCTTCGGGCGAATCATCCACCGGCGGTTCGAGGACATTCAGGAGCAATTCTCGTCGCTCTCGACCTTCGTCCAGGAGAATCTGACGGGCGTGCGCCTGGTGCGGGCATACTCGCAGGAGAGGGAGCAGGCGCAGCAGTTCGACGCGTTCAACGAGGACTACCGCCGCAGGAATATGCAGCTGGTACTCACCGCGGGGGCATTCCACCCGCTGCTCATGCTGATCTCCGGCCTGGCCCTCGTGCTTGTGACCGGCCTTGGTGCCCTCGAGGTGATCGCAAACACGATCTCGATCGGTGACTTCGTCGCCTTCACATTCTATCTGACGCTGCTCATCTGGCCGATGATCGCGCTCGGCTGGGTCGTGAACCTCTATCAGAGGGGGGCGGCGTCCATGGGCCGTCTCAACCGCATCCTCGAGACGGAACCGTCCGTCCCTGCGCCAGCGGAGCCTGCTTCGCTGGTCGATGCGCGCGGAGGGATCGAGTTCCGTAACGTCTCGTTCGTGTATCCAGGAACGGACCGGGCCGTGATCGACCATCTCTCGTTTACGGTACCGGCGGGTCGCACCGCGGCGATCATGGGCCCGACCGGAGCCGGTAAGTCTACGGTGCTCGCGCTTCTGGCCCGGCTCTACGATCCGACCGGCGGTGAGATCCTCATTGACGGAATCCCGCTGACCGAGGTGGATCCGGCCGAGCTCAGATCGAGAATTGGCATGGTGCCCCAGGACCCGTTCCTCTTTTCGGACAGCATCGAGCAAAACATCGGCTTCGGCTCTTCAGAAGAAACGATCTGGGCTTCCGCCGGAGTCGCGCAGTTACACGAACAGATCCTCGAGTTCCCGAAGGGCTACAAGACGATTCTGGGCGAGCGCGGCATCACCCTCTCAGGAGGTCAAAAGCAACGCGCGACGCTTGCACGGGCACTGGCGCGCGATCCGCTCATCCTGATCCTGGACGATGCACTCAGCGCGGTGGACACGCACACGGAGACCGCGATCCTCGACGATCTGGGGGACGAGACCGGGCGGTGCACATCATTCATCATCAGCCATCGGGCGAGCGCCGTCATGCACGCGGACATGATCCTTGTACTCGACGAGGGCAGGATCGTCGAATCCGGCCGGCACCCCGAGCTTGTCGAGGCTGACGGTACATACGCCCGCCTCGTACAGCGTCAGTTGCTCGAAGAGAGCCTGACCGGCAGCGACTGACCCCCGATCAGATCCGTTCCAGGATCCAGGTTGGCGTATACCGGTTCAGCCACGCAGCCAGTACCGTGAACTGACCAGTCAGCAGCAGCACGCCGAGCACGATCAGAAGCACACCCGAGGCCTTCTCGACGATCGGGATCCACGTCCGGAACTTCTGAAACGTCTGCAGGAACCAGTCGAGTGCGAGTGACGCGAGCAGGAACGGGATCGCAAGTCCAAGCGAGTACACGCTCAGCAGCCCGACCCCGGCCCACATCGTGTCCTGCGTCATGCCGTAGGTGAGGATCGCGCCGAGAGCAGGCCCGATACAGGGTGTCCAGCCGGCTCCGAAGGCCACACCAACACCGAGTGTGCCGAGGTACCCCGCGGGCTTGTCGTTGAGGTGCATTCTCTTTTCCCGCAGGAGCGGAGTGATCCTGAAAACACCCGCCAGGTGCATGCCTAGGAGAATGATGATCAGGCCACCGATCCGGGCGATCCAGATCTCGTACGCCCGAAGGAACTGTCCCAGAAACGACGCCGAGGCTCCCAGCAGAATGAAGATCGAGCTGAAGCCGATCACGAAGAGCAGCGAGTGGATGAACGTCGTCTTGCGATCCACACCCTCCTGGAGGTCTTCGAGGCTCATGCCGGTGACGAACGTGAGATAACTCGGCACCAGCGGGAGGACACAAGGCGACAGGAACGAAAAGACGCCCGCCGAAAAGGCGATGAAAATTCCGACTTCTACGTCATTCACGATTCACTCGCTTCTGATTCGATTGTCTGTTACTCCGCGTGATGCTCTTCCGATCGCGAGCGCGTCGCCGAGAACCTCACCCGCGCGCACGACCGAAGCGAGGGAGAGTCGCTTCGGTGCTACACCCATCTCGCGGATCTGTCGCTCCAGCCCCGTCGATAACGGTTCGTCCGAATCGCAGCGGCGCCAGCAGGTTGCGGACGGTGACGAATCATCGTTTAGCCCGCGGGAATCACCGGAGCCGGCCCTGGAACCGGTAGGATATCAGTTTGTAGGCCAGCTTCGCCACGAGGAAATTGGGTGCGGGCAGTCCCGGTGTCGGCGCAAGCTCCACTATGTCCGCGGCAACGACGTTACGCTCCTGGAAGACGCGCCTTAGAAACCGGAGCGTCCGATACCAGTCCCCACCTCCCGGCTCGGGCGTTCCGGTCGACGGAACGAGCGAAGGATCGAAGTAGTCGACGTCGAAGGTCAGGTACACGTCGGGACCCAGCGCATCGAGTGCGCGATCCATCCAGGCGTCGTCCTCCCACATCTCGTCTGCCCAAATCAGGGTCGACCCCTCGGTGTGCTCGGACGCGTACACTTCTTCCTGACTCACGCCACGGACACCGACCGCGACAACGTCCGCCCGGTCGACCACACGGGCCATCGCCGAGGCGTGGGAGTTTGGTGTCCCCTCGAACTCGGCGCGCAGATCGGCATGGGCGTCCATCTGGAGCACGGAGAGACGACCACCCCCCGCGCTCGTCAGACGATCCGCCTGAGCGAGAACGGCGGGCGAGGACACCGAGTGTTCACCGCCGAGCATGACCAGGAAGCGACCGCCGGCGACGTCAGCGACCCGGCCGTACGCCTCCTGCAACTCCGTCATGGCAGGCGTCGCACCGGCTCGCGTGAGTTCAAGCGCCGGGAGCGTGTGGATGTGCACGCGCTCTCCCGGCTCACACCCGAACTCCTGATCGTACAGCTCGACGTAGCGTGAGGCATCGATGATCGCGCGCGGTCCGCGACGTGTCCCTCCACCGAACGACGTCGTTGACTCATAGGGGACGGGGAGCAGCAGCGCGTCGGCCCGGTCGAACGAGTCACTCGGCTGATCGAGACCGAGGAAGCTGTGCGGGAGCTCCCATGGCAGGTCTCCAATGGACGACGGCACTCCGGGGGGTGCGCCACCCTCAAGCCCTCGACCCGACGCATCCGGGTCGCGACGATTGGGCATCAGATGATCTCGATCGGGCAGATGAGGCCTTCGGTAGTCAACTCGACGCCGGCGTCCTGACATGCCTCGCACAGACCATAGATCTCGAGGCGGCGACGGACCGGAATGAAGCCGTATTCCGCCCGAACCCGGTTCTCGATCTTGTACAGCTCGTCACTCTCGAACTCGGTCACGGTCGCGCACTCGACGCAGATCATGTGCTCGTGCACGGGATGGTTCGAGAGACGATGCTCGTATCGCTTGAAGCCCTCGCCGAAGTCGTGCTCCTCGACGAGCCGACTGCGTACCAGGAGGTCGAGCGTGCGGTAGATCGTCGCCTTTCCGATGCGCTCGCCGGTTTCCCGGAGTGCACTCTCGATGTCATCGACCGAGAGGTGATCGTCGGACTCGAACACGACCCGGGCTACCGCCTCACGCTGAGACGTGACGGGAAGGCCCTGATCCCGGAGATACCGTCCAAACAGCCGCAGGAACGGAGGTGCGCCCTCATCCGTGCGCGCGGCGCTCGTCGACCCCTGGCTCACCGGCCCGACGCCTCGATGAAGACGTCGTCGTACTCCTCCATCAACTCTTCGAACCTCGAGGCCGCACCATCAATCACGACTTCTCTCGGCTCCTGAGCACCGTCACCGGAGCGCCGGACCACGCCCTGCATGACCGGAGGGAACGTCTCGGCCGGCGCCGCCCCCTCCATCGTGAACGTGGGCTCGACCGTGATCCCCTTACCCGTATGCTCCGCGTTATAGGCAACCGTGATCATACTTCGCCGTTCCTGACCCTGCTGGAACGTGCTGACCGCAACGAGCCCTTGCTCACGACGTCCTCGGCAGGCCGGGGGGAAGATCCAGAGTCGATCGATCACTTCGACACCGATTCGGTCCCGCACACGGATCAAGGTTCGCGGCAGAGCTTCCGGAACACCGGGATCGTCCTGCTTCCGCGTGAGCGGCCTGCTCATGCGATCGTCCTCATTCCATCTACGGCCGCGCGTGCGGCATCGACGACACGGGGCACCGCCTCTTCCATCGGGCCAGACACTAGGGCACCTGAGGCCTTCACGTGACCACCACCCTTGAACGACCGAGCGAGCAGGTTGACGTCGACAAGTCCGTTCGACCGGAAGGAAATCTTCACGTCACCCGACGTGGTGAGTCGAAACAGCAGCCCAACCTCCGTGCCCTCGATCGAACGTGGGATGTCCACGAAGCCCTCGAGGTCCTCGGAGCTCGCCTCGACCTCCTCGTATCGATCCTTGGGTACGATCATCCAGGAAACTCCATGAGCTGGATCATGCTCGAGGCTCGCGAGTGCGTGCTGCATCAGGTGGTAGCGACGAATCCGCGCTGACCCGAATACCCGCTCGTGCATCGCCTCTGGCTCGACGCCTCGACCAATGACCTCGGAGACTACGCGATGACACCCGGCGGTCGCATTCTCGAACCGAAAGCCACCGGTATCCGTGAGGATAGCGATATAGATGCCTTCATCTATGTAGCTCGTCCACGGTCCATTGGCCTCGTGGATAATGTCGTGCACCAGTTCCCCGGTAGCGCAGGCAGATACATCGCGCAGCGAGGTGCCCCCGATCGAGTGATCCCCGATCGGGTGATGGTCGATCACCACGGTGGGGAGGTGGCGAATCATCTGCTGCACCCGTCCGATGCGTGGGACCTCGCCCGTATCGACCACGATGGCCAGATCCGCAGCGTCGCACAGATCACGTGCTCGGGATGAGCCCGCGGAGACCACCCAGTCCTGCTGCTCGACCAGGAAGCGGAATGAGTCGGGAAACGTGGTCGGGTTGATAATCCACGCTTCGGTTCCGTTTGCTCTCAACCAGGCGGCGAGCGCGGCCTCAGAACCAGCACCGTCGCCATCGGCGTTCAGGTGCGTCGTGAGGACTGCTTTGCGCGCCGCAAGGAGCGCGTTTCGCACCTGATTGACAGCCGCCGCTCGGTGCGATGGCGTCCGATAGCTCAAGGAGTGATCCTGACCCAGGAGTGGAATTCGACCGCCCTCAAGCGGGGGTTATTACCGCCGGTAAAGGTACCGCGTCAGCGGGCCCAACCGCTACCGGGTGCTCCGGGAAGCTTCTTGCGGACCTTGGCCCACGTGGAGCCCAGGTGCACAAGCTGGGAGGCTTCCCGACCGGAAGGCCTCGCGTCGGCGAGGGCGGCAAGCAATGTAGCTGGCCCGTTTGTGTGCACCGGGAGGTCGACCCAGGCGTTACCGAGCTCTCCAATCGTGTGCGCATCCGAACCGGCGCCGATCAACCTTCCGTGACGCTTCGCGAGGCCCACGGCCTTCTCGTTCATGGAAGGGTCGTGGAGGCGCGCGTTGAAGGCCTCGATGACGTCGCAGAGAGGGCCGAGTTCCTCGGCGTACTTGCCGCCACCACCCTTTCCGCCGGCGTACGGGTGAGGCAGGTACGAGATTCCACCCTGGGCACGGATCTGATGGATTGTTTCCTCCGCCGGCGTGCCCTGTGGGATCTCATCCGTCAGATAGAGACCGATCACGTCGATTCCCTCAGCGGTCTTCACCTCTTCACCGGGAATGATCTGGTCGGGGTACAGTTCGGCCATGCGGAGGCCGACGTGCACACGGTTGTGGTCCGTAATGGCGATCCGCTGGAATCCGCGAGCCAGCGCCGTCTCGAGCACACGTTCCGGATCCGAGAGGGAGTCCCAGGAGCCGACCGTGTGCACATGCATGTCGATCCGCATGGTGCGGGCGGGTGCAGCCGACCGGATCTGGTCGAGCGTCGCCTGTGCGTTTCGCTCCAGCTCCTCGAGCGTCCCGTCGTTCGGAATCACGACGTCAGCTCGCCGCCGCTTCTCATCCGGTGCCATCTGGGCAGCCATGATCCGGCGGCCCTGTGCTTCAGAGAGCCCGCGGTACGCGACCATCCGCGCGAGACGCACTTCATCTGGCGCGTCGACGCAGACGACTACATCGAAGTCACCCTCGCGCCCGGTTTCGAAGAGGAGCGGGATCTCGGAGACGACGAGATCCGCACCCTCATCCCGACGCTCCCGGAGCCATATGGACCGGAGCTGCCAAACGATCGGATGGATGATCCCTTCGAGCTTCTGTCGGGCTTCATCGTCGCAGAAGACCTTGTCGCGCATCCGGTCCCGGTCCAGCGTACCATCTGCAGCAAGGATATCGGATCCAAACGCCCCCACGACCTCGTTGAGCCCCGAGGAACCCGGCCGGACGGCATCCCGTGCCAGTACGTCCGCGCTGATGACGGGTACACCGGCGGCGCCCCAGAGCCGGGACACCTCGGACTTGCCGGACGCCACGTTGCCGGTGAGGCCAACGGAGATCATCGGATGCGGTGCCTACGCTGGGTCATCCTGATCAGGGCCCTGCGCCGAAGAACACGGACGTCGCATCGAACAGGTACAGAATCCCCGCGTACTTCACGGTCAGGCCCGCAGTGCTGTAGAGGAACGCCTTCACAGGGTGGTAGCGCCTGATGCCCGCGGCGAGCAGCGTATTCGGCGACGACAAGGGGGACAGGAAGAGGAACCCGACGAAGTGGATCGCTGCGAACGAACCGAGTCCCGGAGTCTGACCCTGAAAAATGGCCCGGCCCAGGGTCGTCGCAACGAGTCCGAGGGCGCCCCGTGCGGTAAGCAGCAGTAGAATGCCTTTTGATCGGGTCACGCGTGGTCTATCCCCTTGGGGCTGCAACGTTGAAGTCGTCATCGGTCTGACGCGTCCGGTCGGGTCCAAGCGAGACGATCCACACGGAGTCGGGAGAGAGTTCAAGCTCATAGGGCGTACCCCACGGGTCGAGCCTCATGTCCTCGGCGGAATAGCGATAATCAAGCCACCCGAGCCAGCCGGTTCCCGCCGGCATCTGCCCCGTGAGCCGTTCATGCTCGACGACGTTGCGGGCGATCTGGTCCATCTCCTCTGCATTGCTCCAGCGCACCACCGGGACAATCACCGGCTCAGCCAGACCCAGCAGAATCGACCGAGTCGCGGGGAAGTAGAGCCCTGTGATAAGCCCCAGCATCACCAGAAGGATCAGCCGGGTCACAGTCCACCCTTCATTCGGGATCGCATGCGGGCGGTCCACACCAGATAGCGCTCCATTTCATCGATCGGTGGCGTCGCCTCGGGATCGCCATATGCCGTATCGAGCCGCCAGCGCATGTAGGACGCCGGAGGCAGGGGCAGGAACGGTGGCCGACGGTACCAGTCCCGCGCCCTGAACGCCCAGGACGCGCGAATGAGGTAGGGAATCAACCTTGGTCGGCGGATCGCCATTGTGGCGATTCTCAAATACAGCGTCAGCTCCTTCGGATCGATCGTCTCATCAGGGAGTAACGGCACCCCGTATTATATCTTGGTGAAGATAACCTTCGACCCAGCCGTTATCCCACGACGTTCTTCCATCGCTCGGGCCGTCAAGTTCCCTGCCAGCCATGTCCAACCACCTCGCGTCCGAGACCAGCCCCTACCTTCTGCAACACGCGGAGAACCCGGTCGAATGGTATCCCTGGGGGGCCGAGGCGCTGGCGCGCGCGAAGGCAGAGCAACGGCCGATCCTCCTCTCTGTGGGCTATTCCTCCTGCCACTGGTGTCACGTGATGAAGCGCGAGTCCTTCGAAGATCCTTCGATCGCGGCGCTGATGAACGAGCTCTTCGTGAACATCAAGGTGGATCGCGAAGAGCGGCCCGACATTGACCAGATCTACATGAAGGCGGTTCAGGCGATGTCGGGACGCGGTGGCTGGCCGATGACCGTCTTCCTGACACCAGATGGCATCCCGTTCTTCGGGGGTACGTACTACCCGCCAGAACCGAGGCCGGGGGTACCATCGTTCCCCGATCTCCTCCGAACGATCCACGATGCCTGGGAACACCGAAGGGACAAGGTCCTCGCCGGAGGCACCCGACTCCTCGATACGCTCCGACAGGGGAGTGATTCGGGAACGAGCGCTGCGCCCGCCAGTCTCGAACTCGTCGACGCTGCGGTCGCGACTCTCGAACGCAGTTATGACGCGACCCAAGGAGGCTTCGGTCCTGCACCGAAGTTCCCGCAACCGGTCACCCTCGAGGTCCTGCTGCGGCATCACGCCCGCACCGGCACCCCTTCGTCCCTGGCCATGGTGGTGCACACCCTGCGTCGGATGGCAGCCGGAGGCATGCGCGATCACCTGGGCGGCGCGTTCCACCGGTACTCGGTGGACGCCCGGTGGCTTGTACCACACTTCGAGAAGATGCTATCAGACAACGCGCTCCTTGCACGCATCTACCTCGATGCCTGGAAGCTCACGGGCTCGGACGACCTGGCGGACATCGTCGTGGAGGTGCTGGACGATCTGGTTCGCGATTTCACAGACGATGGCGGGGGATTCTATGCCGCGCGGGACGCCGACTCGGAGGGAGTCGAGGGGCGGTTCTACGTCTGGTCCCCCGAAGAGATCGCGGATGTACTCGGAGACGACGCCGAGTTGTTTTGCCGCGCCTACAATGTGACACCCGGCGGCAACTTCGAGGGCGCCAGCATCCTGCACCTGCCGCATCCCATCGAGGTGATCGCCGCCTCAGAGCAGCGCTCGACGTCCGAGATCGACAGTCTCCTCGCTCGGAGCCGCGCGGTACTCCTCGAGCATCGAACCACCCGTATCGAACCCTTTCGCGACAAAAAGGTGATCGTGTCGTGGAATGCCTTCACGATCCGTGCGTTCGCTGAAGCAGGAGCGGCACTGGGGAGAGCGGACTACATCGACAGAGCGGTCGAGGCGGCAGATTTCATCTGGAACACGCTACGAACCGACGACCGCCTCCTGCACAGCTGGATCGCCGGCAAGACATCCGGCGGGGGCTTTCTCGACGACTACGCTGGGCTGGGCAACGCGCTGCTCAGCCTGCACGCAGCGACGCTGGATTCCCGGTGGCTGGACCGGGCACGTTCGCTGGCCGATGAGGTCCTCGTCCTCTTCTACGAGGAAGAAAGTGCAACAGTCTTCGACACCGCCCACGACGCGGAGACATTGGTCCTCCGCCCGCGCGACTCGACCGACGGGGCTACCCCGTCAGGTCCATCGCTGGCCGCCGAACTCTTCGCTCGAGCCGGTGCCCTCACGGACGAGCCGCGATACCGCGCCGCTGCCCGGACGATCGTCGATCATGAGGTCGAGGCAATGCAACAGTTCGGGCCAGCATTTGGCAGGATGCTCTCGGTCGTGGACCGACTCGAGGCCCGTCCTGTGGAGGTCGCCCTCTTGGTTCCAGCAACCTGTAACCCATACGATCTGATCAAGGCTGCCCACGCCGAATTCCTGCCGGGTGGGGTCATCGCAGGAAGGATCGAACAGGAAGGCTCTCCCAACCCCGCTCATGGTGTTCATCCGACCGACACCGAAATCCCGGTGCTGGCCGGTCGTGGCCCGATTGATGGGAAACCGACAGCGTTTGTCTGTGAGGGCTATGCCTGTGGCCTGCCGGACCACGATCCTGAGATGGTGCGGCAACGACTCGCCGCCATGCCGAACCAGGCGTGACACGTCGCGTCGTAACTCTTCGTCGAACAGCGGCTTTCGGTACCTTTCAACGCTTTCCGAATGTCCCTCCAAATCAGGTATAGATGGCGACCCAAGAACGCGAGATCGTCGCTTCCGTGGATCTGGCCGGGCTGACTCATGAGCAGCTGCTTCGCTGCTACCGCACGATGGTGACCAGCCGTCGGGTGGATGACCGTGAAATCAGTCTGAAGCGTCAGAACAAGATCTTCTTTCAGATTTCGGGCGCGGGCCACGAGGCGGTCGGTGTTGCCGTGGCGGAACACTGCGAGGGCACACGGGACTGGTTCTATCCCTACTACCGGGACCGGGCGATGATGCTGTCGCTCGGTCAGACGGCACTCGACCATCTCCTGCAGGCTGTCGGTGCCGTGGCGGACCCGGCCTCCGGGGGCCGCCAGATGCCAGCTCATTTTGGAGACGTTCGCTTCAACACCCCGACCTCGTCTTCCCCCACGGGTACCCAATTCCTCCAGGCGGTTGGTTCGGCTGAGGCGGGTACGAAAGTCCCCGTCGTGGAAGGACTGAGGGAGCACATCGACCGATTTGCCGAAGACGAAGTTGTGATCGTCTGCACCGGTGACGGTGCGACGTCCGAGGGTGAGTTCTGGGAGTCGATGAACACGGCGTGCAACCTGAAGCTGCCCGTCGTCTACGTCGTGCAGGACAATGGGTATGCCATCAGCGTGCCGATCGAGGTTCAGACGGCGGGGGGAAGCATTTCCCAACTCGTCTCGGGCTTTCCCGGTCTTCACATCGTCGAGTGTGACGGGACCGACATCGTGGACACGTACCGCGCCGCGGGCGAGGCCATCCGGTACGCGAGAGAGCGGCGAGGGCCGGCCATGCTCCATGCGCATACGACTCGGCCGTACTCACACTCGATGTCCGACGACGAGCGTGCGTATCGGACAACCGAGGAACGCGAGGAGCAGGACCGTCGTGATCCGCTCGGGCTGACGCGCGATCTGATCGTTTCGGTCGGGGCGGCCACGGAAGCCGAACTCGACGCCATGGAAGCCGAGGTCGAGGCGGATGTCGCCGCAGCTGCGGACGAGGCCCTCGAGGCACCGACGCCCGATCCCTCGACGGCGATGACGCATCTCTTCTCGGAGGATGTCGACCCGACATCGTCCGACTTCGACACGGAGGACAGCCCGCAATATCAGAGTGACAAGCTCCTCACGGTTGTCGACCTGTTGAACTCGTGCATGCGCACCGAGATGGCACGCGACCCGCGCATCGTGGTCTTCGGCGAGGATGTCGCAGACGTTTCACGTGAGGACATTCTCGGCGAGGTGAAGGGCAAGGGTGGCGTCTTCAAGGTCACCCACGGACTCCAGGGTCGCTTCGGCTCCGAGCGCGTGTACAACTCGCCGCTTGCGGAGGCCAACATTGTGGGTCGGGCGGTCGGCATGGCTCTGCGCGGCCTACGCCCGGTCGTCGAAGTTCAGTTCTTCGACTACATCTGGCCGGCCATGATGCAGATCCGCGACGAGCTCGCGACGATGCGCTACCGGTCGAATGGCCTGTTCTCTTCCCCGGTCGTCATACGTGTCACGTACGGTGGGTACCTCAAGGGCGGGGGGATCTATCACTCCCAGACTGGTGAGTCGATCTTCGCCCACTGCCCCGGGCTGCACGTCTGCCTACCTGCTACGGCGGAAGACGCGGCAGGTCTGCTGCGCACGGCGATGCGCTGTGAGGACCCGGTGCTCTTCCTGGAGCATAAACACCTGTACCGGCAGGTCTACAACAAAGGCCGCGATCCGGGCCCGGACTACATGATTCCGTTCGGGAAAGCCAAGGTCGTTCGTGAGGGCACGGATGTGACCGTCGTCACCTGTGGCGCACTGGTCAAGCGGAGCATGGACGCGGCCAAGATCGTGTCCGACCAGCATGGGATCGAAGCCGAGGTCATCGATCTACGCACGGTTCAGCCGTTCGACATGGATCGAATCGCCGAGTCGGTGAAGAAGACGAACAAGGTCGTCATCGTGCACGAGGATTCGATGTCGTGGGGTATCGGCTCCGAGATCTCAGCTCGAATTGCGGACGAGCTGTTCGAGTACCTCGACGGACCGGTAAAACGCGTGGCTTCCATGGACACGTGGGTGGCCTATGCACCGGCGGTGGAGAACGCGATTCTGCCCCAGACACCGAATGTCGTGGACGCGATCGTGGAGCTGGCTGCGTACTAAACGTCGTCGGCACCAACTCAGCGGCATCAGGAGATCCCATGTCCCTCTCCGCCGTTGACCCAGAGCCTACAACCGGAAACCCAGCGTGAGCGGGATCATGCTGTTCGAGCCCGTCTCCGTGCCGATGTGCACGTAGCGGATCTCAGCGAAAAGCCCGAAGCCCAACTGGCCCATCGCGACACCGAAGCCACCGTGGTAGCCGGTGTCGCTGAACACCGTCTTATCAGGTTCTGAGAGCGGGCCACCCGAGTACCGGTAGGTACCAATCCCAGCGAGCACATAAGGCTCCAGACCCACGCCCGGAAGCTGAAAGACGAGCGAGATCGCACCGGTCAGATATTCGTTATCCCGGAGCGCCGCATCACTGGTAGCAAGCTGGTGAAGCCGGCCGTCCGCTCGGATCCCGACCGGGAGTGTCGGAATTCCAACGTTCATACCGACCGCCAGGTGCCACCCAGGATCGGCAGAATCCCCAACATCACCCTGAGGAGCCGTCACCCCACCCCCGACCATCAGACGCGGCTGAGCCTCGGCGGCCGCAGGAAGCAAAACGAACAGGCTTGCGATCAGAAGCGATCGTCGCATGAGGAACCTCAGTGTCGGAGATAAGTGTCCGGTGATACCGGCCGATCCCACGTGGGATCCCGCCGCGTCAAGAGGCACGGTTGTGGATGGCCGCGCCCGGAGGGGCCGCAGCAGAGGGCCAATTCTGACCCCGACGCGGTCGGGGTCAAGGTGTTCGGCGGCGAATCAGATCACTCGCATGGTGTGATCGACCTGCTCGGACCATCCCTGGAGGCCCCCGCGCATGCTGCGCACCTCTCGTCGCCCCGCATCGAGGAGTCGCCGTGCGCCGGTTCTCGAACGTTGACCCGACCGGCAGTACACCACGACGGGACGATCCGTGGGGATCTCCGAGATCCGATCGCCAAGCTCGCCTAGTGGGATCAGACGCGCTCCGTAGTCACTCAGGTTGCTCACGGCCCACTCCCACGGCTCACGTACGTCGAGAAGGAACGGTGGGCGCTCTTCGCCCAGGAGGACCTCTACCTTATTCGGCGCGACTTCTTCGAACGAGTCAGCCATGGCTGCCTCGTGGTCGACCGGCCTTGCAGCCGCGCTGGGATCCGGCTTTACGCCACAGAACACCTCATAGTCGATCAGTTCGGTCTGCGTGGGGTCGTCACCACACACGGGACACGAGGGGTTCCGTCGAAGCGCGACCTCTCGCCAGGACATGTCGAGGGCGTCGAAGATCATGAGCCGGCCGGCGAGGCTTTTTCCCGCACCGAGCAACAGCTTGATCGTCTCCATCGCCTGCATGGTTCCGATGATCCCGGGCAGGGCGCCGAGTACTCCACCTTCGGCACAGTTGGGCACCATCCCCGGTGGTGGCGGCTCACGGAACAGACACCGATAGCACGGTCCATCCTCCGTCGCGAAGACCGAAACCTGACCCTCCCAGCGGAAGACGGATCCATAGACGTTCGGGGTGCCCAGCAGGACACATGCGTCGTTGACCAGGTATCGAGTCGGGAAGTTGTCGGTGCCGTCCACCACGACGTCGTACCCGTCCAGGATCTCGAGCGCGTTCGCCGACGTAAGTCGCATATGGTAGGTCTCGACCTCGACGTGGGGGTTCACGTCACGCAGACGATCGAGCGCCGAATCCAGCTTGCTTCGACCGATGTCACCGGTGCCGTGGAGGAGCTGACGCTGGAGATTGCTCTCATCGACAACATCGTCGTCGACCAGACCGATCGTCCCGACGCCCGCCGCTGCGAGGTAGAGGGCCAGCGGCGATCCAAGACCCCCTGCTCCGACACAGAGTACCCGACCACTCTTCAGGTGACGCTGCCCCTCGAGCCCGACATCGGGCAGCGTGATATGGCGTGCGTACCGGTAGAGCTCGTCGCGGTCGAGATCTGGCAGGGTCATCGCGTGTCACCCTCCGGTACACCAAAGCGCCCACCCGAAGCCACCAGCTGGAAGGACTGTGCATCCTCTTGCAGGCGCTCCACCAGCTCCGAGCTTCTCCCGCCGAGAGCGGCCACGTCCGAGAGCTGGAGCGCCATCACGTAGTACTGAAACGGCATCATCGTCGTAGAGCGGTCAGCCCAGATGTCACGATCGCGGAGACCTCGGAACTCATAGATCTCCTCATACAGCGTGAGTGACTTGTCGAGGTCGAACCAATTGCCGCCGTACTCGGGTGATCCCTGGATCATACGCTCGTTGGAGTCGGTCTCCAGGTTTCGCAACTCGAGCTTGGTGGTCAGACCGTGGCGCACACCCCATCGATCCAGACCGAGTTGCGACATCATGCCACCACTCGAGGAAAAGTAGATCGGACGTTCGAGCGCGGAATCGTTAATGATGCGGAGTGCGATCTGCTGGCTCCGATCGAGCACCATTCCCGCCGGATATGTGACGGCCAGCTTTGGGAACGCCACCGTCACATCCTCGGGCAGGCGGATCGCCGACACTTGATCTAGCGTCACGGGATCGATGTTCGTCAGCGGACCCGTTGGTGTGGCACGTTCTGCGTGCAAGCCCGGGGCGAGCGCGGCGTCGAACGGTCGCTGGGTCCCGGGCAGCGTCAATTCCTGCAGCTGCCGCGGGTACCAGCTGGTGAACAGGTACTGACCGACGATGACCGTGACGTCTCGGCGCACGCCCTCCACTTCCTGAACGTACCAGAGCGGGAACGTGTCGTTGTCACCGTTGGTGAAGAGAACGGCGTACGGTTCGACACTCATGAGGAGGTCGTAGGCCCAGTCACGGGCCGCATAGTCCCCTGAGCGACTGGCCCACGACCAGTTGAGGCCGAGCGGGATGAGAGCGATCAGTAGGATCGGTGCGGTTTGCCGGTACCGGCTGACCCCACCGCCCAGTCCCCTCGCGACCGCACGCCACGTCCAGGCCAGCCCGAGGCCTGCCAGGCACCCCCAGTATGAGAAGGTCGCGATGTAGAAGTAGTCACGTTCTCGAACTTCTCGTTGTCCCTGACCGAGCTCGGCATGCAGTGAATAGCCGTGCTTGAAGTTCAGGTATACGACCAGCCCCACGGTCAGCGTGCCCGCTAACACCAGCAGGTACGCGAACAGTGTCCGATCGGATGACCAGGCGGCGTAGAGACCCAGGAACCCAAGCGCCAGGAAGAGTAGTGAGAAGGGAGCCCGGCTCGAAGCAGGCAGCTCGGATGCGTCCAACCCCCTCGACCATTGCCACTCGAAGTACTGCATGAAGGTCGCCATCTGAGCAGTAAACGGCGCTTTTCTCTCCCAGACCGGAGGTGTCTGGTACTGCTCGCGCGACAGCGACGCGCTCAAGGCCGGACACCCCGCCTTGCCTCGCGAGAAGATCGACACCGCGGCATCCCCCAGCGACGCGCAGGTCGGATCTCCCTCATTGATGACAGGATCCAGGTCAGCCCGAATCGGCAGGAGGAAGTTGAAGGAGAGACCGAGGGCAACCAGCACGACCGCGCGACCCACGAACGCCGTCGTAAGCAGGCGCCTGGGCCGCGAGAGCAGAAGCAGAACGCCCAGAGCGGGCGCCGGCAGCAGCGACATCATGTGGCTGGT
>DGOW01000035.1:2064-13582 GCA_002390225.1 Gemmatimonadales bacterium UBA4456 | reverse complement strand
TCCTCGCCCCGATCATACCAGCGCACTGCCAGCCATGTGACGATCGCGATGATCATCACGGAGAGCGTGTAGACCTTTTCGTTGACGTTGGACTGGTTCCAGACCGTAAAGGCGGTCGCTCCGATCACGGATGAGGCGAGCGCCCCGATGCGCGCGAACCGTGAGTCGTGAACAAGACCAACCAGAATTCGATGGGCGGTCAGATAGAAGAAGCCCGTAGCCGCAGCGCTCGTCGCGGCTGCGAAGAGGTTGATTCGGATCGCGACGGAAAGCCCTGTGGGGGCGAGGAGAAGACTCCACGTCTTCGCCGCGGCCAGGAAGAACGGATTCCCCGGCGGATGTGGAATCCCGAGCGTGTGGGCCGTAGCGATGTACTCGCTCGTGTCCCAGAACGCGATTGTCGGCGCGAGGGTCAGCACATACAGGAGGAAGGCGGCTAGCCCCGCGGCGAGAGCCCAGAGGTACGGCGGATGGTCGATCGCGTCCACGAGAGGAGCGACGGCGCCATCCGTGATTTCGTCTTCCGCCATGTGCGTCGTGCTGCTCACTTCCCACCCCTGACCCATCGGATCTTGTAGATGCGGTCCCCATCGTCATCGGACATGACGAGGTCACCATGTGGCCCCACCGTGACGTCGACCGGTCTTCCGTGGACTCGGCCCGCAGAGAGCCACCGGGTCGCGAACTCACTGATCTCGAAGCCGGGCGGCACCGTCAGGGCCTGAGCGGACGCAAATGACCAGAAGACGCCCGCCCACAGCGCGGCCAGCAGCCCAATCCTCACGATCGATCTGCTGTTCACGCGCCTCTCCTGGCTGGTCGGCCCCTGTCGGACATGTGATGTACCCTGGGATCCGGTCAGGCCGGAATTCCGCTGCGCGCCGTGTCAGCCACAAGCTCCAGCACGCGCGTGACCTGTTCGGGCGAGTTGTACACATGCGTGGACAGCCTCATCCAACGGTAGTCGTACTCGCCGATCACGCGGGAGCGCACGTTCGCCGTTCGCGAAAGGTGTCGCTGCAGCGCAGCGGACTCCAGCCCGTTCACGAGGAAGGAGACCATGCCCCCCTTCAGTCCCTCCTCCGGCGTCGTCACGACCTGCACACCATCGATGGAGCGAAGACCGGTTTCGAGCATGCTTCTCAGGTAACGAATCCGCGCCTCGATCCGAGGCATTCGGATCGCCGTCGTCCATTCGACCGCCGCTAGGAGACCTGCCAGTCGCGACTCGTCAAAGGTGCCAAGGTGGTTGAATCGGTGGGCCCCGAGCGTCTGGTCGTCCCAGCCACCCGAGGCCAGCGTCGGCCACAGCTGTTCTCGCCACGGTTCCGTGAGATACAGCAGCCCGGTACCCTGAGGTGCGAGCAACCATTTGTGCGGTGAGCTCGCGTACATGTCGCCCGAGACCTCAGCCAGGTCGATATCGAGCATGCCGGGCGGGTGTGCCCCGTCGACCGCCAGCACGATGTCGTTCTCGGCACAGCGGTCAGCAAGTTCCGGGATCGGGAACACAGTCCCAGTCGTGAACGTTAGATGCGACACGCAGATGACCCGCGTCGAGGAAACCACACCCTGCCAGACCGCCTGCAGGAGTTCCTCGGATGAGGTCGCAGTAGATGGAAGCGAGACGATGTCGAGTCGAGCACCTCGGCGCGCCGTAACGAGCTTCCAGGGCTCGAGCCCACCGATGTGTTCATGATCCGTCGAAAGTACGGCATCACCGGGTCCGAGATCGACCCCGTTCGCGACGAAGTTCATCGCCTCCGTGGTGTTTCGTGGGAATACGAAGCCCTCCGGATCACCGCCGAGCAGACGGGAGAGCGCGGTCTTGAGATCATCCCATGCGACCCCAGGCGGATGCGTCTGAGCTACCCTTCGCGTGTGTTCAGCGACGGCATCTACGACAACCCTGGGCGACGGTCCGAGCGTCCCGTTGTTGAAGTACATCCGGCCTTCCGGGATCAAGAACTGCCCGCGCACGACCGACCAGAACGTTTCATCGTCCGGAGCCCCACCCGACTGGAGATCTCGCGCCAGTGCATTGACCGCCGCCGGCCACGCCAGCGAGGCGCCGCCCAGGACGGACAGAAACCGACGTCGATCGACCGTCATGGGTCGCGGTTCCGGATCAGTCTTCCGTCTTCACCGCGATGAATGAGATCTCGATCAGCGCTCCGCCGACGAGGCCGGATACCTCCATGGCAACACGCGAGGGAGGCTCGATGCCCTCAAAGTACTGCGCGTATGCCTCATTCATCTCACCATACCCGTCGATGTCGGTTACGTAGACCGTGGCCCGGACCAGGTCACCGTAGTCCATGCCGAGTTCTTCGAGCAAGGTACCGAAGGCACGCATGATGTTGTGCGTCTCCGCCCCCATCCGACCTTCGGTCATCTCACGCGTCTCACGGTTCGCACCAAGCTTGCCGGACAGCCAGTACGTGTTTCCGACCTGTACCGCCGCACTGAACGGAATACGTGCGGAGGGCTGATGTGCGATCCGCGGCCCCTCCTGCGCGAGTGCGGGCTGAGCAGCGAAGGCGACGAGAGAGAGAATCAGAACGAGACGCTTCACAAAGATCTCCTGAGCGGGGCCGGATCCATCGATGAGTTCCTAATCGGGATCATGCCCGACCTGCTCACCTGGGGCAAGACGGTGAACGCGGTCTGCTCCAGCGTCTTCGGACAAGAACGTTAGCCTACCTTACTACAATGTTGATCCGCTCCAGTCGCACTCTGTCCTATACCAGAGCCTGGCTCCGTACTCCGAACGACTTCGTGGAGGACGAGGTCACCCTGGATCGGGATGGCGTGCCCGTACTTGCAACACTCGTTCGCCCCCGGGCCCACACCCAGGATCTGCCAGCGTGGGTGGTCATGCACGGAATCACCCGGCCCGGCCGAGCTCACGGACAGCTCGTGCGGTTCACAAGAGCACTCGCTCACGCCGGGATCGCCACAATCGTACCGGAAGTCCCTGAATGGCGTGATCTCGAATTGGCGCCGGGGCTCTCCGCACCGAGCATTGCAGCAGCGATTCGATGGCTTCGCGGTAGCAACGTCGTGCGAGATGAACCCGTCGGGGTCGTCGGCTTCTCGTTCGGAGCACCGCATGCGATTGGCGCATGGTCGGACCCGCACCTGCGCGATGAGATCG
Organism: Gemmatimonadales bacterium UBA4456; assembly: GCA_002390225.1. GTDB lineage: Bacteria > Gemmatimonadota > Gemmatimonadetes > Longimicrobiales > Gaopeijiaceae > UBA2589. The sequence goes on along the minus strand of DGOW01000035.1, from coordinate 10,425 downwards.
GTGTGGCGTGTGGTTTTGGAGGCTACTGCTCGATCCGTCACACCTTCCACTTCATGATGACAGGCCAGCACGACGCCGGCCACGGGACGGCACATCTGCGAGCAGATCCATACGGTCGATGGATCGTGGCCGCAAACTATCTGCCGTCAGTCCCGGGGCATGAAGACGCGATCGACGTTGCCGAAGCGCTCCGAACCCTGGCCCAGCATGCGGGTGACGTCGGAGCTGCCTCATGGGATCCACTCTACGACCCCACAATCGATGAGCTGCGGGCCACGATCGCCGAGGAACGCCGGAGCCTCTTCGACCTGTTCGCGCCGAACTCAGGCGCAGCTGTAGCGGACGCCGCGGCCGCCGCCATGGGAGAACAGCTCGAGGAAGCCGCGCGGCGAGCCGAACCGGCGATCGATCCGACAAACGCGCTCGCAGAGGTACGCGGCGCCGTACACCTCCTGCATGGGCGCAAGGACCACCTGATCCCCTACTCCGAGAGCGAACGCCTCGCCGCTGCACTCCAGGCAGGTGATCCACGGCTAACGGTCACTCGACTCTTCGGACACTCCGCGCAGGACCCGTTCCCTCTCTTCGCGAGCATTGTCGAAGTTCCCCGCCTCGCTCGCGCCCTGGGAGCGGTACTTAACGCACTGTGAGTATCAGAGGGTCAGCGACTATGAAGGAGATCCTTCACAGCCGCCTGCACCCTGGCGTCCTTATCGTTGATCGCCTGATTGAGCAGACGGCGTGCGTACGGGGTTCCGATCTTGTTCAGCGCGCGATACGCAGTGATTCGAACGTCCGTACGCGGCCGTGAGAAGAGCGATGTCACCGCATGCTTCTCAATAGAGCGTACCGCCCCGGGATCCGCGATACGCCCGAGGGCCCGAATCAGTGGTCCTGCCTCATCCGGGTCTTTCGTCGCGTCCAGCATCGCGACCAGGGGCTTGAGGGCACGCTTCACCCGCAACTCACCCGCAGTAACCGCTGCGGCCAGACGAACGTTCGGATCAGTGTCATCGAGAAGTCCGACTACGATAGAGCCGGATTCTGGATCCCCCAACTTGCCCAGGGCCCTGAGAGCTTCCTTGCGCACACGGGCGTCCGGGTTGGCCAATGCCGAGGTGCAGAGTTCGACCGCACGATCCCCACCCAGGTCAGCAAGCATCACTACCGCGTTGCGAACCAGGAAACGGTTCTCATCAACCGCCATCTCCTCGATCGCCACGCGACCGGCATCACCCATCTCGACGAGCGCGTGACAGAGGATCCAGCGCGCCAGGCGGTCCGTGTTCTCCGCGAGGTCGTCTCGGATCGCATCGGCCATACCCGTCCCGATCGTTCGGCACACGGTGTAGTGCTCCGTACGCTTCTCCTCCTGCCGCTCTCGTCCGATGAGTGTCGCCAGGCGACCCAGGACGGCGGGAGACATGATGGACTCAGCCACCGCGTAGATCGAGGGGTCGGGAGGATCGCCGGCTGCTAACGTGATCGACGCCACAGCCCTTGCCACCGGGCCAAGCTCCCGGTGCTCCACACACTCGGCGGCGAGCGACTGGATTTCTTCGGCCTTGTTGACATCTCCAGCAATAAACTCGGCGGCCGCCCGATCGAGCGGACTCGGCACGAAATCCTCGTCCTCCGTTGCGTCAGCGGCAGGGACATGTCCGCCTGGACCGATTTCAGCCGTAATCTCCTCTAGGTCGACAGGGTCGGGCTCAGAGTAGCCATCCCCGGAGCCGACGATCTCATCGAGCGCTCCGATCGCACTCCACTCCTCGTGCGCCTGCTCTGCCGCCTCCCGGGTGGCGACCGCGGAGTCGGCGTCCGGCGAAGCAGTGCTCAGTTCGGCGGTGGCCGAGAAGAGAGCGTCGAAGGATCGGGCCAGGCCCTTGAGGTCGGACATGCGACTTCCTTACTGAGATTCCGAACTCGTCGGATGTGAAGTTAAAGGTATCGTTCGTCCTCGACTGTCGGGAGGAGTTCCTTTTGTTGCCTCTCGTCCTGAGCCCGGTCATCTTGCCGCCGTGCGCTCCGAGTGCCCTTCAGCAGCAAGGCATCGGAACGGGCGTCACCTCACTCGTACGATCTTCAGGAGAACGGAATGCCGGTCTTCACTCGACTCCGGGACGACGTGATGACGCTCACCGTGGACGGTGACTACACCGCAAACGAGCTACGCCGAGTCGCGTTCAACGCGTTCGAGTCGGTCGAGCTTCCGACACGACTGCTGATCTTGCTGGACATGAGTGGAGCAGCGGGTGTGATGCTGAAGTCAGTGGACGAGATGAAGGCTGCTGGTGCGATCTTTGGAGCGTTCCGAGATCGTATCACCGGAGTGGGCGTGGTCGTCGCTGCCGATGCGCATCCGTTGTTCGCCGACGATTCGCCCTTCGTTCAGGAGGCGGGCCTGCCAGCTCGCCCGTGTCACTCCCACGCCGACGCGCGTGCCTGGCTCGGCGGTGAGGCCCCCGCCTGACAAAGCCCGTGTGCGCGAGCGCTTCGACGAACGTAAAGACCGCGATGTGGACGACGGCTCGCGGCTGAAGCAGCATCCGCGCTTGGGACGTCAGCCTCCGTCTCATCGGCATGCCCAACGCGTAAAAGATCCGTTGAGGGGTGCGCGTTTGCTGTTGTTCATGTAACATATGCTCAACACCTGTACAAAACAGTGCAACGGCAACCATCGCGGTTGCCCCAAGGTAGGAGGAATCATGCCTCAGCTCAGTGCGGGCCAGTACATGCTGGTCTACAACACCTTTTCCCTCGCGATTGCGGCGATGCTCGGCTCGTTCGTGTTCTTCGTGCTGTCGCGGAATCTGGTCGGTGAGAAGTATCGAATGTCCCTCATCCTGTCGTCCCTCGTCGTAGGGATCGCCGGATATCACTACATCCGAATCTTCAACTCGTGGGATCACGCCTACACCTTGATGGACGGTGTCGCGAACCCCACCGGAACGCCTTTCAATGACGCGTATCGCTACGTTGACTGGCTCCTGACGGTACCCCTCCTTCTGGCCGAATTGGTTCTCGTCCTGCGACTCCCGAAGAAAGACGGGACGCCGATGCTCTGGAAGCTCGTCATCGCCGCGACTGCGATGATCCTTCTAGGCTATCCGGGCGAGATCTCGTCGGACATGGGCACGCGCTTCATCTGGGGCACGCTGAGCTCGATACCCTTCGTCTACATTCTCTACGTATTGTGGATCGAACTGGGTCGCTCACTGCCAAGCCAGCCGGAGCCCGTTCAAAAACTGGTCAAGAACATCCGTCTGCTCACGCTGGCGACCTGGGGCTTCTACCCGATCACCTACTGCCTTCCATATTTCGGGATCAATCCGAGCGATTCCGTAGTGGGCATTCAGATGGGCTACGCGATTGCCGACATTCTAGCGAAGTGCGGCTACGGTGTGATGATCTACAACATCGCCAAGCTGAAGACAGAGGCCGACAACGCAGCCTCAGCCGCAGCCTGAGACCTAGCTTGAGTTTGTTTGAGACCGGTGTGTGGGGGCGACCCCCACACACCGGCCCTCGTTCGGATGTTCTCGTCCTCGGTGGTGGCTTGGCAGGACTGAGCGCAGTTTCCGCACTCGTTGACCAGGGCCTCGAGGAGTCCATTCACATCTTCGAGCGTCGGTCGCGTGATCAGTACGTACGCGATCGAACGTGGTGCATGTGGGACGTGGGGGACAATCCCCTCGCTAAACTCGCAACGCATCGGTGGCACGACTGGATCGTCCGTGACGAGTCCCGTGTCGTGCACGCGCACTCGGACGAACATCCGTACCTTCGGCTTCCTGCTGACCTCGTCTACGACCATCTCGTTCGGAAAGCGGAAGCCGCCCCGAACGTTCACTTCCATTTCGGTTCGTCCGCGGACCGCGTCGACCGAACCGAGGCGGGCGTGCAGATAGCGACGCCCCGGGGTGAGTTCGCAGGTCGCCTAGCGCTCGACAGCCGCCCACGGCGAGGACGACCATCGCGCAACTCGCTGCTGCAAAGCTTTGTCGGGTGGGAAGTGAGGACACGAGACCACGTGTTCGATCCGACCGTGGTGACGCTGATGGATTTCCGGCTGTGCAAGCCAGGTGCGATCGAATTTTTTTACGTCCTTCCTCTGACGGAGAATCGGGCGCTCGTCGAATCGACGGTGTTCGCCCCGAGCGTTGTCGGACGCGAGTACCACAAGCAGCGCATCAAGACGTACATTCAGCGCACTCTGAATACGAGTCTGGAAGAGATCGAGTACTCAGAGCAAGGTGTCATTCCCATGGGATTCGACCATGCGCCGCGCCCGGATCTGAGCGGCGTACTGGACATCGGCCTGAGGGGCGGCGTCGCAAAACCATCGACTGGCTATGCGTTCCGACGTATTCAAGACGACTCGATTCGTCTGGCGCACAATGTCGCGCATCGCGACTCCCCGCCCTCTGCTCGAGGATCATCAGCTCGATCTCAGGTTCTCGACCGCATCTTCCTTTCATTCTTGCGGCACCAACCCGATCTGGCTCCGAATGCCTTCCTCGATCTGTTCGATCGGGTCCCGGCTGATGACCTGATCAGATTCCTGACCGAGACAGGTTCGGTGGCGGTCGATCTTCGAGTCGTGCGGGCGCTCCGGCCGATCCCATTCCTGAAAGAGATCCTCCGGTTCGCTCAGCCAAGCCTGAGATGGCCAGCCAATCCCGCTAAGGCTATGCGTTTCGATCGGGACGAGCACACCGTCCTCCGGGCTCAATGAGCGAAGCGGCGCACAAGGCACTTGTCCGACTGCGCCGTCTTCATACCGCCATCGCGGTCGCGTCGACAGCCTTCTTGGTTGCTGGCTCCTTGGTCATAACGCCCAATGAAGGCGTCCAGGCCGTCATTCTCCTTGTGGCGGTCGGCATCTTCGGTGTGCCGCATGGCGCCCTTGACCATCTGGCGGGGCGGGCGGCGCTCGAGTCACGTCTGGGGCACCTCTGGCTGCCGGTCTTTCTGGTGCTCTACCTGACGGTATGCGCTGGCGTCGTTTTCTTTTGGCTCCAATTCCCAGTCGTCATGCTCCTCAGCTTCCTGGCCGTCGCCACGCTCCATTTCGGCTCCGAGGATGCCGGGCCTGCCGAGCCGATCCAGGCTCACCCCCGTCGACGGTTGTGGATTCGTCGGGGAGAAATTCTGGGGCGAGGCGCGATGCCAATCGTGCTCCCATCCGCAGTTCACCCATCGGAAGTGGGCCGCATCTTCGACACTCTGGGCCTCGGCTCCACGCCGATCACCGGAGAAGAGCTCTCACTCGTAATCGGTGCTCTGTGGCCTGTCCTCATCATCCTCTTGGCCCCCATGCTGGCGGATGCCGTCGGACGTGCGCTCCGAGCCCGGAGTACCGAGCCACTCTCCCGACTCGTAGAGATTCCCGTGCTGGCTGCGGCCCTGTCGTTGCTTCCACCCCTCGTCGGCTTCGTGGTCTACTTCGTAGGTTGGCATGCCGTGCGGCACACCCTGGCGTGGGTGGTCCGCCTGAATGCAAACAACCCGATCGAAGGCCTTATGTCGTTTGCCCAGCTCGCACTCCCCCTGACGCTCGCGACCATCGCGCTGGGCTGGGGTGCCTGGATGTGGATGGATAGCGCACCAACAGATCGCGCACTCCAGATCATTTTCGTGGGTCTGGCTGCACTGACCTTTCCTCACGTGGCCCTTGAGATCGCAGTGAGTGCCCACGATGAGCACTGATTACGACGTCATCGTCATCGGTGCCGGGCACAACGCGCTCGTCTCTGCGGCCTACTTCGCCCAAGCAGGCCGGCGCGTCGTCGTATTCGAACGTCGTCGGATGGTCGGGGGAGCTGTCGGTACGACGGAAACAATCCCCGGATATCGCTTCGACGTGGGAGGCAGCGCCCACATCCTGATCCGTACCACACCCATCGTCGAGGAGTTGCGTCTCGAACAATTCGGCCTGGACTACATCGACCTGGACCCGATGTTCTCGGGCGTGCGACTCGACGAGGAGCCGGTGCACTTCTATCGGGATGCGGAGCGGACCGCTCACGAGTTCGAGTCGCGATTTCCCTCGCAGGGTGAGGCGTACCATCGCTTCCACGAACGTTGGCTACCCTTCGGCGAACTTGTTCGAGAACTCTTCTTGAGCGTGCCCGGCCCATTCTCTCTCGGGCGCAAGTTGCTCTTCGACCGGTCGTTCGGGCGAGACTGGCGAGATGCACTCGCAACCATTCTCAGACCGTATGGGGACGCCCTTCCGGCCGACCTGACCGAGTCGCGCATCACGACCCCCATGCTCTGGATGGCTGCTCAGTCCGGCCCGCCACCCCTTGAGCCCATGTCCGCGCCCTTCCTGCTCTGGCATCCCATGTACCACGTCGGGGGTGCAGCTCGGCCTCGAGGAGGTTCGGGTATGCTCACCATCGCCTTGGCCGAGCACATTGCCGCGCACGGAGGCGAGATCCATACCGATGCCGCAGTCGACGAGATCGTCGTTCGCGATGGCCGCGCGGCAGGGGTGCGCGTAGGTCGAGACGTATACACAGCTAGGGCGGTGCTGTCGGGAGCCCATGCTCACGAGACCTTCCACCGTCTGCTACCCGAGGAGTTCGTGCCCGGTCGCCTGCGGCGCTCGCGGGTCGGTAATGGATTCGGAGCTATGCTACGTGTCGCGCTCCGTCGACCCGTCCAGTACGCGGAGCCCATTGGCCCGGTGGTGCGCAACGGCCTGCAACTCGTGTGCAGGGACGTCGATCAGATCAACACGGCGTACGGCGATTACCTTGCGGGTCGACCGTCGGTCGACCCACCGCTCGTGGCCATGACTTTTTCCGAGGTCGACCCGACACTCGCACCCGACGGTCACGAGGTACTGTTCCTGTGGGGTCAGTACTACCCATATGAACTATCCAGCGGTCGCAGCTGGGACGACATCGCAGACGATGTCGAGGACAGTATGCTCAACGCGTTCGAGCGCTTCGCACCGGGAACCCGTGACAACATCGTTGGAACCCTCTTTCAGCATCCTGTGTGGCTCGAACGCGAACTCGGACTGCTACGCGGTAATGTCATGCACTTGGAGATGTCATTGGATCAGATGTTCCTGATGCGACCCGGTCTGGGCAGTGGCCTGTACAGGGGTCCTGTGAAGGACCTCTTCCTGACCGGAGCCAGCACCCACCCCGGAGGTGGGATCATGGGCGCCTCTGGACGCAACGCGGCAACCGTCGTGCTGAAGTCACTGGACCGGCGCAGGTTCTGGTGACCTATCTGGAGTTCCTCCTCCTGTTCGTCGTGGCACCGGCGGCGGTACTGACGTCCATCGTCGCATACAACCAGCACCATCTTGGAAGCCGGGTGTGGGTGGCACTTCTTGGTGTGAGTCCGATCGCGCTAGCCTACACGGCACGATGGGATCAGTACCTGATCGCCCAAAACGTTTGGTGGTATGGAGAAGATCGGGTGCGGGGCGCATGGTTGGGCGTACCATGGGAAGAGTACGGGTTCATGACACTACAGCCTCTTCTGACCGGGGCCTTGCTCCTCACACTTCTCAGCGGGCGCTCCACCTTGGAGCGATCCAGTGCGTCCGATCTCTCAGCGTACATCCGCGGCTTTCCTTGGGCGGGGCTTCTGTTCGTCACTGGATTCGGCGCCGGGATCCTCGCCCTGCGGTCGGGACCGGAGTGGACCTACCTCGGTCTCATTCTGGTCTGGGCCTTCCCCGTGATCGGTGCTCTGACCGCCGCCGCGTGGCCGGGTCTTCGCACCTTCGCCCGCGAAGCGTGGATCACATGGATCGTATCGACGTTGTACCTCGGTGTAGCGGACCACTTCGCCATCAGCCAGGGCATCTGGACGATCAGCTCCGAGCAGACTACGGGTTGGACCCTAGCCGGACTCCCGTTCGAAGAAGCGCTGTTCTTCGCGGCCACGAATGCACTGGTCGTGGTGGGCGTGATGCTGTTCTGGACGCCCGGACTACCCGTGGGCGATCACTGACCCGCCCCGCGCTCCGGGAACGGAATCGGTAATTCCGGCAGATCGAAGGCTCCGGGAAAGTCGGCCTCGACCTCTTTCTGCTTGCCACTCCACGTCTCAACGTCGATCCGGTAGACCGCCGTCCGCGCGAGTTCCTCATTCGTCGTCGAGCGGTAGTCCCGGTCCGGCACCAGGTGCGGGGCATACTTGTTCAGGAGCGCCTGAAGGGCGGACTTCGCCTCCGCTTCGTCATCTACGATCTGCCCTGCCCCAAATGCCACGACACCGGCGTATTCGACCGAAAACTCCAGTGCTTCAGACGCCGGGAGAAGGCGCCCCATGGCTGCAACGCTGAATGCCACCTTCTCAACCATCGCAATGTTGTCCCGGGTTCGACCG
>DGOW01000035.1:0-1944 GCA_002390225.1 Gemmatimonadales bacterium UBA4456 | reverse complement strand
CCCGACTGTGGCGAAGAAGCCAAACGGCGCCCGTGCCATGAACGCACGTACCCACGAGTCCTCCTTGCCTCGATCACGCCGCCGTACAGAGCTCCGAGCGTCGTGCCGGCCGGCGTTGGTGATACCGACTGGCCCCTCGGTATCGGTCACACCTGCTCCAAGTAGTCGCTACGAATCAGATCGCGATGCCACAACTCGTGCCCGGCGATCATCCAGGGGAAGCTTCGGACCGTGAAGTCGAACCCAGAAGCCCGGCCCTTCCGGCCACCCACACCGTCCGGCATGGTTGAGAAGAGATGAACGTTCGATCGGCGCACCGCGATCCACTCCTCGATTAAATCGGAGAGCGTTCGTTCCGCAGCGTTCGAACGGGCGCCCCAGACGTCCTGATCCATGCCTGGCAGATCGACATCGTCTTCCCGAGCCATAGCCAACGCCCGAAAAGCGAACATACGCTCCGTATCGATCACATGGCCGATCACCTCACGTAGCGACCACTTGTCTTCAGCGTATCGGTACGTCTCACGCTCCTCGGGTATCGCCCGCAGCATCTCGACTGTGTCGCCGAGCTGGTTCAGCAACATGGCCACGATATTACCGTCGGGCACGAGGGCGATGTAGCGGGCGTAGTAATCGGCATGTTCGCCGGGACCGGGGCGCCCGAAGTCAGTCACCGGTCGTCTCCGATCGTGCCGTCGAGCTGCTGAATAGTCCGAGTTGACGGTGGGCCCTCACGCTGGAGCCGGCGTGCGGTGGCTTCGGCCTCCCTCCACGCCCGGAGGACGTTTTCGCCTGCCACCTTTGCCATGTCTTCTTCGGTCCAGCCACGGCGAGACAGCTCAGCGAGGAGCGCCGGGAATGTAGAGACGTCCTCCAGTCCCACAGGCGTCGAGTCGATTCCGTCGAAGTCCGACCCGATCCCCACATGGTCGACCCCGGCGAGGGTGGCAATGTGCTCGATATGATCCGCTACGTCTGCGATCGTGGCCTCATCACGTGAAGTGAGAAAAGACGGTACGAACGTCACCATGACCACGCCGCCGTTCTGGGGTAGCCGGCGAAGCACCTGATCCGGGACGTTGCGTGGGTGGTCGTGGATACCGCGCGCGGAAGAGTGAGACCAGATGACTGGTGCCTCGGCTACGTCGAGGACGTCGTTCATCGTCTCGGGTGACGTATGCGAGATGTCCACCAGCATGCCCATGCGATTCATTTCGCGGACCACCTCACGACCGAACTCGGTCAGTCCTCCGTGGCGAGCCTCGTCACAGCAAGCGTCGGCCCAGTCTAGCGTCCCGTTGTGCGTGAGTGTCATGTAGCGAACGCCCATCGCATAAAAGGCACGAAGGCTCCCCAGCGAGTTCTCGATGGCGTGCCCTCCTTCCATGCCAAGCATCGAAGCGACCCGCCCACGACCGAACGCGCTCTCGACGCTGGACACGCTCGTGGCCAACTCCATGGCCTCCGGATACTTGTCGATGATCTGCAGAGCGATATCGATCTGCTCGAGTTGCACCTTGGCAGCGCCCTCCGCGACGGCTTCGAACGGGATGTAGACCGACCAGAACTGCGCCCCGACACGACCTTCTCGCAGACGATCGATGTCCGTATGAAAGGATGTGGTTCCTCGGAGGTCGTGCTCCGCCGCCTCTACGTCGTGGGGACCGGCTTCGCTGTTACGGATCGCCCAGGGAAGATCGTTATGGCCATCGACCAGGGGCGTCATCGCCAGAACGCGGAGCGCCTTCTCCATGTGGGTGTCCTGAGCGGACACATGGCTGACGGAGACGGCGGCGAGTGTGAGAACAAGCAGAGCAACGCGTATCATGAGTCACCGGACCGTTGGGTGAAGGCACGCCGATCACGCGCCCTTTGAGCCCCAAGGATCGCCCCGGCGACGCGCGCTGGGCAACCCGGTCAGAAAGCGCTCGTCTCGTGCTTCTT
>DGOW01000039.1 GCA_002390225.1 Gemmatimonadales bacterium UBA4456 | reverse complement strand
TTCTCTATTTTTTCATCAGGGGTAGGGGGGGTAACATCAGTGATAGGGACAATTGCCCCATTTCTTTTTACAATATCTCTCTTGTGAGCAAAGTAGATACTTGGGAGCTCTAAATTTTCCCTCTCTATGTACTGCCAGACATCCATCTCGGTCCAGTTGGACAGCGGGAACGCTCGGAAGTGCTCGCCGGGGTTCCGACGACCGTTGAAGAGGTTCCAGAGCTCGGGGCGCTGGTTCTTCGGATCCCACTGGCCGAAACGGTCGCGATGGGAAAGGAAGCGTTCCTTCGCGCGGGCCTTCTCCTCGTCCCGACGCCCACCGCCAAGTGCTACATCGGCCTTGAGTTCGGCAAGCGTGTCGAGGAGGGTGACCGTCTGCAGGCCGTTACGGCTCGGGTTGGGCCCTTCCTCTTCCTTGGAGCGACCGGAATCGATCGAGTCCTGAACCAGCCCGACGTGCAGCGTGGCCCCTGTTTCAGCGACGAGCGGGTCTCGGAACTCAAGTGTTTCCGGGAAGTTGTGACCGGTATCCACATGCACCAGGGTGAACGGGATCCGTCCGGGTGCGAAGGCTTTTTGCGCCAGGTGCACCATCAGGATCGAGTCCTTACCGCCGGAGAACAGCAGGATCGGGCGTTCGAACTGCGCGGCCACTTCCCGCATGAGGAAAATGGACTCCGATTCGAGCTGATGGATGTGAGATCGTTGTGCGATCAAACCGGAGAGAATCCTGTGGGGGTGCGCTGCGTGATCTAGATCGTGCGGGCGCGGGCATCATGCCGCTCGAGTTCTTCCCGAAAGTACGGCAAAGTCTTTCGGATTCCTTCTCGAAGCTCCACCGATGGCTCCCACCCTAGCAGCGCTTTGGCCACAGAGATGTCCGGCTGACGGACCTTGGGGTCATCCACCGGCATGGGCAGCGCGTCGAGGGAGGACGAGCTGGCCGTCTCTTCGAGAACGATGTCCGCGAGCTCTCGGATCGTGAACTCGTTCGGATTGCCGATGTTGACCGGCTGCACTCGATCCGCGTGGAAGAGCCGGAAGATCCCCTCCGCCTCATCCTTCACAAAACAAAACGACCTTGTTTGCTGGCCGTCGCCGTAGATCGTGATCGGATCACCACGCAGGGCCTGCACGATAAAGTTGGAGACCACCCGGCCATCCCCCGGGCGCATCCTTGGGCCGTAGGTGTTGAAGATCCGCACGATGCGCGTGTCCACACCATGATATGTGTGATACGCCATCGTCATCGCTTCCGCGAAGCGCTTCGCCTCATCGTACACGCCGCGCGGGCCGACCGGGTTCACATGGCCCCAGTACGTCTCGGGCTGCGGGTGCACCTGCGGGTCTCCGTACACCTCGGACGTCGACGCAAGGAGAAAGCGTGCGCCCTTCGCCTTGGCGAGGCCGAGTGCGTTGTGGGTCCCGAGGCTACCGACCTTGAGGGTCTGGATCGGGAGTTCCAGGTAGTCGACGGGACTCGCAGGCGAGGCGAAGTGAAGAACCCCGTCCACCTCCTCGTCCAGGAAGAGCGGGAGCGTGACGTCATGCTCGATGAGTCGGAAGTTGCCGAGACCTTCGAGATACTCAGCGTTTGCCCGGGAGCCGGTGATGAAGTTGTCCACCCCGATGACCTCGTAGCCATCGGCCAGGAATCGTTCAGCCAGGTGCGAGCCGAGGAAGCCCGCCGCCCCGGTGATGACGACCCTCATGATACTGCGCCGCCAACCGGTGCACGGCCGATCGACATGTACTCGAACCCGTGCTCCGCCATGTCGTCGGGATCGTAGAGGTTCCGCCCGTCGAGAATGAGGGAGCGAGCCATCGTCTGAGCCATCCGCTCGAAGTCAGGGCTGCGGTACGGCTGCCATTCAGTATGGATGATCAGCGCCTCGGCCCCTGGAAGAGCCCCATAGTTCGAATCGACGTACTCGATACGATCTCCCAGGTAATGGCGCGCCTCATCCAGCGCGACCGGATCGTGCGCTACCACACGGGCTCCCCTCGCGAGCAGTCCCTCGATGGTGACGAGGCTCGGAGCCTCGCGCATGTCATCCGTGTTCGGTTTGAAGGCCAGACCCCAGACGGCGATCGTCTTCCCCGAGAGGTCCTCCCCCAGGATGCGAACGAGTCGCTCGAGCAGCGTGCTTTTCTGGGACTCGTTCACGTCCTCCACGGCCTGAAGGATCGAGGCGTCGACCCCGAACTCGTCCATCGTCTTCACGAGCGCCTTCACATCCTTCGGGAAGCACGAGCCCCCGTAACCGACACCCGGGAAGAGAAAGCTCGGCCCGATGCGTGAATCCGAACCGATCCCCTTTCGAACCGCGTTCACATCGGCGCCGGTCGCCTCGCAGAGGCGAGCGATCGAGTTCATGAAGCTGATGCGTGTCGCCAGCATCGCGTTGGCAGCGTATTTCGTGATTTCAGCCGCGGGCACGTCCATGATCATGACGGCATGACCCGTACGCACGAACGGGGCGTAGAGTTCTCGCATGACGTCAGCGGCATACTCGGAGTCGACGCCCATGACCACTCGATCGGGCTTCATGAAGTCCTCGATCGCCGCCCCCTCTTTGAGAAACTCCGGGTTCGAGCACACATGCACCGGGATGTCGGTCTCCGCCTCGATCGCCTCCCGCACATGCAGCGCCGTTCCCACGGGAACGGTGCTCTTCGTAATCACGATCTTTTCGTCCTCCATGGACTGACCGATCGTTCGGGCGACGGCGAGCACGTGTTGAAGATCCGCTGACCCGTCCTCACCCGGAGGCGTACCCACCGCGATGAAAATGACATCGGACGCTCTCACCGCTGCGGCCACGTCCGTCGTGAAGGACAGTCGATTGGCCTCCAGGTTTCGGTCGATGAGTGAATCGAGTCCCGGCTCGTAGATGGGGACGTCCCCGTCATTGAGGCGCTCGATCTTACGCTCATCGATGTCGGCGCAGATCACATCGTTGCCGGACTCGGCGAAACATGCGCCAGCGACGAGGCCGACGTATCCAGATCCTACGATTCCAATGTTCAACGCAACACTCGTTTTTTGACTCCGAAATCCTGGGCGATCCGTCAATCACGCCACGCAAGATGGCCGATTTCCCAACCGATGTGGAGGCGCACCCCCGGCCCTATTTCGTCGCGTTCAGCTCGAACAACTGATCACGCAAGAGCGCAGCCCGCTCGAAATCCAGCCCTTCGGCCGCTTCAGCCATCTCCTTCTCGAGGATCTTCACATACTCTTCGCGGTTCACCTCGTCTTGGTACGAGCCTGACGACTCCGCCACCGTCGCAGCCGGGGCCTCCCGCGCATCAGCTAGGCGAGTCGCGAACTCGATCTCCTCGATCGACTTCTGGATCGTCTCGGGCGTGATCCCGTGCTCCTCGTTGTGCGAGACCTGGATCTCTCGGCGGCGATTTGTTTCATCAATGCACTCCTGCATCGACCTTGTCACCCGATCTGCATACATGATGGCCTGACCCTCGACGTTGCGAGCCGCGCGGCCAATCGTCTGAATCAGCGACCGAGCATTCCGCAGAAAGCCTTCCTTATCGGCATCGAGGATGGCAACCAGGGATACCTCCGGGAGGTCGAGGCCTTCACGCAGAAGGTTGATGCCCACGAGGACATCGATCTTGCCGAGCCGCAGCAACCGCAGGATCGCCATCCGTTCGATGGTGTCGACCTCGGAGTGCATGTATCGCACACGAACACCGACGGACTGCAGGTATTCCGAGAGATCTTCCGCCATCCGCTTGGTCAGCGTCGTGACCAGCACACGCTCACGACGACGCTCGCGCTCTCGAATCTCCGCCAGCAGGTCATCGACCTGACCCTTCACCGGTCTGACCGAGATCCCGGGATCAATCAGTCCGGTCGGTCGGATAATCTGCTCGACCACCACCCCTCCGGTCTTCTCAAGCTCCCAATCGCCGGGTGTGGCGGAGGCGAAGACAGCCTGGGGTACCACACTCCGCCACTCCTCGAACTTGAGCGGCCGATTGTCGAGTGCGGAGGGCAGTCGGAAGCCGTGCTCAATGAGGACCTCTTTCCGCGACCGATCTCCCTTGTACATCCCGTTGATCTGCGGGATCGACGCATGAGACTCGTCCATCACCGTCAGGAAGTCAGCCGGGAAGTAGTCGATCAGGCAGGCCGGTCGGTCACCGGTGCGACGACCACTGGTGTACAGGGAGTAGTTCTCGATGCCGGGGCACGTCCCGATCTCACGCATCATCTCGATATCAAAGTTCGTGCGTTGCTCCAGTCGCTGAGCCTCCAGGAGCTTCCCCGCAGAGCGAAACAAGGCCAGCTGCTGAGCCAACTCAGCCCGGATCGCCGGGATCATCCCTTCGATCGTCGCGCGGCGGGTCACATAGTGGCTTGCCGGATAGATGGCCGTCCGGTCGAGTGCCGTAATGATCTCGCCCGTGAGCGGATCGAAGCGACTGATACGCTCCACCTCGTCACCCCAAAGCTCGATGCGGACGGCCTGTTCCTCATATGCAGGAAAGACCTCGACCGTGTCTCCGCGCACTCGAAACGTGCCGCGCTCAAAGAGGTAGTCGTTGCGCCGGTACTGGATGTCGACGAGCCCACGCAGGATCTCTTTGCGGGGCTTCTCCTCCCCCACCGAGAGATGGAGCATCAGGCCTCGGTAGTCGACCGGGTTACCGAGACCGAAGATGCACGACACCGACGCGACCACGATCACGTCCTCCCGCTCCATCAACGAGGACGTTGCACGAAGCCTCAGCCGCTCGATGTCTTCGTTGATCGACGCATCCTTCTCGATGAACGTGTCGGTCGACGCGACGTACGCTTCAGGCTGGTAGTAGTCGTAGTACGAG
>DGOW01000064.1:14802-15054 GCA_002390225.1 Gemmatimonadales bacterium UBA4456 | reverse complement strand
ATGAATACCGAGGCCCGGCGACGAATCTCCAAGTAGCGGACTGCTCCGAAGCCGGATGGCTTCGGCTCAGCGATTCATGCCACTGAGACTCAAATCTTCGGAGGTGGGGTCGTCAGTCCGAGGACGATGGCGGTGGGCTCACCCGACACAGTGGGAAGTGATCGCGTGCTCAGATCCGCCAAAATGACATGCGCGGTCGAGAGGCTCGAGCTGAGGGCTGGTGCTCCGCACGCTGCCAGTGCAAGGCAGTCG
>DGOW01000064.1:7229-14696 GCA_002390225.1 Gemmatimonadales bacterium UBA4456 | reverse complement strand
CATCTCGTGAGCCGCAGCTTCGTGCTGCTCGTGATCCTGAGCACAGGCCGCCAGCGGAGCCGAAACCGACTGCACCGCAAGAAGGGCTAGGAGGACCAGGCCAGAATGGCGTCGAGTTTGACGAGTCATCTGTCTAATATGCAGTTATACGGACGTACAACAAGGCGTCGGTGCCTGTCCGAGTCGGGGTATGCGTTCGCCTCGAACGGTCGCTTACTGATCCAGAATGAGCGCGCGTCCGACGAGCTTGCCCGGATCTGCTCCGGGCTTGGGGACGAACTTGTCCATCCATCCGCCATCCCAGCTGGCGATATAGAGGTTTCCTTCCTGGTCCACGTCCATCTGGTGCGGACGGTCTAGGCCGCCGGCAAACCCTCCGCGTGTGCCACCGAAGGCGCCCACGTAGTACTGGAGCTCACCCTGGGTGTTGTACTTCAGGAGCCGGTTGAGTCGGGCGGAGATCACCCAGACCGATTCGGATTCGTCAATGAAGACGCCGACGGGGTCGGAAACATCTGGCCAGTCCTCGATGAACTCACCTTCCTCCGTGAACACCTGAATACGGTTGTTGGTGCGGTCGCCGACGTAAATGCGGTGATCGCGGTCGATGGCTACACCGTGCACGAGATCGAACTGTCCAGGTCCGTCACCCAGTTCCCCGAACTCCATGAGAAATTCGCCGTCGGCGTTGTAGCGCACGATGCGTGAGTTCCAGTAACCGTCACCCAGCAGGAAGTCACCGTTCGGGAAGAAGGCGAGCACGGCAGGATCACCGTAGGTGTAGGGCCCCGGGTTCGGGTTGGCGCGCGCGTCAGCGCGCGTTCTCGGATGCTCGGGATCCACGAGCTGCATCACGAGTTCGCTGCCGTCGTTTGAGAACTTCAGGATCTGCATGTTTACGTCGCGCATGCCGAGGCCGCGCTCCACGACCCACACGTGTCGTTCCGGGTCGTATGGGCTGATGTAGATCTGATGCGGTTTGTTGAAGAGGGAGTCCCACTGACTCCAGTTCTCCGTGATGTTGCCATCCCGGTCCACCGCGACGACGTAGTTCGAGCTTCCCTCGCGCTCACGGTTCTGCGCGTCTCGATCACCCCAGATGCCGACGATGATGCGGTCGGGATTGTCCACGGCGACGCCGGAGACCTGTCCCCAACCCCAGACGTCATCATGGTCGGGTGCTGGCTTCCACCAGTTTTCGACGGCCACGTATTCGCCTGTTCGGTCGTCACCGCCCTTTACGATCGGGCCATCGGACGCCGGTGGGGCGTCGGAGCCACCGCATGCGACGACGAGAAGGAGCATGGCGAGCGTGCTCAGATGGTAAACTCGGTCCCGTGTACGCATGGTGCCTCACTTCACTGATGGTCGTTCGAGCAGCGTCAGGAGTATAAGGTGCGCGTAATCCGCACGCAGTGCTCTCGGATGCGGGACTCCGACGGGCTCTTACGGGCGTGCGTCAGGGCTGACTAGGGTTGGGGTCGTGCTTCGTCTTCCATCAGGATCCGATCCAGCGTGTCGACGACCCGGTCGGCGTCCCGCTGATCGAAGGTCATTGGCGGCTTGATCTTGATGACATTGTGGTCCGGTCCGTCAGTGCTGAGAAGGACGCCGAGTTGAGCGGCTCGGTTCGCGACGTACCGTGCGATCCGTGAACTAGGTGTTTTCTGCATTCGATCCTCGACGAACTCGATGCCAAGGAAGAGTCCACGCCCTCGGACGTCACCAACGCTCTCGTGACGCATGGCGAGCGACGCGAGGTTCGCTTTCAGGGTGCCTCCAACGACCGCTGCGTGCTCCTGGAGACGATCCGCTTCGATCACGTCGAGGACGGCCAATCCGATCGCAGCCGACACAGGGTTTCCACCAAATGTGCTGAAGAACTCCATGCCGTTCGCGAATGACTTGGCGATCTCCGGAGAGGTCACTACGGCTCCGATCGGATGACCGTTCCCCATGGGTTTTCCGAGTGTGACGATGTCGGGCACCACGTTCTGGGAGCTGAAGCCCCACATGTGGCTGCCAACTCGGCCGAAGCCGATCTGGACTTCATCGGCAATGCATACTGCGCCGCGAGACCGGGCGATGCGGAACGCCTCCTCGAGATATCCGGCGGGCGGCTCGATCTGGCCTCCACACGAGAGGATGCTTTCTGCGATGAACGCGCCCGGTGCCTGTCCACTCGAACTGAGTGATCCGAAGGCCTCGCCCACGTGCATCGCGTAACGGACTGCGCGGTCCATGACCTCACGTCCGTAAAGCCCGCGGTAGTCGTCGGGCAGTGGAGCCACCCGCACCCAATCCGGTGCGCCGGCCCCGCCCTGGCCTGCGTGCTTGTAGTGACTGACGTCGATCAGGCTCTGCGAGTGACCGTGGTATCCGCCTTCGATCGCCACTACACCCTGACCACCGGTATGCGCACGCGCCATGCGTAGCGCGAGTTCGTTGGCCTCAGAGCCCGAGTTGACGAAGAAGCAGACGGAGAGCGGGTCAGGAAGGAGATCAGCCAGACGTTCGGCGTACTCCAGAACGTTCTCGTGGAGGTACCGGGTGTTCGTGTTGAGTACGCTCATCTGCCGCTGTCCGGCCTCGACCACCGATCGGCGTTCGTGACCGACGTGGGCCACGTTGTTCACGCAGTCGAGGTAGCTCCGACCCATGGTGTCGTAGAGGCAGGTGCCAATCCCGCGGACGATGTGCAGGGGTGCCTCGTACGCGATGCTGAGGTTCGCCCCAAACAGCGCTGCCCGGCGGTCTGAGAGATCGGAAGGCGGCACGAATGTCGTATCACTTGAAAGCCGAAGAATCAGGTTGGGGTCCGGCGAGAACGAGGCCCAGACACTCTGCTCACGAGGAGCCGCCACGCCGGGGAACTGCCCCTCGAAATCCAGCAGGTCCGTGAGGATCTGGAAGTGGAGGTGCGGTGGCCAGTTACCGTTTTCCGGAAACGGCCCAATTCTGGCGATCGCATCACCCGATGCGACGGTGGCGCCCACCTGGAGTTCCTCCACCGACGACGCCTCGAGGTGGCCGTACAACGTCCAGAAGGGACCGGCCGGGCCATCGTGTTCAAGTATGACGGTGGGGCCGTAGTCCAGGCCCTGGCCATTATCGGCTGCTGAATACACGCGCCCCGCGATGGGAGCGTACACGGTCGTGCTGGCCTGATCGAAGATGTCGATGCCCGTGTGGACGGTTCGTCGCTCACGGGGGTCACCGTCGCGACCCGCGAAGATCTCGGTCAGGTAAAATGCCCGCGGCTCGAGATAGCGTCCGATACCGACCGTGGCGCCCTCGTCCTCTATGTGACGGAAGACGCGACGGGTGAAGTCCTGGGTGTCGTCCGTGTCTCGGCCATGCAGCAGTGGGCTCGAAAGACTGAGATCGAGCACGATGATCTCGTCCTCAGACTCGGGCATCTCCATGACGGGCTCAACTTTTTGTTTCTCGAGCCAGTCGATGAGTACCGGTGTCTTTGGCGATGCGGACAGCCCGGCCGCGTCACGGACGATTCCCTCGGCAAGTCGCACCGGGACGCGGTCGAGCGTTCGGATCATGTCCCACGCCGGACGCTCGGTAACAAGAGCGTACTCGTCGACCTTAGCGGACTGATGTCGGCGCCAGGCGGAGATGCTGACGCTTGCGCCGAGTCGAGCACGTGCCAGCGAGAAGACGACATCGGCTTCATCCTCGCTCAGCGGCGTCCGATCATGGAAGCCCCTGACCATAGCAGCCATCGACATGAGCGGGTCGTCGGTGCCGAGGATGGCATAGGCGATCGCGATGCCCAGGTCGAAGACGCGCGGCGCGGAGTGCGCGTCCCCCAGATCAATGATCCCCGAGATCTTGCGTGGTCCATCTCCAGGCGGACTGACGAGGATGTTGTGGTCGTTGACGTCCCCGTGGATCACCTGAGAGCCTAGACCGAGGAAGTCGGGCTCACGGGCGAGCCACCCCTGATGCACGGAACGGATCAGCTCGAGCTGCTCTCCCTGGAACAGGTCGAGGCAGCGCTCCATGACGAGCCCCGAACGCCCCAGGGCCCACTCGAAGTCGATGCGCGCGGGAGGGTGGTCCGGGTATGCACCGAGGGCGCTGTCCAGGTCGGCCATCCGGCGACCCAGATCGTACAGCAGGGAAAGAGAGCGGGGGCGGACATCCGCGAGCAGGTCCCCCTCCAGGTATTCGACGACCCTCAGTCGGTGGAGCTGGCCGTCGGGTCCAGTGTGCTTCACGATCGATGAACCGTCTGTGGACTTGATCACGTTCGCCGCGAAGCCATCGGTCGATCGGGCCAGGTGTCGGATCAGGTCGGCTTCGATCTCCAGGATCTCGTCCGTCTCGTCCGGAGTGGAGACTTTCGCGACGACCTTGGTCCCGTCCAGCACGTTCACGAGGAAGTTCAGATCCCGCTCTCCAGGGAGCTGGGTTAGCGTACCGTCGATCCCGTATTGCTCGCGCAATGCATCACGCACGGCGTCAGGGGCGAGATCTGGGTGACTCTGAATGTTGATCATGCGGGTCTTCGTGGCAGCCCGGACGTGAGTCCGGCAGTCGGTTCCGAGTCAGAAAAGATCGGTCGATTTGCCGCGAAGGGGAGGGGCAGGAAGCGATCGGGCGATCATGCCGCTCAGCTTTCGGGCGTCACACCCATAATGAGCGTCCACGTGGAGTCGTGGACAAACGAGGCCCGGGGCCCGTAGAAAGCCAGGAGTTCGGCCAGCAAATCGTCCTGTCCCGAGCGGAGGGTCATGCCACAGATGCCGATGGGTAGAGAGGCCCGGGCTAGCTCGACTGAGTCGGGAGCGGCATCGGCGTCAGCGGGGGTCAGAGTCGAGCCCGAATCCACCTCACACTCTTCGAGCATTTCAGCACGCTTCATTGGATCGAGTACTCGTCGCGAGTCAGCGAAGATCGCTCCGGGAAGGCGTTCGCGACCTCTGCAGGGATGGCACCCGGACCTCCAGCCGTCGCCCATGCGCGTGCCGAGGCGAAGTGTTGTCCGGAGGCTACTCGTAGCGCCTCGACACCTGCTGCGGCTACATCGACCAGGGCACGACACGAATGAGCGCGAAGTGTGGGCGTCGCTACAGCCAGCACAGCCATGGGTCAGTCGCGTACGAGCTTCCGGTACTTGAGTCGATGCGGCTGGGTCGCCTGGTCGCCGAGTCGCCGCTTTCGGTCTTCTTCGTACTCTTGGTAGTTCCCCTCGAACCAGACTACCTGGGAGTCGCCCTCGAACGCCATGATGTGGGTGCAGATGCGGTCGAGGAACCAGCGGTCATGGGAGATGACCAGGACGCATCCAGCGTAGTCCAAGATGGCGTTTTCAAGCGCACGCAGCGTGTCGACATCCAGGTCGTTGGTGGGCTCATCGAGGAGCATCACGTTACCGCCCGACTTCAGTAGCTTCGCCAGGTGCAGGCGATTTCGCTCACCTCCGGAGAGTACGCCCACCTTCTTCTGCTGATCGGCGCCACGGAAGTTGAACCAGGACAGATAGGCCCGGGGATTCACCTCGGCGCGCCCGAAGTTGAGAACATCGGCCCCGCCGCTCACTTCCTCGAAGACGGTTTTGTCACCGTCGAGCTTTGCGCGCGACTGGTCGACGTAGGCGAGTTCGACTGTCTGCCCCATCTCCATGGAGCCTGCGTCGGGTGATTCCTCACCGACGATCATCCTGAACAGGGTCGTCTTGCCGGCACCGTTTCCGCCGATGATGCCAACGACCGCCCCCGGCGGCACGTCGAAGTTCAGATCGTTGATGAGCAGCAGATCGCCGAAGCCTTTAGCCAACGCCTCCGCCTTGATCACCGTATTTCCAAGTCGCGGTCCTTTGGGGATCAGGATCTCGGCCGTCCGAGCCTGCTCGCGTTCGTCCGCGCTCAGCAGATCTTCATATGCGTTGATTCGGGCCTTGCCCTTCGCCTGACGTGCCCGGGGCGACATCCGGATCCAGTCGAGCTCTCGCTCGAGTGTCTTCTGGCGGGCCGATTCGGACTTTTCTTCCTGGCGAAGCCGTTCCTGTTTCTGCTCCAGCCACGATGTGTAGTTGCCCTTCCAGGGAATGCCCTGTCCGCGGTCGAGTTCGAGGATCCACTCGGCGACGTTGTCCAGGAAATACCGATCGTGTGTGATTGCGACAATTGTGCCGGGGAATTCGGCGAGGTGATGCTCGAGCCAGGCCACCGACTCTGCGTCGAGGTGGTTTGTGGGCTCGTCGAGGAGGAGCATGTCCGGTTGTTCCAGGAGCACGCGACAGAGGGCGACACGGCGGCGCTCACCGCCGGACAGGCTCGTCACGTCAGCGTCACCGGGTGGAAGCCGGAGCGCATCCATGGCGATCTCGAGTTTCCGATCGAGCTCCCACGCGTTCGAGGCGTCGATGCGATCCTGCAGCTTGGCCTGCTCGTCGATGAGTGCGTTCATCTCCTCATCAGTCGAGACGTCGCCGAATGCCATGCTGACTTCCTCGAACCGCGTTAGCAGCGCGCGCGTATCGGAGACCGCGAGTTCCACGTTCTCACGCACATCGAGGGACGGATCGAGCTCTGGTTCCTGGGCGAGGTAGCCGATCCTCGTGCCCTTCGCGGCCCAGGCTTCGCCGAGGAAATCGTTGTCGAGCCCTGCCATGATCCTCAAGAGACTGCTTTTTCCGGACCCGTTCGAGCCTACGACTCCGATCTTCGCCCCGGGGTAGAACGACAGGTTGATGTTCTTCAGGATCTCCCGCTTGGGCGGGACGATCTTGGAAAGCCGGTGCATGTGGTAGATGAACTGAGGTCCGGACATCGCGTGACTACGGGTCGGAGGTGTCGAACGACGGCGGAAAGTTAATTGCTCTCTGCCTGGGTGTAAGCGTGGTCAGACGCGCCCCCTCACGGCTTCGTTCTTCGGCTCCAGTGCTACCTGGAGCGCATCGATGTTTTCTTCTGAGGAGGTGTCGCTTCTGAGTCGGAATCCGGGTGGTCAGATACCGCCCGGACCACTCCCTCTACGGGCAAGCGACCGGTAGTACTCCTCGACGAGGCGGCGATATCCGTCCGGTACTTCGTCGGCTCCGCTCAGGGTCGCTCGACGATCCGCTTCACCCTCGACCTCACGGCGCAGGCTGAACTCGAGCCGCTTCAGCTGGTCGACCATCTCCTCGCTGAGGCCTGCGAGTGCTTCAGGGTCACCGTAGATCTCGTCTCGCTGCAGGTCTTGGAAGGACTGAATCAGATCGCGAAGCTCTTCGATCGGGCGTCCAGCGTTCTGCAGATCCTCTCGTAGCTCTGTGAGCTGGGACTCGCGCTGACGGAACTCCCTCTGGAACTGTCGGATCTCGTCCTCCGAGAACTCCCGAGGTGTGCCGCGTGCGGCGCCGCCAAACGGGGAACTGGCGTTTCGGTCGCCGACCCAGCCGTCGTTAGCACCGCCGCCGAGCCGGTTGGCGTCATCCTGTTGACCTTCGCCCTGACCCTGACC
>DGOW01000064.1:0-7174 GCA_002390225.1 Gemmatimonadales bacterium UBA4456 | reverse complement strand
GACCTTGGCCCTCACCCTGCTGGCCGTTCTGACCCTGTTGCTCTCCGGACTCGCTGAGACGGCGTTCCATTGCCTCCATGCCGCGGACAAGGTCGCGGGTCTCGCCTAGCGCGTCTTCGAGCGGCTCTGCTGTACGCTCACCCGTTGCGCCGCGAGCGGCCTCGAGCCGATCACGGAGCACCTGCAGGTCACCCTCGATCTGCAGCTCCATCGTGACGGCCGACTCCGGATCCCACTGTTCGATGGTGCCGCGGGTGTACTGGAGCTTCTCCTTCAACTTGGATTCGCGGATCTCGTCCGCGGCCTCTCCGAGCTCCCGCGCGGCTTGCGGGTTGTCGCGTCCGGCACTTCGGGAGGCCTCGTCGAGCCTGCGCTCGAGGTCCTGCACGACCTCGTGCATCTGGTCCTTCCGCTCCCGTAAACGGTCGATCTCTTCCTGCCGCTCGGAGCCGCGTTCACGCGGTAGTTCCCGCACGTCTCTCTGAACGTCACGTTGCTGGCGCTGAAGTTCCTCGACCTCATCGATCGCCTCTTCGGCGTCCCGACGTGCACGCTCCGAGCGGGCGTCCTCGAGTTGCCGTCGGGCTTCTTCCAGTCCGCGAAGGGCGGAGTTGGACTCCGACATGGCCTGAGATCCACCGGCCGCGGCCGACTGCCTCATGGCTTCGGAGGCCTGCTGGAGATCGCGTGCGGTCTCCTCAAGGTCGGGGTCATTCATCTCGCGAGCGAGTCGCTGCAATTGGCGCGCGGCTTCTTCGGTCTGATCAGCGAGTTCACGCTGAGCTTCCCCGCCACTGCCCTGGGCGCTCTGGTTCGCTGACGCGCGTCGCTGGCGCTCGGCGATCTGCTCTTGCCGGCGCGCTAGCTCCTGGAGCTCCTCGAGCAGCTCATCCACCTGATTGTCGGCCTGCTGCTGCTCGCCGCGCTGCACGGTCTCGTACTGGTTCTTCAGCTTGTCCAGTTCGAGCTCGAAGAGGTCGGCGAGGTCGTCCGCGGCCTGCTGACCACCACCACCACCTCCTCCACCACCCTGCTGCTGCTGGACGTACCGTTCGTACGTCTCCTCCGCCTGCTGGAGGAACCGTAGCGCTTCCTGCTCGTCGGGCATCGCCTCCTGAAGCTCTTCTGCGTTCAGGTCTTCGACGGCCCTCGTCATCGCTTCGAACGCCTGAGGCAGGATTGCCGAAACATCCCGGAATCCCTCGTCAGATTGCGTAAGCCCTCGGTTCTGCATCCGCTGGAGCAGCGTCGTCACCTGATCTTGCAGTCGTGCCTGAGCGAGGCTGACGGACACGACGTTCTCACTGAACTCCTCATCGGAGTACGTGTCCCGCTGCCGCATCAGGTTGAACGTAGCCGCGATGATCTGGCGCTGCGTCTCGGACAGCGCGGTCTCGGCACCACCACCACCACCGCCCCCACCCCCACCACCTTGCTGCTCGGCCTGACGGTAGGCGCGCTCGAACGGACGGATGTTCAGGAAGTAGATGTCACTCGTGACCGTTCGGGAGGCTCCACCACGGTTGTCCTTCACCATAGCGTAGTACGACACGAGGTCCCCTACTTCGAGCTCCCACTCTTCGAGGAAGAACGTATGTCCGGTCGACACCTCCGGAAGTGGTGCACCACGCCCCTGAAAGACCGACACCGTGTCTTCGGTGAGCCCGTTGACTGAGTAGACGAGATCAATGGTGCCGATCCCGTAGTCGTCGTCCGCGACCATCTCGAGGTACACCTCTTCGATGGACGAAGCCGGCATGTCGCGACCGGGCGTCGAGAAGCGAATGGATGGGTCCATGTCGGACAGCACGTCGATTCGGTACTCGGGAGAGGCCGGGACCATCTCGCCGTTATCCGATCGGGCCAGCTCCAGAGAGTAGAAGCTGCCGTCGCCGACGGTGAAGCGTCCGATGAGCGTGCCGTCGGCTTCGACGGTCAGATCGCTCATCACGTTGCCGTCGAGAAGAAGCTGACCGGCGTCGGTCAGCATGGTCGGCTGGATGTTGAGCTCCACTATGGTCCCGGGCAGGGCAGCCACATCTCCTCCAGCCTCGATCACGCGGGGTTGGAGCCCTGTATAGCCCGGGAAGTAGAGGGTCAGGTCGAGCTGGTCGACGTACGGCAAGTCCGCCACATCGATCGTGAACGTTCCCGAGCGAACGCCTGTCGACTCGATGAAGTACTCAGTCGGCTCGTTCACGCCGAGGAGCAGCACCTCGAATCCCCCATCGAGGTCTGTGAGCATGCTCAGTCGCTGGAACGACTGCTCGGACTCGCTGCGGGTGAAGATCGAAGCCTCGCCAGCTTCAAATTGGTCGAGGGTCGCAGTCACCATCTGATCCGAGCCGCGCGCGATCGTGACGTCGCCCGGCAGCACTCCGACGGAATACGGGTTCACCGCCTCGGCAGCCGTGGTTGGAAAGAGCAGTGCGCTGAGGCCCAGACGCAGATGAGCCGGGCCGAGTAGCGTCACGGAGAGAGCGAGAACCACGAGGGCGGTCAGGCCACCTGCGAAGCGATAAAACCCACCCTGCTCGATGCGTCGGCCGTACCGAACGTTGCGTGCTTTTTCGAGCGCGATCTCGGCAGTACGACTCGTAAGATCCGGAGACGCCGAGCCGGATCCCTCGTCAAGAACACTCGTCACGGAGTGCTCGAGGCTGGGCTCCTGCTCCTCCAGGTAGAGGGCGACCTGCGCGTCCGTGACTTTGCGCCGGAGTGGCCTGACCAGGAACCAGACGGTCGAGACGAGGAGCGTGAACCAGGTAAGCACGCGCAGGGCGATGACGGTGTCTGCGTCGAACCGGGCGCGTTCGAGCCCGATCACGGCGAGGAAGGTCACGCCAGCGGTGAGTCCTACGACCCACATCAGACCTCGAAGAGCGAGACGCACGCGCCACCGCCAGCGGACGCCACGCACGACGTCGCTGATCCGATTCTGAACCTGACGCTTTTCTGATTCCCTCATGCCTCTCTCCCGTTGCGGCCTTGCGAACCTAATTCTGATTCGCCGGGGCCCGCCAATCTCCTAACCCGCGACCACTCCGGCGGCTCCTGTGGCGCGTCTCGACACCCAATTCGAGATCACCGTCTCGAGGGCGAAGAGCGCCAGTGCCGCCCCGAGCAGCCAACGCCACAGCGACTGCCGCCGTTCCTGATCTTCTTTCTGGAGTTCCACGGCCTGAGTCAGCCTTGGACTCCCGTCGTCCACAATGGCCGGAGCCTCGATCTGGAGGGCTAACTCGTCAGGCTCTACCCGGCCTAGGTTCGACTCCTCCAGGTCCACGTTCACGGCGATCACGAACGGGCGATCCGGATCGGTCCCCGGCTGGCGCACCGTGTAAAAGCCGTGCTCTTCGAGCGGCAGATAGCGCGGTCCGTCCACTGCCGGAAGAGCGAGATTCCCACCCATAGGCGAGAGGGCCACCTGATCGAGCCCTTCGACCAGACCCGCAGCCTCGGATGAGACGAGACCTGCTGTCTCCAGCGCCTCCGGGTTGGCAACATCCACTACCTGGCCGGCCACGAACCAGGGCAGAGCCTCCGCGCGGCCGCCCAGATACTCTGCCAGTCGATGCACGAAGGGCAGGTAGACGGGCTGAAGTGCGAGGTCGTTCCAGAACGAGTCGAGTGTCGTGGTCCAGACCAGGATCCGTCCGCGGCCGAGACGTAACTCGGCGAGGGCGATCGAGCCGTCATCGAAACGGGCCAGGACCATGGCCGAGTCTGAGGGCGCGAATCCGCGCGCCCGGTAGAAGCGGGCACCCGTGAAGTCACCGCTGCGCGGTCCCGAGAAGACTTCGAATACAGGGTGTTCGTAGTCGAGGTACCCAAGCCGCCCACCCCGTCCCTGGAGTCGATCCTGCATGGGCCCGGGGGTACCGGGGAGCATATCGGCGGCCGAAGCCGGCCAGCCGCTGTCCTGACCCAGCGCAACGAGCACTCCGCCCCCTTCCTCTGCGAAGGTGCGGATCCGCTCGGCAGAGCCGCCGTCGAGCTGGACGTCGTTGATGAAGACCGCTGCCGCGCCCTCGAGATCGACGGGGCGGACTGTACTGGAACGTCTAGACCGCACGTCGAAGCGACCGTCATCGGAGATCCCGAGCGCACCGCGCAGGTACAGGCTGGGATCGGTCGAGCCCGCTGCACCGTCCACGATCAACACGGAGAGTGAGCTGCCGGGCGAAAGGACGAAGTGGTGGGAGTTGTCAGCGCTCAGCGCCTCATCATCCAGACGCACGGTTCCCGTGGTGTGAGGTCGAGACAGGGTAAACGCCTGAAAGCTCACGGACTGAGCGTCGTTCGGAGCGAGCTCGATATCGACGGTCTGGATCTCCTGACCGTCGAGCTCGAGCGATACGCTGACGGTCTGAGTTGCCTCACCACCACGGCGAACGACCCTCGCCGTCGGCGTAATGCGTTCCCGACCCGCGACGATCTGTCGAGGGAGGGAGACGTCCGTGACCATCAAATTGTCGATAGTGTCCTCGCCGCCCACTTCAATTGGAATCAGGGAGCTCCCCGGAGGTAACTGCACGCCCTCGTCACCAGTCCAGCCGTTCCGCTGGAAGTCGCTGAGCAGGTAGACCTCACCCCGCGCGAGGGTGGACTCCTCCAGAATCGTCTGCGCGACCTTGAGCGCCGGACCGAACCTCGTGGCACCGGAGCTCACGGTGATCGTGTCGAGTGCGGCCCTCAGGTGGGCCCGATCGGACGTAGAGCGCGCGACCACTTCGGCCCCGCGGGCGAACGTCACCAGTGACGCCCGGTCGAGCGGTCCGAGGTCGCTTAAGATCGCCTCCGCCTGCGACCGCGCCTGTTCGATCTGACCCTCGATCTCCATGCTGTAGGACCGGTCGAGGAGTACGACGATTTCACGTGGTCCGGCCGAGCCCAGCGCGGCACCCGAGCTCTGGTCGAGGAAGGGTCTGGAAAACGCTGCCGCGACGAAGGCGAGCGCGAGTGCACGGAGGGAAAGAAGGAACCAGTGCTGAATGCGGCGCCGACGACGCTCTTGGAAGGGGATCTTCTCCAGGAACATTAATGACGGAAAATGCACGACGTTGCGACGCTGCTTGCGCGTAAGGTGCACCGCGATCGGCACAACAACGCCTGCGAAGCCGATGAGGAAGAGCGGTACGAGAAAGGCCAGGCTCATCGTGTCTTGCTCATCCGCTCACGCGAGAGGAGGTACTCGAAGAGCGCCCTATCGAGCGGCTTGGACGTATCGAGGAGTCGATAGTCGATCCGGTGGTCGGTAAAGCTCCTCTCGAGTGCGGCCAGATGCGCGTTCATCATGGCGAGATAATCCGCACGCAGCTTGCCCGGGATGACCGGGATCTGCTCGCCGGTCTCGAGATCCTCGAAGCCCGACGCCTCCTGGAACGGGAACTCGAGTTCGTACGGATCCATGACGTGGAACACGATGACGTCATGACCGC
The DNA here is from genome assembly GCA_002390225.1 of Gemmatimonadales bacterium UBA4456. Lineage (GTDB taxonomy): Bacteria > Gemmatimonadota > Gemmatimonadetes > Longimicrobiales > Gaopeijiaceae > UBA2589. The sequence continues at coordinate 1,733 of DGOW01000064.1, read as the reverse complement.
GGGCCCGTAGTGGGCCGAGGGCGCTCAACACGGCGTCGGGCTCTTCGTAAAAGTCCGAGATCACGACCAGGATGCCTTTGCGGCCGAGCATCTCCGTGATCCTGAGGATCGGACCGGCCAGAGAGCCAGGCCGCCCTGCTTTCGCCCGATCGAGTGTGTGGAGGATCGTATCCAGGTGCTTCATCGAAGGCGGCACGTAGTCGACGATTTCATGATCGAACGTGACAAGGCCAACCCGGTCTCGCTGCTTATTCGAGAAGTACGTGAGACACGCAGCGAGATAACGTGCGTAATCGAGCTTCGTGAGTGAGTGGCTCCCGAAGCTCATGGACGCTGATAGATCTAGGAGCACCGAGAAATTCGCGTTGGTGTCCGCCTCGAACAGCTTGATGTAGTGGCGGTCGCTGCGGGCGAAGAGCTTCCAGTCGATCCGACGGATATCGTCGCCGGGCATGTACGGCCGGTGCTCGGCGAAGTCCATGCTGAACCCCAGGTAGGGCGAACGGTGGAGCCCGGTCAGGAATCCATCGACGACCGTACGCGCGAGCAGCTCCAGATTCCCGATCCGACCGAGTACGGCCGGGTCGAGGAACTGAGTGCTTGCTGCCGAGTGGCGAGGACGGGTGGTGGCCAAGGTGTTGCCCTACATCCCCGAGGACGGCTGAGGCGCGTACTCGATCAGCATGTCCACGAGCTGTGACGCGGACGTTCCCTCGGACTCAGCGTGGAAGTTGGTCAGTACTCGGTGACGGAGAACTGGCTGAGCTAGGGCGCGGATGTCATCGAACGTGACGTGATACCGACCCTTGGTCAGGGCTCGGGCTTTCGCACCGAGTACGAGGTACTGAGCCGCCCGTGGAGACGCGCCGTAGGCTACCCACTTCTTCACGAAGTCGGGGCAGTCGCCGTTGGAGCCGGGCCTCGTCAATCGGACGAGCCCGACCGCATATCGGAGAACGGACTCCGACACCGGGACACGGCGCACGAGCTCCTGAAAACCGATCAGGTCAGGGCCGGTGACCGCATGACTGAACTCCGGCTTCTGGTTCCCTGTCGTGGAGCGGATGACTTCCAGCTCTTCCTCTTCCGGTAAGTGCTCGATGGCAATCTCGAACATGAAGCGGTCGAGCTGTGCTTCGGGTAGAGGGTACGTCCCCTCGAGTTCGATCGGGTTCTGAGTAGCAAAGACGTAGAACGGCTCATCGAGCGTGTAGGTGCGGCCCTGAACAGTGACGCGGTGCTCCTGCATCGCCTCGAGCAGGGCGGCCTGTGTCTTCGGCGGGGTTCGGTTGATTTCGTCGGCCAGGACGATGTTCGAGAACACCGGCCCGGGAGAGAACACCATCGAACGCCGGCCGGTATCCGGATCCTCCTGGATGATGTCTGTGCCCGTGATGTCCGAGGGCATCAGGTCTGGAGTGAACTGAATCCTGGAAAACTTGAGGTCGACGACCTGAGCGATGCTGTGGATCAGCAGCGTCTTGGCCAGTCCCGGCACACCGATGAGGAGGCTGTTGCCACCCACGAAGAGAGAGAGCAGGACCTGCTCGATGACCTCGTCCTGTCCGACGATCAGCTTTCGCAGCTCACTGATCATCTGCTCGCGGCCGTTCTTCAGCTTGTCGGCCAGTGCTACATCGTTGGCATCGTCCAGCTGGATGGTTCCGATCGCGTCGTCAGCCAAGAGTGTTCTCCCTGAAGGGTTAGTGTGTCATGGCGTAGACGACGTAGTT
>DGOW01000008.1 GCA_002390225.1 Gemmatimonadales bacterium UBA4456 | reverse complement strand
TAGCCGGCTCAAGGACGGTCTCAACCGATGGGTGGTCGAGGAGGCAGCTCGAGGCGAGCCAGCCGGTCCGACCCGCGAGGTGGACTAGCGGGTCCTTGTCTTCGCATGAGGCGGCCTCGATGAACTCTGTGAGCTCTCGGTCTTTATGCACTCACGTTGGAAGGAGTTAGAGGTTCGTTTCGTCTCACTGCATAAGGCATGGACGACTGGCGCCGCACCACCGGGCGTTTCCGCACGGAGCTGACTTTTGAAGGAAATCCTGACCAGAATTCGAGGGGCCCTGGGCAATGCGGTCGTCTGGGCTGGTGCCTGGGCGGTCGGGTCCATCGTGCTGCTGACGTTGTTCGTCATCCTCGGCATCGTTCCGGCCCTCCCACCCGGAGCGCCACTCCTTCGGATCGCAGCCCGATTCGGACTGACCGGCTTCGCTGTCGGCGCTGGTTTCTCTGGCTTTCTCGCCTACGTCTATCGCGAAGAGCGTATCACGTCGATTCGTTCTACTCCTTTCATCCTGGGAGGCGCCGTCGTGTCGGCGATCGTGGCTCCGATAGCTGGAGCATCTGCCCTGATCGGAGCCATACTCGGTGCGGCCACTGCCGGCCTGACCCTGACCGCGGCCAAGCGGGCGGAGCGACACGCGCTTGGTGATGGTGGACCCGAACGCTTCCTGCAGGGCTGAGATTGCCTCGTCAGGTCGCAGGAGCCACCGTGAGAATTCATTGAGGCTCTTTTCCCGTGAGGATCGTGCCCATGGATACGGTACGTAGCTATTACGCTCGATTTCCCGAGGAGCGTCGATTATCGTCTGGCTCGGCCCAGATCGAGGCGGCAAGGACTAAGGCGTTGATTCGTCGCTGCGTACCGGAGCCCCCGGCCGAGGTCGTGGATGCAGGAGGCGGTGCTGGGGCGTGCTCGTTCTGGCTCGCTAACCAGAACTACGACGTCCACCTGATGGACGTCAGTCCTCGACTGATCGAGCTGGCCACGGAGCGCAGTACGAATGCGAAGGCCCTCTCTCATGTCGGTCGGCGAGGGTGATGCGCGCTCGTTGCCTTTCGCGGATCAGCAGGTCGACGTGGTGCTTCTGCTGGGACCGCTTGATCACCTGACCAATGCTGCGGATCGGGCGCGGGCTCTTTCCGAGGCTGTACGCGTCCTCAACCCTGGTGGGTTGCTGTTCGCTGCGTGCATTACGTGCTGGGCGTCACTGATCGAGGGTTTGCTTCATGACCAGCTCTCTGATGAAGGTTTCGCTGCGATGACCAAGGGGGGCTCGAGGCTGGGCAGCACCGGAATCCTGCATGTCACCCAGAGGGGTTCACGACGGCATATCTGCACCGGCCGGAGGAGTTCGCTGACGAGCTGCGTCAGACAGGTCTCGATCTGCTGGGCGCATTCGGAGTCGAGGGGCCAGCCGAGTTGTTCACCGACTTCGACCAGCGTTGGGCCGATGCCGCGAGACGGGATGCGATGATGAACGTCGCCGAGGTGCTTGAATCCGAGCCAGGTCTTCACGGGATCAGCCCGCACCTGTTGGGAGTGTGCAGGGTCTAGCTGAGACCTCGCCGCTCTTCGTGGGTACGGCCGATGAGGAACGCCGTCGTTGTATGGGTGTTGAGATGTGCAGCGCCCTTCGTTTCGATGCACACAAGGTTCGAGGGTGGACAGAAACACACCGATCGACACGAGTGAGGCCGTCTGATGTCACGCCGCAGAATCGCCCGCTGGCCGGCGGCGGTGCTACTGGTCCTGGGGTCGGGGTCTCTCCTCGGATGTAGCTCGGAACTCCCGACTGCGTTGGAGCAGGACGAACGCACTCTACTGGTCTGGGGGTACGTGCTATCGAGGGGCAACCCGGTGGCTGGGGGTGCCGGCCTCATTGACCCCGCCGGTGCGGTCGTGGCCACAACGTGGGTAGAGACAGGACGCTACCTCATAGGCCTGAAGCTTCCGCCGGGTACGCGCGTCTGCGACGGCTACCGTGTTCGCGTAGCCGTCGAGGTCGGTCGCTCTACGCGGATCGAGGAGCGCGGGCTCGAGCCGAGCAGCGGTGATTGCGAGGTGCCATTGACTGACAGGGCGAAACACACTTTGGACTTCTTCTTCGTGACAGATACGACCCAGGCCGCGGGCACTCCATGAGCAGCGATCCGGTAAATCTCAAGCAGAAATTCGATCTCTTCGCGGATCAGTGGCAGCCGAAAGTGGTCGCGGAGATGAATGATGTGCAGTTCAAGCTCGCTCGGGTCGAAGGCGAGTTCGTGTGGCACGACCATCCCGACACGGACGAGGTCTTCATCGTCATCGAAGGTGCACTGGAGATCGATCTGCCTGATCGGACCATCGAACTCGGGGAGGGGGAGATGTTCGTTGTGCCCCGCGGCGTCCAACACCGCCCCCGGGCCTCGACGGAGGCGAAGATCATGCTCATCGAGCCCCGAGGCGTTGTGAACACGGGCGCAACAGATGATGAGCGGACAGCCCCCAACGATGTGTGGATCTGATGCCCAAACGCACGAACTCCACGGTGAACTGGATACGCAGGACGATCGTCACCTGATGCCTAGAACCTCACCAATCTCAGGGTTCCTGCTGATCGCTGTCGCTATGGTATGTGTGGTGCTCGCGGCGTGTGGCGAAGAGACGACGACGGAGCCCATCGTGACGAGCCCTGAGGGTGTCTGGCGACTCACGGATTCCGGTGTGGCCGAGTCTACGCTTCGTCTCGCAGCCGATGGATCATTCTCGAGAGTGGTCGCCAACCTGGCAGGGAGCTCCTGCGAGTCGTCATCAGGCACGTGGCGAGTCGACGGTGAGACGCTCCGGTTGCAGATCAATACCCTTGCCAATGCTTCTTCATCGATCGTGGAGACCTATGCATTTGCCATTGAGAGCGGCCGCCTGCGGCTGGGCGGTGCGGCTTCATCTGAGGAGTTCACACGGACCTCGTCGATGGTCAGTTGCGTGGATTATGGCTTCGGTAGCTGGACTGGTTTGCTGAGCGCCAGTGTCGACGGCGTCGAGTTCAACTTCACAGTCGCTGACATTCTGCTCGATGTGGATGGAGGGCAGGTTGAGATCGAAGGCTTGTATGTAAACGGGGAAGACCAGCGACGACTGCTTCTTCAGGTAGATGGAAGCCCGGGGCCACTCGACACAGGCAGCTTCACGGTCCAGAACGTGCCCGGTGCCACCGATACGTTTTACGGCTTTTATGACCCCGACCCGACCTCCGTGACCTTCAGCGGCTTTGACACGACTCGTCTCCTCCCACCCGGCACGTTCACACTGAGCGCGATCGCTCCGGAGCGGGTGGCCGCGACGTTCAGCTTTCGAGCGAACCCACGAGTCGAGGGGGAGGTCGGCCCCAGCGGAGCCATGTTCGCCCAGATCGACTCGGGCCGCATCGATCTGGTGTATCAATAGCAGCGCGAGCAACCTGGCGGATCAACGGCTGGACGGAGCCTTGTCGGGAAGACTTGAAGCCTGGAACGATGCCCCAACGCGGGAGAGCGCACGAGCCCACGCAATCGAGATCCCTGATGGCGACATCATCGAACCTGGGACTGCCACCCGTGCTCGCGAGGCTCCAGGGATGGGCGCGTCGCCAGCCCTGGCTCGCCCGCTTGTGACGGGGAGGGCCGTTCGCAGTTTTCTCGCTGGCGCGGGATTCGCTACTCTCCGCGCAGAAGAACAGCTGTCTCCGAGCGGGGACGGCCCAGACCACACAGAGGTGCGTTATGAAGGCTCCGGACCCGCGGCGGAATCTGATCCTTGTTTTTCTGGCCCTAGTCGTCGGGGCCTGCGCTGAAGCTGACCCGGATACCACGAGCGTAGGTGCCGCAGCGCCAGGAGACGGATCGCACGCTGCTCTCGTCGACTTCTTCGGTGAGTGGCGGAGCTTCGAGCGACCTGCCTTTGACGGTGAGGTGCCCGACTACACAACCCCGTCCATGGAGAGGCGCGCGTCGGATCTGCCGGAGTGGATGGCACAACTGGGCGCCTTCGACATCGACGACTGGTCGACGGCAGAGCAGGTCGACTGGCACATCCTCCGTGCGGAGATGAACGGGCTTTCGTTCGATCACGCCGTTCGTCGGCCATGGGCGCGTGACCCTGCGTACTACGTCACCATCTACACGGCACGGAGTGACGTTCCGGCGCACGAAGGATCTGAGCATCACGGGTCTCTGGACCTCTGGACGTTCGAGCGTCCGTTCTCGGACGGCGATCGGGCATTCATTACAGATCGAATCGCTGCGATTCCAACGCTCCTGGACCAGGCCCGCGGCAACCTGGCGAGCAGCAATGCACGCGATTTGTGGATGGCCGGCCTGCGGTCATTTCGCGGTCAGAGCACGGACCTGAGAGTCTTCGCTAACGAGGTCGGAGGCGAGGACGAGCCACTCGATGAAGCGATCGCCGAGGCTATCGTGGCCTCGGACGCCTTCCACGACTGGCTGGAAGCGGAAGCAGAGTCGAAAACCGGCCCGTCGGGCGTCGGGAAGGACAATTACACGTGGTACATGCGCAACGTGCACCTCGTCCCGTACTCCTGGGAGGAGCAGGTCACGTTGATGCGGCGTGAACTCGCTCGGTCGCACTCGTCACTTCGCCTCGAAGAGCACAGAAACCGTGGCCTGCCGGAACTGCAGCGTATCCAGACGCCGGCCGAATTCGATCAGCGCCTGAATGCGGAGGTCGACGAGTATTTGCGGTTCCTGAACGAAGAAGAGATCCACTCGGTCTTCGACTGGATGGACCCCGCGCTGCGTGCGGTAAACGGTGAGTTCACGCCGGCTGATCCCGGTCAGATCCGCAACTTCTTCAATGAGGTGAACTACCGGGATCCGCTGGTCATGCGTACGCACATGCATCACTGGATCGAGCTCGCCCGACCTCCAGTGGAAGGGTCGAGCACGCTCCGCCGGACTCCACTCCTCTACAACATCTGGGACGCACGTTCCGAGGGTCTCGCGACCGGTGTCGAGGAAATGATGATGCACGCCGGCCTGTTCGATGGACGCCCCCGCTCCCGAGAGCTGGTCTGGATCATGCTCGCGCAGCGCGCCGCGCGTGCCCTTAGTGGGCTCTACCTTCACGGGAACGAGTTCGAGATGGAGGAGGCGGTCGAGTACGCGATGACCTGGACGCCTCGTGGCTGGCTGCCGGATGGCGCGCTCGTCCGGGGCGAACAGCACCTCTACCTGCGGCAACCCGGGTACGGGACAAGCTACCTCTCGGGGAAGATCCAGATCGAGGAACTCCTCGCTGAACGAGCGCTTCAGCTCGAGGATGACTTCACGTTGAGCGCGTTTTTTGACGACTTCTTCGTGCCGGGGATCATCCCGACCGTGCTGGTTCGCTGGGAGATGACGGGCGAGCGGGACCCGATTCTGGATGGGCCGCTGGGGTACCCGCAATGAGCGTGACTCCGTGGCTTATCATGCCGTAGAGCCCCATCTGAAGCTTACGGGCGACTGTTCCGTAGGGCATGTACACACTTCTGGCGCCTAGCCGGAACTGTCCCTTTCATCCGTTCCTGTCGATGACTACTCCTCGCCGTGCCCTCTGCACCTCTGCGCTCACGTTCGCCTTCCTGCTCGGTCTCTCAGCCCCGGTTCTAGGGCAGGCCGAGCTCAGGGAGGGCCAGCCGGTCCGCGGCTCGCTCCAGGCTGGAGACACGATCCGCTACAGCATCGAGGTGGGCGAGGCCTTCTACGTCTACGGTGAGGTCGACCAGATCTCCGTGGACGTCGTGGTTCGAATTCTCGGTGTGGATGGCAATCAACTCGCTCTTGTCGATGGGCCTGCTCGGGGTGCCGAGAAGTTCGGTGGCGAGCTGGATGAGGCAGGCACCTACACCATCCAGGTCATTCCCTTCGAGGACGAGACCGGCGAGTACGAGATCGTCCTTCACCGTCTCGAGCCGGTCGAGACCGATCCCGGGAAGCTCACCGACCAACTCATGGCCCGCTACGACGGCGATGAGACGCCAGGGGCTGCGATTCAGGTCTGGCGCGACGGTCGTACCCTATACTCCGAGTCGTGGGGTATGGCGAATCTGGCGTACGGACTTCCGTTCGAGACCGATACGCGGACGAACATCGGGTCTACGTCGAAGCAGTTCACGGCTTTCGCGATCATGCTGGAAGCCGCGCGGGGCGCACTGACTCTCGATGATGACATTCGGACGCACGTTCCCGAACTCCCCGATTTCGGAGCGACAATCACGATCCGGCATCTGATCACGCACACCTCGGGTCTGCGTGAGATTTTCAATCTTCTCGTAATGGCGGGCCGTCGGATCGATCACGGCGACTACATCGACCGGGACGAGATCATCGACGTCGTACGAGCACAGCCGAAGCTGCAGAATCCACCGGGTGCCGAGTGGAACTACAACAACACGGCCTTCGCACTCGCTGCGATGGTCGTCGAAAAGACGTCGGGGACCGACTTTCCGGACTACATGCAGGACAACGTCTTTGGCCCGTTGGGTATGACGAGCACGATGGTTCGAGCGCACGCGGAGGCGATCGTACCCAACCACTCGCAGGGGTATATGCCCGCGGATGAAGGCTACACGGAGGCGCGCGACCTGAGCGCCGCGGTGGGCGCCGGTGCCATCTATTCGACGGTCGAGGATCTCCAGCTCTGGGTGGCGAACTACGCCAGCCCGAATCCCGCGGTGGGCACGCCCGAGATCTTCGAGGAGATGATGACGTCGTACGTACTGACAGACGGCGAAGAGACGGGATACGGCTACGGTCTGATGATCGACGAACAGGGTGGTCAACGACGCGTCCATCACGGCGGTGCCGACATCGCACACCGGTCGCAGCTCATCTACTACCCCGACATCAATGCGGGAATCACTACGCAGAGTAACCACGCGTCGTTCAACAGCAACGTTGCCGCCCGACTTGCTGGTGCCTTCTTCTCCGACGCGATCGAATCCGAAGATCAGGGTCCCGACGCGGCCTCAGGGTTCGATCCGGAGTCCTACGACCCCGAGGACTTTGACGAGTTCGTGGGGCGCTATGCGCTCGACGCGGCACCGAACTTTATCCTCTCGTTCTTCCGCGAGGGTGACACCCTGTACACACAGGCAACAGGACAGTCGCAGCTCGAGATCGTACCCTCATCCGATTCCACGTTCGTGATCACGCAGGTCAACGCGTCGATCGTCTTTCATCGAAACGAGGAGCGCCAGGTCGAAGCGCTGACGCTGAACCAGAATGGCCAGCAGCGCGCGACACGCCTCGCGGAGGAGGATGAAACATCTGCGTGGGAGCCGACACCTGCTGATCTCGAGAGCTTTGTGGGTCGCTATTTCAGCGAGGAACTCGAGACCTTCTACGACTTCATCGTCGAGGAGGAAAAGCTCACTGCCCAGCAGCGTCGGCTGGATGACGTCACTCTCTCGCCCGGGGACGAAGATCGATTCTCCGGTAGCGAGCTCAACTTCTCGTTTGAGCGTGACCGAAACGGTATCGTGATCGGCTTCTACCTCGACAATGGCCGGACGAGGGACGTACGCTTCGAACGGGTACGCTGACCGCGATCCGCCAGGCGAATGGTGCCAAATTACCGGTCCATGTCATGAGTCGATGGGCTGTCCTGATGGTTTGTCTCCTGGGTGGGTGTGTACCGGACCGACCTGCGCGGACACCGCTCGATGCCCTGCTGGCTGAGACGACCTGCGGCGCCGCTGTCTCGGATCTGCTCACGGATCTCGGCGCGGCCGCCTCGTACCTCCGGGCGCCACCCGCGGGTGATGGGTCATCCAGCGTTCGGGTCCCGACCGCCCGATTCGCCGAGTGGATCGCGGTCACCCTCCCTCGGGACGGCGCTCCTGTTTTGTCGCGTGTGACGCCTGAGGCGGCCGAGGTCTTCCAGTTCCTTTCGGACTGCTCACACACGTCCGAGACGACACAGAGTCAGGCAGGCGAGGAGGACCAGGCTCGGTTTACGGACGAGTATCTGCTCGGCCTCCTCGAAGGCGCTGGAACCGCACCCCTGGTGGTCTACGTCTGGTCACCGCATATGCCCCTCTCTCCAGACGGATGGCCAGAGATCCAGCGTGCGGCTCAGATCGCGGGCATGCGTGCCACACCGGCGTTGATGGCGCACAGCGACCGGGAGTTCGCTGCCCGAGAGGTCGCGCGAGTCGGCATGCCGCTCGAGGGGCTGCGGGAGATCGCGTCGGTAGAGTTGATTCAACGGCAGGCGCAGGTGCACGCCCCGTCCATCATCATCTTCGGTCGAGACCGTGTGTCGCCGGTCCTGCCGGGCTACCGGAATACCCAGGGGTACCTGCGGTACCTCGAGGCCTTTCTCGAAGAGAGCTGAGTGGAGGCTCGCCGAGGAGGTCGGGTTACGGCTCGATCGCGCGCCACAGCGCTTCAAGAGCGGCCCAGTCGAGATCCGGGACTCCCTCACCAGTCTGGGCATCATCAACCAGCGCCCCACACTGGGCGGGCGTGAGAGACATCGCCTGGCTCGGCAGCTCGTGCTGATCGAGCGGGAACGGACCGTCATCTTCCGGGGTGGTCGAGTGGCCGAGTGAGGGGCTGATGCAGGCGTTCTGCCAAAGCTCCCCGAGGCTCCTCCACAACTCGGCGTCCGCCTCGCCGGTCATGCCCCGCGTGCGCCAGCCCCTCGAGTTCGGATCGACGACCCGGAAACGAAATGTCTTCTCCGCTTCGGACTCGCGAGGCGCCGTGTTGGACAGGTAGAAGAGCGTTCCATCAGGCAGGAACGCCGGGAAGTAGCTGCCGACGCCCGCTGTCAGCGACGTCGTGAGTCGCTGAAGCCCGGACGATCCGATGATGCGTCCGTCGGGATCACGATCGAGGCGGGCTACCATGATGTCGGTGATGGTCGACACGGGTAGCCCCCCATTCACGAATGGCGTCAGGTATTGACCCTGGCTCAGATGAAACGTCAGCATCGAGCCGTCAAAGCTGAAGTCGGCCTTGCCCGCGACGAATCCCAGATCGAGCACCTCGCGGCACGACGTGGCGCCCGCCGAGGGATCGGCCGACGTGATCTCGTATACTTTGAGCGATGCACCGTCCGCGTACGCGTTCCCTGCGATATCACTCGTGTATGCCGCCACGTAGCGCCCGTCTTTCGAGATGAACGGCGTATTCAGGTCGTTGTGAACCTCGGGGCAGATCGACATGGGTGCGCTGGCCTGGACATCCAGCAACTCACCACGGTCCGCGCTATGACGGAAGAGGTAGTCGACGATGCGAAAGCCCGAGTCGTCAGCCGTTCCGGAGAACATCAGACGGTACGTGGTCTCGAGTCCACTATCCGTATCGACCTCACCGACGACGGCAGTCGACTGATAGTAGACGCGATGCATCGCCGGATGGTCGTGGATGAAGGCCGGTTCCATGTCGGCCACGTCGCGGCCCTCGGCGAGGGCGGCAAGCATGGGCGCGACGGAGTAGAAGCGGGTGTTCGAATCGGACGTGTAGTACGACGGAACGGTCATGTACCGCCCGTCCGGCGTCGCCACGGCGTCGGATCGGTCGGGAATCGCGACGCGCTCGTCCGTCGTGAGGTTGTAGATGTAGTTCTGGTCATGCGTCGCGAAGGCGACGATCCAGTCGTCACCGGGGTGGGCGACGGGCCGTGCGAACCAGTTCACATCGTCCACGGGTGGCGCACCGGGTCCTGGCCGGTCCGCCAGAACGTCGAGCGCCATCTCGGGGATCTCGCAGTAGTCCGTGCTGGTCGCGAGCATCGCGACAGGAAGACCGGGTTCGCGCGCTCCCGCTTCGGTCGTGTCACCGCCGCAGGATGCCGTCGCGAGGAGCGGCAGGATTACGGCGATCAGTGTGCGGCAGTAGCTGGGCACCAGGTTACTCCTAGCGTTCACCTGGCAGGGCGGTCGTCGGCAGGTTTGGGATGATCCGACGGGCGTTCTCGTAGTACATGGCACGAAGCACATCATCGGGCAGATCCATCCCATACAGCTTCCAGAACGCGTGGTAGTCGCGATAGTAGTCGAAGTACTCGTCCGCGGTCTCGAAGACACGCCAGAAGTATGGATACTCATCGGGCTGGAACGAGTCTTTTCCGAAGAGGATGCGGTCCTTGTACTTGGCGAAGAACTCTCCAGCGAAGCGCGGCTGGCGACCGAGGTCATACAGGACCGCGCCTACCTCACCCAGCACGTTCGGATGAGCATCGAAGATCTCACCCAGACGCCCGAGATCGGCCGTGTGCCATCCCATGTGCGCGAGAATCCACGTCGTGTTCGGGTGCTTCATGAGCATCCGGTCGCGCTCGTCCATCAGGTCGTCGAACGACGGGAACCGCTCGCGATCCATGAAGCGCCGATTCTCGAAGATCGCGAGCTCGAGCCAGCGCTCGTTGGTGTAGTCGAGGGGTTCGAAGAACTCAGGGGGGTCCGCCGTGTGCACGAAGACCGGGATCCCCAGCCGTCCGGCTGTCTCCCATACGATGTCGAGCTCCGGGTCGTCCATCTGAAGGCGGGACCCATCCGCTTTGGTGTTGTAGAGACCAAACGCCTTGCTGATTTCGCCGACCCCCACCGCACCCAGGGCGACGTCGTCCTCAAGCTGTGCCGCAATACGGGCGCCCGATCCGGGGCCGACGTCCTGCAGATCCAGTGACGCGAAGAAAACGAAGCGGTCTTCATGGCCTGCCGCTCGAACAGCCTCGATCTGGCTGCGCAGGCGCTGTCCGGAGCTTGGCCGCGCCTGGACCATGACCCCGATGTTCAGTCGATCCATCTCCCCGAGAACACGTTCGATCGCCTCCGGATTATCGAGCGTCGGCGGATGTCCGTGGATGTCCACTACCGGGAAACGGGCGCGAGGCACCTCGTGCTCAGGGACGACAAGCGTCGACTGAGGCTTGTACTCCGTGATCGACGGTGGGGGAATCGTCGGCTGGCGGTTCTGTCCCGGTCGACGCTGCTGGGCATCGCATGCGAAGGGGGCTGTGCAGATCGCGAGCAGAAGAATGGCGCGTGAGCGGGTCATGAAGCGCATCGATGTCGTCTCGAGTCGTAAAGATCGGGCAAGCTGGGGCTGCCTACGGATGCAGTACAGGCTGGACGGAGGGGCGTTCCCATCGGAGGGGTGCCAGCGGCTGGCCTGCCTACTTTTGGAAGGCGATCTTGCGGGTCTCGATCGTACCGGGGACTCGAGAGAGAACTCCCGCTGGACCTATTCAGGAGTGCAGAATGTCGAAGCGTGTGTGGCTGCTAGTGGTGGCATGTGTCGGACTCTTCGTGTCGGGCTTCGTAGCGCCCGTCCAGGCGCAGGCTGAGGACGAGGTCGATGCGGCTACCGAGCGATTGAAGGAAGGGCTGCCGCTCACGCCCACGCGCACGCTGTCGGAGACGTTCACGGAAGGATCGTGGATATCCCTGGACGTCAGCCCGGATGGGCAGATGATCGTCTTTGACCTGCTCGGTGATCTGTACACGATGGCGTTCGCCGGTGGGCAGGCGACGCCACTGACACGGGGCATGGCGTTCGATGGGCAGCCACGGTTCAGCCCCGACGGTCAGTCGGTGGTGTTCGTGAGTGATCGAAGCGGCGGAGACGCCGTCTGGACGATCTCCCTGGACATGACGGACACCACGCGCATCACGCGCGGTGAACGGAGTTCGTTCCAGTCGCCGGAGTGGACCCCCGACGGGAACTACATCGTCGCGACCAGACAGGGCCCCGGACAGGGCAAGCTGTGGATGTACCATCGCGAGGGCGGAGGAGGCATCCAGCTGATCGAAGATCCCGCGAATGCGCGGACGATGGGTGCGGCCTTCGGGGCCGACGATCGATACATCTGGTACGGTCGCCGGACCGGCACGTGGCAGTACAACTCTCCCGGTCGTGACTACCAGCTCTGGGTATATGACCGCGAGACCGGGGAGAACAGTGCCCGCTCGGGCCGGTACGGAGGTGGATTCAGGCCCACCCTGTCCCCGGACGGTCGCTGGGTCGTCTACGGGAGCCGGCACGTGTCGGAGACCGGACTTCGGATCCGGGATCTGGACACCGGTGATGAGCGGTGGCTCGCGTTCCCTGTCCAGCGTGACGAGCAGGAGTCCCGGGCCGCGCGCGACGCGTACCCCGGCATGAGCTTTACACCCGACTCACGCGAGGTCGTCGCGTTCTGGGGTGGAAAGCTCTGGCGTGTCGCGATCGACGGAGGTGACCTGACCGAGATCCCATTCCGGGTCGATGTAGATCTTCCGATGGGGCCGGAGGTCGACTTCGACTATCCGATCGAGGACAGTCCAACCTTCGTCGCCAAACAGATCCGGGATCTTGCTCCGTCACCGGACGGACAGCGACTGGCGTTCACGATCATGGGCGACGTGTACGTGAAGGAACTGCCCGCGGGTGAGCCAGAGCAGGTGGCCTCCGTGGATGCGATGGCAGCGCAGCCGACCTGGTCGCCTGACGCTGAGCGTATCGTCTTTACGGCCTACTCGGATGCAGAGGGCGGCCATCTCTACTCGGTCGACCGCGACGGTGACGATCTGGAGCGGGTCACGACCGATGCGGCTTTCTACACACAGCCGGTGTTCTCGCCGGACGGTGCCCGCATCGTCGCGATCCGCGGTCCCCGCGTCGCGTTTGAAGAAGCCCTGACGCAGGGAGTCCCGCGTGGCTCCATAGATCTCGTCTGGGTGCCCTCAACCGGGGGGGAGGCGTCCGTGATCAAGGGCATCTCCGGGCTTGACGCGCCTCACTTCGTGATGGGTTCGGACCGCATCTACGCGACGCAGCGCGGTGCCGGGCTTGTCTCCATGCGCTGGGACGGAACCGACCGGAAGGAGCACGTCCAGGTCCGTGGTGGCGCTCCGGGTGGAGGGCAGGGCCCCGCCGCGTCTGTAATCAGGATGGCGCCGGAGGGTGACCAGGCAATGGCACTCGTAGGCAACCAGCTCTATGTCGTGACTGTCCCCTCTGGCGTAGGTGCCGATGCGCCTACGATCTCGGTGGCGAATCCGTCATCGGCGGCTTTCCCTGCCGAGCAGCTCACGGACATCGGGGCGCAGTTTCCCGCCTGGGGTGCGAACAGCCGTGAGGTCCACTGGGCCCTCGGCAATGCCCACTTCGTATATGACCTCGATGACGCGCAGGCGTTCGCCGACAGCGTTGAGGCAGCGGAGGCTGCGGAGGATGAGACCGAGGACGCCGAAGAGGAGGAGGGAGATGAGGACGACGACGAGGATGCCCGATACCGCCCCGGCGAATCGCGGATCATGGTCGAGATCGAGCGCGACACGCCGGAAGGGATGCTCGCGCTGACCGGCGCTCGCATCATCACGATGAACGGTGATGAGATCTTCGAGCGCGGCGACATTGTCATCCGCAATAACCGCATCGAAGCGGTAGGCCCGGTGGGAAGCGTCACGATCCCGGATGGAGCCGAGCGCATGGATATGGACGGGCAGACCATTATACCCGGCTATGTGGACACCCACGCGCACCTGCGCGCCTCCTTCAACGTCCACCGGGCACAGCCGTGGTCGTACGCAGCGAATCTCGCCTATGGCGTGACGACGGCTCGGGATCCACAGACCGGGTCGAGTGACGTTCTGTCGTACGAGGACTTCATACGCGCCGGCCGGATGGTCGGACCACGTATCTACAGCACCGGCCAGGGTGTCTTCTCCGGTGAGGGCATCAGCAGCCTCGATGAAGCCAGAGACGTGCTCAAGCGCTACGCCGACTACTTCGACACGAAGACGATCAAGATGTACGGGGCAGGCAACCGCGAGGTCAGGCAGTGGATCATTCAGGCCGCACATGAGCTGGAACTCATGCCGACCACCGAGGGAAGCCTCGACCTGCGTCTCAACATGACGATGGCGCAGGACGGCTACTCGGGCACCGAGCACAACTTGCCGGGCGTGCCTCTCTTCGACGATGTAGTCGAACTGGTCGCGCAGTCGAACATGGCGACGACCCCGACCATTGTCGTGACCTACGGAGGGCCATGGGCGGAGAACCTCTTCTACACGACCACCGACGTTCTTCGTGACGAGAAGCTGGCCACGTTCACGCCGTGGGAAGAGATCTACCAGAAGGCTGCCCGCCGGGCCGGTGGCGCGGGCTGGTTCGACGAGTCACAGTATATCCACCATGAGATCTCGGACTTTCTCGACGACGTGGTCGAGGCGGGTGGGCGCGCCGGGGTCGGGAGTCACGGGCAGCTGCAGGGGCTCGGGTACCACTGGGAACTCTGGCTGACGGGTTCGTCGGACCGCATGACGAACCACGAGGCGCTCCAGATCGCGACTATCATCGGGGCCGACGCACTGGGCCTCGACCAGGACCTCGGGTCCCTCGAGCCAGGAAAGCTGGCGGATCTCGTGGTGCTCGATGCAAACCCGCTGGACGACCTGCAGAACTCCAATACCGTCGTCTGGGTGATGAAGAACGGGCGTCTGTTCGAAGGTGGCACGTTGAACCAGACGTGGCCCGAGCAGCAGGCTGCGGAAGGCTTCTACTGGCAGACTGATGATGCGATTCCGATGCGTACCACGGGCAACGAGTAGGGGCGTGGACCGACCGCTTCGAGACATTCGCGTCTGCGATGTCACGCAGAATCTCGCCGGTCCGTTTTGTTCGCAGATCCTTGCGGACCTGGGCGCCACGGTGATCAAGGTCGAGCCGCCCGGGGGAGATCTCGGGCGGCTCTGGGGCCCCCCGTTCTGGGGCGAGGACTCGACACTGTTCCTCTCGGCGAACCGAGGGAAGCGAAGTATCGTGATCGACCTCAAGCAGGAGGCCGGCATGGATGTTCTGCGTCGGCTCGCCGAGTCGTGCGATGTCTTCGTTCAGGCTTCGAGGCCTGCAGCAGCCCGTCGTCTGGGGGTCGACGCCGCTTCGGTGCGGAAATGGCGCGAAGACATCGTGCACCTATCGCTCAGCGCGTACGGGCAGGACGGCCCCATGAGCGATCAGCCCGGGTACGATCCGCTGATGCAGGCGTATTCGGGCATCATCTCGGTGACGGGACAACCAGATGGTGTGCCGACACGAGTCGGTGGCTCCGTGGTTGATTTCGGTACCGGGATGTGGGCCGCCATCTCGGTCCTCGCAGCGCTGCGTGAGCGTGACCGGAGCGGGTGCGGTGCGGCTCTCGAGGCCTCTCTCATGGATACGTCGCTGGCCTGGGTTTCCTATCACATGATGGGGTACATGGCGACGGGACGTGTGCCGGCGCCGATGGGGTCGAGCCTGGGCGCGATCGCTCCGTACCGGGCGTTCCGGACCTCGGATGGGTACGTCATGATCGCAGCGGGCAACGATGCGATCTTTCGCCGCCTGTGTGAGGCGCTGGAGCTGGACGGAGTTGGCGATGACCCGAGATTCGCGTCTAACGCGGAGCGGGTCGCGCATCGGGCTGAGCTCGATCCGATCGTCGAGGACGCGACCGAACGACTCTCCACGAATGAGCTCCTTCGACGGACCCGAGCGCACGCGATTCCGGCGTCGATGATTCAGTCGATCGATCAGGTGGTCGATGATCCGCAGGTACAGGCCGCTGGCATGTTCCCGTTGGTGGACCACCCCGAGATTGCCGGCTATCGGGATGTCTCGCTGCCTGTACGTCTGGACGGAGAACGGCTGCGGGCGGGCCGTATGCCACCCGCAGCCGGTGAGCACACCGTAGAGCTCCTCGAAGAGCTCGAGTTCGATCGTGCCTCGATCGATCAGCTTCTGGCAAGCGGCGTCGTCAGCTCGACCGACTGAGAGCCCTTCGGACCGTTCGCACCTGACGAATGACCCGTCTCAGCCCGATACCAGCGCGACCCGGAATCCGATGAAGGGCCGCCTCGCGCCGGGGTCGGCACCTCCTCGATTCGCCGAGCGGATCATCTGCTCGGCATCGGAAAAGCCACCACCCCGCATGACCCACAACGCGTCCGTGCGAAGCGTCTCACCGTCATCGGACTCCGTGAAGGGGTAGGGCTGATAAGGACTCACCGTCCACTCCCAGACGTTGCCGCTCATGTCGGACAAGCCGTGCGCGCAGCGAGGACACGTGAAGGTCCCCACAGGCGTCGTACCTCGAGCCCGGTAGTTTGCGTACTCTGGCTCGGGCGTGTCACCCCATGGATAGATGCGTCCGTCGGTTCCCCTGGCCGCCTTCTCCCACTGTGCCTCATCGGGCAGAGAGACGCGCCAGCCACTGCGGAGCAGGTCGCCCAGAGCATTCGGTATTGTGCCCTGATCAGCTCGCGCCCTCAGCTCCTGATCGAGCCAGTCTGCGTAGGCTACGGCATCGGTCCAGGCGACCCACGTGACCGGATGGTCCGGTGACCCTTCCACGGCCTGAGGGTCGAGGACCGCATGATCGGACCCGTTCACGAAGGCAGCATACTGCGCCACCGTGACCTCATACCTCGAAAGAAAGAAGGTGGGTACGTCGGGCTGGCCTTGAACACGGCCGTTGCCCCACCACTCCACGTTGAAGCTCAGTGAATCCCGTCCGGGGTCGCTGCCCATCACGAATGCGCCACCCGGGATCTCGACGAAGCCAAGCATGGCGTCGTCCGGCAAGTAGGAAAACCCGGAATGGAAGCCGGCGAGAGTGGAGGTTACCGGAACTCGGGAGCCGTTGTCAGCGGTGGGTAGGACGGGGCCCGCATCAACGTTCGGCTCTGGCGCGAGGACCAGCGCGATCCACGAGAGTGCGACGAGCACGCCTCCCGCGACGGGCACGGCCCACCACGTCGCACGTGAGGCATCGTCGCGCGGTGATGCGCGATCGGATGTGGTGCGTGTCACGTGCTACTCGCGATCCTCTGACATGCAAATGACCAGTCATGCGCGCAGGCACGCTCGAGCAGGTCCGGAATCTCCGAGTCCATAAGATTCAGCCCGCCTTCACGAAGCATCAGACGAAGATCGAGCGGTCTGGGTTCGATCCGGACCGACCGCGTCGGCTCGAGCAGATTCATACATCCTGGCTGGAAACGGAGTTCGCAGGCCCGGGCCAGATACGACCGGCCTAGCTGAGCGTCCGCGGCCACGATCGCACCTTCCCGGTAGTGCAATCCCAGTTCGTTACACGCCCACGCCGCATTGTCCCCGCAATAGCTGGCCTCGAGCTGGATCAGCCGGTCACATGCGTTTCCTCGACTCTGGGCGCATGCCTCTTCCCAGAAGGGCAGGGCGTCGCCGGTGTGTCGACTGTCCGTTCGACCTGATACGGCCATGACTCCGAAAAAGAGAATCCACGCCCCCATACGGATCAGGTTCAGATTCGGGCTCACCCAGACCGGCCGCACGGCGATCTCGGTGGGCGCGGTCCATGCCTCCGTCCAGTTGCGATTTCGCACGACTGCATCGATCGCTCGGACACTGAGATTCAGCAGTGGGACGCAGAGCAGCTTGTCGTAGAATGTGGGTGTACCCATCGCGCCGAGCAGGGCGTACAGCCCGAAGACACCGAAGCCGTAGAGCGCGCCGAACATGGTCTTGCCGACCGGGGTCCGCGGCGAGGTCGACGGATCAGTGATGAGGAGGTGAAGGCCGAGGAAGACCGCTGCGGGAATCTCGGAGTCGATGAAGTACGGGACACCGGTGATGCCGGAGGAGACGGCACTCAGCCCGAAGAGCACCGCAGCGGCGGTGCCCGCGACGAGGGTGATCTCGAAGAAGTACATCACGACGAGCCCGACCAGGAACAGAAAGAGGTAGATCCTGGGGGCGAGTGTGAGGGTCGACGCGATCTCCTGACCCCACGTCAGTCCCGTACTTCCGGACGCGATCAGGACCAGAGAAAAGAGCCCGAGCGCGAACGCCGAGGGATTGAAGATGTGGACTGAGCGCCCGTCTCTCTGCCATCGCACGAACTCCTTGCCCAGGAATCCCACGGCGATCATCAGGAACTGGAGATAGAACCAGTCGTCCCGAAACCAGAGAAAGAGGTTGATGCTGAGGATGATCGGTATCGGCCCGAACCCCATCGAGTAGACGTGGCCACGCGACCAGGAGAGGAGCATCGAGAACCCGTAGGCGAACAGCAGCTGAGCGCCCAGAAGAACCGCCATGTCGTAGACCGGCTGCCAGTACCAGCCCCAGTACGCGTAGACGGCGAGCTGGCACGCGGCCTGGATGTAGTGCTGGGCGCGCAGCGTGGTGTCGATGCCTCCAGCCGATGCCCGAAGCTGAGGTAGGGCAAGCAGAAGAACGCTCCACGCACCGAGGAGTGAACCTGCCGCCCAGAATGACTGGACCAGCAATGCATTCGACTGCACGCGGGTCGATGCGGCGAGTGCGGCAATGGTCGCACCCAGGAGGAGCGGGACCAGGAGCTTCGCGGGCTTGTGCTCCGCGTGGACGATGTGGGGTGAAGACATGACGATGCGGCGATGTTCAACGACGGGCAGAACCTAGAGAGGGTACCGACTCCAGGACAGCGTATGTCCCGTCGTCATGGGCGTGCCTACTTTGATCGCCGATCGAACTGACGAATACGAGTATTGGCTCGATGGCCATGCTCCGCGAGACCCAGGACTGGATCCATCATGACACGAACGACCGCCCTTTTCAGCGCCCTTCTTCTGTTCGGAGGCTGTGCCTCCGGTGCCGACGACATGGCGACCACCTCCGACGTTGTGTCAGGTGGTGTACCTACCTTCACCGTTGATCCGACCTGGCCTCAGACCATGCCCAACGACTGGATTATGGGCTCGATCACCGCAGTGTTCGTCGATGCCCAAGATCACGTCTGGGTTACGCACCTGCCGGAGACGCTCACTCCGGAGGAGATCTCCGCGGTGCAGGATCCACCCATGGGCCTCTGCTGTCGTCCGGCCCCGATCGTCGTCGAGTTCGATCAGGACGGAAACGTCGTACAGGGTTGGGGTGACCCGACGACGCAGGACGTATCCGAATTCCCCCGCAATGCGCATGGTCTCTTCGTCGATCACCAGGACAACGTCTGGGTCGGTACCTACCGTCATCACCGCGTGATGAAGTTCACCCGCTCCGGTGAATTCCTCATGCAGATCGGAGAGTACGACGTCACCGGTGGCAATACCGATACCGAGCTCCTCGGTGGCCCTGCGGGCATCTGGGTGGATGCCGGAACGAACGAAGTGTTCATCGCAGACGGCTATCGCAACCGTCGAGTCGTGGTTTTCGATGGTGACACGGGGGCGTATTTGAGGCACTGGG
The DNA here is from genome assembly GCA_002390225.1 of Gemmatimonadales bacterium UBA4456. Classification (GTDB taxonomy): domain Bacteria; phylum Gemmatimonadota; class Gemmatimonadetes; order Longimicrobiales; family Gaopeijiaceae; genus UBA2589. Next base: position 4,605 of record DGOW01000008.1, on the reverse strand, counting down.
GCGCGTACGGCGACCAGCCTCAGGATCAGTACGAGTACGACTTCGGCAGTGAGGCGCATGCATCAGCACCACCGACCCAGATGTCCACGGTACATGGACTGGTGGGATCGAACGACGGTCTCATCTATGTCGCGGACCGTCGTGGGAACCGGATCCAGGTCTTCCAACAGGACGGTACCTTCGTAACCGAGAAGATCATCGAACCCCGGACCCTCGCCTCCGGCTCCGCTTTCGTGATCCAGCTCTCTCCGGATGCGGATCAGGAGTGGCTGTATCTGGCCGACGGAACCAATCACAAGGTATGGGTGCTGCGGCGCAGCGATCTCGAGGTCGTCGGGGACTTCGGGCGGGGAGGGCGACAGGTCGGACAGTTCCTGCGCCCGCATGGAATGGGCATCGATTCGCAAGGCAACATCTATGTCGGAGAGGCGTCGACCGGCCGACGCATCCAGAAGTTCAGCATTTCGGGAGGGTGAGCTCATTAACCTGCGTCGCACTGGCCTGCTGCTGACCGCGCTTTCGGCGTTTGCTGGAGGCACCGCCGCTGCTCAATCCCCTGCCGAGATCGTCGATGCGATGCTCTCGGAGTACGAGGCGAGAATCGCAGGTGTCGAGAACTACACCATGGTGCAGGTCGTGATGGGCTTTGAGTCCCTCACCTACTATGAGAAAGAAATGTCAGGGGATGGCCGACCTGTCTTTCGGACACGTACGGCGGCCATCGCCGGAGAGCAGGGGTCACCTGCGACAGGCATGGATGACGTCTACGCGCTCGGCGAGGACTTGGCTAATCGCTCCGAATACTTCGGTCGGGAGAGCCTGAACGACGTCGAGGTGCACGTTCTGGACATCGCCGATCTCCGGGGCACTGGCTTTGGCTCGAACGTCGCCCAGGACTCGGAGTTCGAGCCGACCCGGGGCCGCGTGTACCTGGATACCGAGACCTATGTACCGAGGCGGTTGATCTTCGAAGGTGAGATGAACCGTGATGGGTCCACGCTTCCGTTGACGGCGACGATAGACATGGGTGACTACAGGGAGCTACAGGGGCTGCTCATACCCTATCGGACCGTCACGACCATCGACGGCCTCGCCGCCGCCATCGACCCCGAAGTTCGCGCACAGTTCGAACAGATGCGTCGTGAGCTGGAGAACATGCCGGCTCAGCAGCGTCAAATGATCGAGTCCATGATGGCCGATCAGATGAAGCAGCTCGAAGCGATGATGTCCGACGATGGTGCCCCCATGGTCATCGAGGTCGTGGTCACAGATGTGCGTGTGAACGAAGGTTCGCCGAACTGATCAGACGGCGTTGAGCCGGAGTCTCTCCCTCGGGGAGGTCCTGCTTCGCACGCGTCGAGACACTTGCCCTGAGCCACCACGCCCGAATCGGAAGGGGTGGCGCAAATGCTCGGCGGTTTTTGTGGGTTTGGCGCAGTAAGTCCACAGGTTCTGCTGGGTGACCGCCAAGGGAGTTAGAGAGGTGAAGCGAGGCTACATAACGCTGTGCCTTCTCCGGCTGGCGCGTTGGTTTCCTGGACCAGGAATTGCGCCAGAGAGGGCGGTCGACAAAACGCAACTTGCCAAGCCGGAGTCGAACGTAACGTTGCGGTAAAAGCGGTCGCCGTGGTTTTGGGTGGTCATGATGCTGGCGCTGAGTGCGCCGGCTGAAGCACCGGTCGACTTCACGCCGATCAATCCGGAATGCGCTGTGAACTCCGGTTTTTGGACTCCGGATTTTTCGGATTGCAAGAGGTGCATTCGCCGGGAACCACACCGGTACCGAGGCGAATCGTGTGTCGGTGCACTCATACATATGAGTCTACGTGGGGTCTCGAGAACGTCGGGCATGAAGACGGAGTGGACGACTTTGGTGGTATCCTTGAGGCAATCGAATTCGCCGGGCGCTTTCAGATCTTTGTCCTGGCGCTGAAACAGGAGGATGTGTTCAGCCTGTTTCACTTCGGCATGGCTGCAGTTCGCCGCCGCCGCGAGGACGTCGCCTGACGGGTCTCTCCTGATCTGAGAGGGACGCTAGAGGCCCCCAACTTTGGTCCGGCCTCTGTTTTATCGGAGTGTCTGGCACTCTGGCGCTCTTGCCGGATGCCGCGATCTACGGTTTTGTGCCCGCCTCGGACGATCTGACGACTTTGGAACCGGTCAGTCTGTCCTGAGTGGCCACTCTGCCTGCTGGCCTCGGTCGCAAGATCGTTCCATAAGATGTTGTGTAATAACGACTTATGGCATTTAACATTTTTGGCGTCAGCCCTGCTGTACCTAATCTATCGGGTTGCGGGGCCGCTGTTTCGTTCGGTTCGCCGTAAGCGGCAATGATACAAGGCTAAATCCCCCCAGGGAGCGGTTCCGCAACCCGCCCAGCTACCCCCAGGGATTGCGCCCCCATCCCCCCCGAAGTTGGGCGGCGCGAAGGCTCCGTAGACCTCGGTCTGCGGGGCCGCTCCTTTTTTTGCTTGATGGGGCCGGCCGGCGCTTGTAGACAGTAGGACATGTCTACCTCCGAATCCCGCGTCATCCGGGTCCTCCTCGCCGACGACGATCCTCAACAGCTCCTGTTGAACGAGGCGATCCTCCGCGAGGCGGGTTGGTCTCTCGCCGATATCACACAGGTCCCGGACGGGCGAGAGGCACTGCGGGCGCTGAGAGAGGATGTGTTCGACGTCGCGATCCTCGACCTGAGCATGCCGGCGCTCGATGGACTTGAAGTCTTTCAGGCGATTGAGGGCGATCCCCACCGACCACAGGTGATCTTCCTCAGCGGTAAGGGCACGGTCTCTACGGCCACGAAGGCGATGAAACTCGGCGCGTATGACTTCCTCGAGAAGCCGGTGAACGGCGAGCGCCTGGTCGCGCTGGTGTGGAAGGCCGCTCAGGTGCGGGACGCGATTGGGCTCAGCGAGCGATTCAGCGCGGCTGCGCGCAGAGATGCTTCAGTGGGCTCCATCATCACACAGGATCAGGCGCTCACAGAGTCTCTGGCCATGCTGGCCCGGGTTGCTACCTCGGACGTCTCAGTCCTCGTCTATGGCGAATCAGGGACAGGAAAAGAGCTGATCGCTCGTGAGCTTCACCGCCTCTCGGGACGTGCGGACGCTCCACTGGTCGCCCTCAACTGTGCCGCGGTGGCGGAGTCTCTCGCTGAGTCCGAGCTCTTTGGTCACGAGAAAGGCTCGTTTACCGGAGCGGCTTCGCGGAAAATCGGGCTGGTCGAGATGGCGGACGGAGGAACCCTTTTCCTCGACGAGATCGGGGATCTGGCTCCGCCACTCCAGGCGAAGCTCCTCCGGGTGCTGGAGACGCGAAGATTCCGACGTGTGGGTGGGATCAAGGAGTTTCCGACGAACTTCCGACTCGTCTCCGCAACGAATCGGCCCCTTCAGAAGCTTGTAGATGCCGAAGAATTCCGTGCCGACCTGTTCTATCGGATCAACTCGATCGTTTTGGACCTGCCGCCGCTGCGGGCGCGGCCTTGTGACATCCCTCTCCTCGTTTCCCACTTCCTCGAGGAGTTTCGCCCAGGTGAATCGGACTGGTGGACGGTCGAGGCCGAGGCGATGGCGCTCCTCGAGTCGTACTGCTGGCCCGGGAACGTCCGGGAGTTGCGCAACGTAGTCGAACGGCTGGCGCTACTTTCGGGGGAGCAAACGATCCGGGTGTCAGATCTGCCCGGTTCTATCGCGTCTGGTCCCGCACTCGAAGGCGGCGGTGACGTGGAGGGTGTGTCTTCGGGATCGACCGGTCTTCCCTCCCTGAATCTCCACCAGCTGGAGCGTCTGGCCATCGAAAGAGCGCTCGGAGACACTGACTGGCATCAAGGTCGAGCAGCGGCGATCCTCGGAGTCTCAGCGCGAACGCTGCACCGGAAGATCCGTTCCCTGGAACTGACCCGCCCTACCTAGCTCGTGCGCTCGCTATACCCAAGGTGGCAGCCGTCAGCGGAGTATCAGAGGGTCTGATCCTGCAACCGGGGTCGGGCAGTGACCGCCACCACTCAAGGCCGAGCCGATACTGCTGAGGAGACCGCCCAGTCCCCCGCCTGAAGGGTCGACCGGAGAGACTCCTGCAAGGAGGTCTCCGTACAGGGCCGACATCAGGTCCTCGTCCTCGCTGATCAGGTCGAGGTCCGTGAAGGTGACGACTGGGCCTCCTTCCCTTGAAGGGTTCAGGGCGACCGTCGCGGGTGCAAGACCAGCGAGCAGCACTTCTAGTGACGCCGCATCGCCACCGGCCGTCGGCGTCTCTGATCGAGCGCCAGCCGTTGATGCAGTCGGCCTCGGAGCGTCGGCTGGTGTCATGGGTGGCGTCAGTTCAGCGAGTTGAACGACCTGAACCGCATCAAAGCTCTTCGTGGGCTGCTCAGTGCGAGGCGCATCAGAGTCATCTGGACCTGAACCAGGTACGGACACGACCACCAGGGCTGTGACGTGGGCTGCGACAGAGATGCCCAAGCCCAACGACAGAGCTTTACGGTGTCGGGCTTTATTTGTCGCATTCGTCATCATGCCTCTCCTGCCCTGATGCGATCGAGCGGATCCTTGAACCGTGCACTCAAGAGACGACACAGCGCATTCAGTTTGCACACCGTCC
>DGOW01000023.1:7424-12117 GCA_002390225.1 Gemmatimonadales bacterium UBA4456 | reverse complement strand
CCACTAAATCGGGGCAACTCCAAAGATCCACATCTGCAGTGCTCAGCCCCGGCCCAGAGTCAGGGTAAAAAGCCGAGCGTGATCTGGTCTGGGAAGAAGAGCCCCGCGTCTCCGCACCGGGGAAAAGCGCACCTGCGGAACTCGCCGCTTCGCAGCCCGGACGGTATCATCCGGGCCCGGAATCCTCGCTCAACTTGATCTCTCGGACGAAGCACAATGTCACAAGACCCGCGCACGGTTCGGGCCATACTGAACACCGGCGCAGATGACGCGCCGGCGATCGGAGCTCCCGATCGAGTCACCCTCGACTACGCCGGCCTGCGCTCGCACGCGGATCGAACGGTCGAGCGTCTGAACGAGCTTGGTCTGGGCCGCGGCGACCGAGTCGCGATCGTTCTGCAGAATGGTCCCGAAATGGCCTCTGCGTTCATCTCGTTGGCATGCGGCGTCACGACTGCGCCGCTGAATCCCGGGTACCGTCGGAAAGAGTATGACTTCTACATCGAAGATCTGGGTGCGAAAGCTCTGGTCGTAGAGGAGGATAGTGTGTCCGAGGCGATCGACGCGGCCCGAGCGCTGGGCGCGATGATCATCCGACTGCACGTCCCCGATGGAGCCCCGGCCGGCATCTTCGACCTGGAACCCGAAGGCGAGCCAGACGGTTCACCGCCACACCCCGGACCTGCGGAAGCCGACGACGTCGCACTCGTGCTCCATACCTCCGGGACGACATCAAGACCGAAGATCGTTCCGCTCCTGCACCGCAATATCTGTGCGTCCGCGGCCAATATCCGCGGGACGCTGCGGCTGGAGCCCGGTGATACGTGCCTCAACGTGATGCCACTCTTCCACATCCACGGCCTCATGGCACCCGTCCTGTCGTCACTATCGACCGGATCCACAGTCATCTGCACACCCGGGTTCAACGCTCTGAAGTTCTATGGGTGGATGGACGCGGTCCGTCCGTCGTGGTACTCAGCGGTACCCACCATGCATCAGGCGATCCTCGCTCGCGCCCCGCGTAATACGGAGTCGGTCGAGCGCGGCAGGGAGAGTCTTCGACTCATCCGCTCGTCTTCGTCCTCTCTGCCACCGCAGGTACTGGGCGAACTGGAGGAGACGTTCGGCGTGCCGGTCGTCGAGGCTTATGCGATGACCGAGGCCTCGCATCAAATGACGTGCAACCAGCTCCCGCCCGGACTGCGAAAAGCGGGCACAGTCGGGTGCGCGTCAGGGCCTGAGGTCGCCATCATGGATGACGCCGGCAACCTGCTGGAGGTGGGCGAAATCGGTGAGATCGTGATCCGGGGGAGCAACGTCACGCTGGGTTATGAGAACAACCCCGAGGCGAATGAGAAGGCCTTCACCAACGGGTGGTTCCGGACGGGCGACCAGGGGGCGATGGATGACGACGGCTATTTTTCACTCACGGGCCGCCTGAAGGAGATCATCAACCGAGGCGGAGAGAAGATCTCGCCGAAGGAAGTCGACGTCGTGCTGATGGACCACCCTGCGGTCCAACAGGTGGTGACCTTCGCCGTCCCGCACGACAAGCTCGGTGAGGAGGTCGCCGCAGCGGTCGTCCTGCGCGAGGGCATGGAGGCAACTACGGGGGACATTCGTGACTTTGCCTCCACTCGGCTGGCTGACTTCAAGGTACCTCGCACCGTCCTGATCCTGGATGAGATCCCCAAAGGGCCGACCGGAAAACTCCGCCGCATCGGTCTTGCAGAGCAGCTCGGAATCTCGTGAAGATCTGCATCTACGGCGCGGGTGCGATCGGCGGATACCTCGGTGTCCAGCTGTCTCTCGCCGGTGAAGACGTCACGCTGATCGCACGCGGCCCCCACCTGGAGGCAATGCAGAAAAACGGGGTCCGCCTGCGCATCGACGGCGAAGAACGAGTCGCTCACCCACAATGCACGAGCGATCCGGCGGAAGCCGGTGAGCAGGACTATGTCATCGTCACCCTGAAGGCACACTCGGCCCCAGCAGTCGTGCGCGCGATGCAGCCGCTTCTTGGACCGGATACGGCCGTGGTGAGCGCCGTCAACGGAGTCCCATGGTGGTACTTCCATCGGCTCGAGGGTCCATGGGAAGGAACTCGACTCGGAAGTGTCGATCCGGACGACGTCCAGTGGAACGGGATCGGTCCTGAGCGTGCGATCGGATGCGTGGTCTATCCCGCGACCGAGGTGGTGGAGCCGGGCGTCATCCAGCACCTCGATGGCAATCGATTCTCACTGGGAGAGCCAAACGGGGACAAGACGGAGCGAGTCCTAGCTCTTGCTGGTGCGCTGAAGGGCGCCGGTTTTCGCGCTCCGGTCCGGCGCATCCGCGACGAGCTGTGGGTGAAGCTGTGGGGCAACCTCTGCTTCAATCCGATCAGCGCCCTGACACTGGAAACCCTCGACACCGTCGCGACCGACCCCGGTACGCGTGCGGTATCCCGGGCCATGATGCTCGAGGCGCAGGCGATCGGGGAGAAGTTGGGCGTTCGCTTCCCGATCGACGTGGACAAGCGCATCGACGGAGCTGCATCAGTGGGCGCGCACCGAACATCGATGCTCCAGGATCTCGAGCGTGGGCGTGCGATGGAGATTGACGCACTCGTGACGGCCGTCCAGGAGATGGGTCGTCTAGTCGATGAAGCGACACCCACGATCGATACCGTACTGGCCCTCGTGCAACAGCGCGGTCGGGTCGCAGGGGCCTACCCGTAGGCCGGACCGCCGCTCACACCCATCAGCCTGCGAAGTAACGCACCCAGATCGTCCAGTAGATCGAGATGCCGGTCAGACCCGTAAAGACCGCGAGACTCGTCCAGCCGAAGCCTCGCGCAAACGCGGACGGATAGAAGGCTTCGTCCTCTCTTGGGATGATCGTCAGGCAGTACCAGAAATTCAGGAAGAAAATTACGGGCGCGACGAAGGCAGCGAGCGCCGACGCGACGAGGACAAGAAACACCGGACGCGGCAGTCCCCAGATGATGGCGACCGAGGTAACCAGCGAGTAGAGCATGGTCGCCCGGTAGATGTTGTACTCTGAGTACCAGGTGCTGCGGTGCTCAGGCGTGAGACTCTCCGGATCGATACCAGTCAGACGCGCAGTGCCTCGAAAAAGATTGCGGGAGCATGCGCCTACGATCCGCGGCCAACCGTCGAAGTAGTTGAATGCCGTGGAGAACGTGGCCGCGAACGCTCCGAGCATGAAGACAACCGCCATGGGTCCGGAAAGGTTCGCAGTGAAGATGCGCACGATGTCACCCATGACCCCGCGACCCTGCAGCTCGCTGGGATAGATCCGCACCGCTGCCAGTAGCAGGAAGATCACAGCGAGAAGGAAGGAGACAACGTGTCCCTGCCGGAAATCCCACGTACCAATCTTGAACCAGCGACGGCAATAGTCCGACGCGTTCTCAGGCAGCTTTGACGTATCGACGGCGAGGTCCGCCCCACGGGGGGCGAACGGGTCAAACGGGGTCGCAAGGCCCATATCCTCGAGTCGTTCGCGGATCTTGCTCATCCCCTTCTTCTTTGCTTTCCCCCACTCCGACGCCTGAAGAGAGACGTCGATACCCGTCGGGAGCAGACCCAGGAACGCGGCAATTATCAGCCATGATCCATTGTCACCAACGGCGGGATCCGGGATTTCAAAGATGAAGAAATTCGCCATCGCCGAGATCGGGGACGGCTCAGCGATGAAGACCGCCAATGTCGAAAACACGAGGGTTGCGGCAAGCACCTTCGCTGCTATCTCAACCGCCTGATAGCGGCCTCGCAAAATGACGGCCACCGCCACCAGGGCTAGCCCCAGACCGTATTGAGGGAGGGAGAACGGAAGGCCGATCACCTCACTGCCAACCCAGTAGGCCACCGCCGCGACCGCAATCAGCCGCCCGGCCTGGCCCACCGCGCATTGGATGAGTGTCGTGATCATGACATACCACAACGGCCACTTCTTCCAGGCCGTACTGTACGCCTCGATCATGCTCTTACCGGTCGCATTGGTGAACCGGAAGGCCATCTCGAATCCGTAGTACTTAAAGATGTAGGCCACAGGCAGGCACCAGAGCAGCGCGTAGCCAAAGCGCCCACCAGCTGTGGGGGCCGTCACGAGATGGCTCGTTCCGATCCCCGTCATCATGAGAATTACACCCGGACCGAAGTGACTCATCAGGCCGCGCAGGGTCAGATCGGGCATCTTCAGGTCGGCGAAGTCAGCCTCCGACGTGCTGCCGGGCTGAGCTGGCTCGGATCCTGTTTCGATGGAATCGCTTGGGTCGGGGCTCATCGGCACCCTGATAACTGGAAGGGGAATGGGGCCAAAGCTTGAATGTACAGCGGCAATCCTGCGAGTCCCGGCCACTTGGCGCAAACACCGGCTCGATACGGCCGACCGTGGCCACCCTTACTTGCACCGTGCTTGCTACCTTCTCCGCCTCTATAGGCTCCAGCAAACGGCTCCTGGCACCCTGACTATTCCCAAGCCACGTTTTTCTCGATTGAAGGATGAAGTCCAAGAGCTCTTTCGGGTGGCTGGAATGTGCGCTGGGGGCATCGTGACCACGATCGTGCCTCGGAGAATTGAGGCCAGATTTTTGCACACCCTGGTCGGCGTGCACCATCGGCTCAGGTCACAGTGAGCCAGAGCACTAGCCGAGAGAATGGCGGCTTCCGTATGGGAGGGCTGC
>DGOW01000023.1:0-7366 GCA_002390225.1 Gemmatimonadales bacterium UBA4456 | reverse complement strand
GAGGGCTGCAGCTTCCTACTCGAGCAACGACGGTCCGGAGTCGTCGTGTCCCGGACGCACGTCCGGGCGGGAATTCATCACCCGAGCGCAGGTGTTCCAGCGCAGAACTGCGTCGTCATTTCCCGCAGGCCGGATCTGCGCGGCCGCATCGAAGTGGCCCATCGCTCGAACAAACCAATCGTAGGCGACCTGTCCTGCTGCCAGCCCTCCACGCCGAAGGCTTGAGAACGCCTTCCGCTCCGCCACCATGCCGGCGTAGTAGGCGCGTTCGTACTCACCATTGAGCCGCTCAACCACATCCATCGCAGCCCGCACTGTCGCGCCACCTTCTACACCGAATTGATCACTGAGGGTGAGGCACAGGATCACGAGCGCGCCCTGGTCGTCAGGGTTCACCTCGAGGATGTCGCGACAGATGCTTTCGGCCAGGAACGGGTGATTCAGGAGGCGGTACTGAGACGCCTTGTCCCGGGCGGCGTCCAGAGCGTCCGAAGAGAGGCTTTTTAATTCGAACATGTGCGACCGTTTCCGTCAGCCCTTCTCGGAGCCGAAGACCGCACCCATGAGCTTCGCCAGTGGGTCGTACGAACGATCGACTACACGCTCCTTCAGCGGAATGATGGCGTTGTCCGTGATCGAGATGTTCTCCGGGCACACCGTGGTACAGCACTTCGTGATGTTGCAGTAGCCGATGCCCATGTCGTCGCGCAGATGCGCGACCCGATCACCCACGTCGATCGGGTTCATCTCGGCCTGAGCTGCGAAGACGAAGTGCCTCGGACCGGCAAACTCGGCATGCATCTGATGGTCACGGAGCACATGACACACGTTTTGACACAGGAAGCACTCGATGCACTTCCGGAACTCCTGAGGGCGCTCCACATCGTACTGGTTCATCTCCCATGAGCCGTCCTCGAAGTCAGGCTCACGGGGCGTCACCTGCTGGATGGCCGCCTTAACCTCGTAGTTCCACGAGACGTCGGTAACCAGATCCTTGAGCACCGGGAATGCACGCATCGGCTCAACGGTGATGGGACCGTCACCGGCCACGTCTTCGACGCGCGTCATGCACATGAGCCGGGGCGATCCGTTCACCTCAGCGGAGCAAGACCCACACTTGCCAGCCTTGCAGTTCCAGCGGCACGCCAGGTCTGTTGCCTGCTCAGCCTGAATCTTGTGGATGGCATCGAGAACGACGTACCCGGGCTCCAGATCCACATCGTAGGTCTCGAAGTCCCCACCTTCCTGGTCCCCTCGCCACACCTTGAATGTCGCGGACTCCATCAGCCTTCCTCCTCGATGATGGCCTGAAGTTCGGGCAGGATCTGAGGAATGTCCTGCCGCTCCACCACCATCTCTCCGTCCGAACCCTTACGCACGACGTGATTGAAGGTCGACCACGCCATGTCCTTGTCCGGGTGATCGAGTCGCGAGTGCGCCCCCCTGCTCTCCTTTCGCTCTCGCGCTGAGAGCGCGATCGCCTCGGACACCGTCAGGAGGTGCTTCATGTCCAGCGCCGTGTGCCAGCCCGGGTTGTACCATCGGTTTCCACCCGCCCCCACATCTGCGATCTGACCGGAGATCTCCCGGATCGAACCGACCGCTTCGGTGAGTCCCTCTTCCTCACGCGCGATGCCGACCTTGCTCTGCATCATCGTCTGAAGCTCAAGCTGCAATTGAAACGGATTCAGTGCCGTGACACCGCGCTCGAGAGGCGCAAGCGCCTCTACTGCGGCCTCCTTGATCTCCTCTTCGGAGACCGAATAGTCCGGATTATCTTTTGCGAATTTCGCAGCGTACTCGCCAGCTCGCTGGCCAAACACGACAAGATCGGACAGCGAGTTGCCACCCAGGCGGTTTGCCCCGTGGAGACCGCCACCCACCTCACCGGCGGCGAACAGTCCGGGGACGGTAGTGGTCATCTGCGTATCCGGATCTACCGCGATCCCGCCCATGGCGTAGTGGGTCGTCGGCCCGACTTCCATCTGCTCCTTGGTGATGTCGATGCCCGCCAGCTCTTTGAACTGGTGATACATGCTCGGGAGCTTCTTCTTAATGTGGGCCTCAGAGTCCTTGATGTGCTCCTTGATCCAGGCAATGTCGAGGAACGCGCCACCGTGCGGGCTCCCACGGCCCTCCTGCACCTCTTTGACAATCTTGCGAGCGACGTGGTCCCGGGTCAGTAGTTCGGGAGGACGACGCGCCTCTCGGTCTCCCGTGACATAGCGCCATCCTTCCTCGGGATTATCCGCTGTCTGATCGACGTACAAGGGTGGAATGTCGTCGAACATGAAGCGTTCGCCCTTGTTGTTCTTCAGGATTCCCCCCTCACCACGAACTCCCTCGGTGACCAGGATACCGCGCACACTCGGCGGCCAGATCATGCCCGTGGGGTGGAACTGAATGAACTCCATGTCGCGAAGCTCGGCACCCGCGTGGTATCCGAGTGAGTGCCCGTCGCCGGTTCCTTCCCAGCTGTTGCTGGTGACGAGGAACGCACGACCGAGGCCACCGGTCGCGAGAACAACGGCCTTCGCCTTGAAGATCCGGAAACGCCCCTGTTCCCGATCGTACCCGAAGGCCCCGACGCACCGTTCGCCGTCCTTGAGCAGGCGGGTGACCGTGACCTCCATGTGCACGTCCATCCCCTGATGAATGCCGTGATCTTGAAGGGTCCGGATCATCTCCAAACCGGTGCGATCACCGACGTGCGCGAGACGGGGATATTTATGCCCCCCGAAGTTTCGCTGGAGGATCTTGCCGTCCGGTGTGCGATCGAAGAGCGCGCCCCACCCTTCGAGCTCACGCGCCCGGACCGGTGACTCCTTGGCGTGAAGCTCGGCCATACGCCAGCTGTTGAGGTACTGGCCACCGCGCATCGTGTCTGCGAAGTGCGTCTTCCAACCGTCCCGTTCATCGACGTTACCCATCGACGCGGCCATGCCGCCTTCGGCCATCACGGTATGGGCTTTACCCAGCAGCGATTTACACACGAGGCCGACGTTTACGCCCGCTGCGGCTGCTTCGATCGCGGCCCGGAGGCCGGCTCCGCCAGCACCGATGACGAGCACGTCATGCTCGAATTCCTGGTAAACGGACATCAGAAAAACCTCACGTTGGTCCAGATACCCATCGCGCAAAGCCGCACGAAGATGTCCGAGAAGGCGACCCAGAGCAGACTCGTCCAAGCCCACGCCATGTGACGAGCGTTGAGGCAGGAGACGCAGTCATATGCGGTCTTCCGAATCGGGCGCCGTGAGAGGAGGTCGATACCACCGCCCACCAAGTGCCGCAGCGAGTGACACCCGAAGGTGTAGCCGGAAAGGAAGATCACGTTGAGGGTGAGCACGATCGTACCCACGCTCATCCCGAATTCCTTGCTACCTGCCGCATTCTCGAACCAGAACGCATTCCAAGCGTCGTACGCGAGGAACACGAGCAGCAAGAGGGCAAACGGCAGCGCGTATCGATGCAGGTTCTGGATGATCAGGGGAAACTTTCGCTCCCCACGGTATTCCTTACGCGGTGTCCCAACGCTGCACGCAGACGGCCCCGGCCAGTACGCTTTGTAATAGGCGCCGCGGTAATAGTAGCAGGTGAGCCGGAAGCTCACCGGCGCCCAAAGAATGAGGAACGCGGGAGAATAGGGGAGAAAGCCCGGCCACCAGCCGGGAGCTCCCGATCGCTCCATCAGCGCGTGCTCCGATGCGCCCCAGATCTCGGGCGAGTAGAACGGTGAGAGCAGGTTCTCATGCCAATAGAAGGTCCCCTGGAACGCGGCCCACGTACTGTACACGATGAAGCTGGTAAAAACCGTGAATACGACGACCGGTTGGACCCACCAGGCATCCGTTCGCATCGTCTGGCCGAATGACCGCCGCACGGGAAGCGCCGTGGGTGGTGTCGCCATGCATCGTCCTTCCGCAGCACTGTCCGCTGCGCGGGATAGATCGTCTTAGCTCCGTCGGGAGCTCAGGAGTCGCGGGTAGAATACTCGACCCTGAGCAAGCCGCAACTGAGTCTGATCCGCACCCCTGCTCATGCGCAGGTCGTGTGCCACGTCCGATGGAAAAGAATGGCTCGCGTCCTCGGCCAGACCGTACCAGACCACATCGTACGAGACGCCGCCCAAAGAGCCCATCGGAGGCTCGTATGCCCCTCCGTGGGAACTCTCTGCCGACCCGAGACGAGAACCCCCCGTCATCAACCGTGGCCCTGGAGAGCGTTGGTGCCTGGCTCGGGGTTGAGGAGAAAGTCCGCCTCCCCAGTGCCGGAAGTCACAGCGGCGGGGAGTTCACTTGACCCCGTAGCTATCGCCAAGAGCCATGCACCAACTTCTCACTTGACCAGTGTAGGCTTCGTCGACCGGCCAAAGCAGGAAAGGACGTTTCCCAACCTCCGTTCGTTCGCTCGGAGGGTACAGTGACCATGAACCGTCAGCCTAGATTTTCATCCAACTGAGTTCGGAAAAGCATCCAACTAGCCAGGCGCCGGAGTCAAACACCACCGCGACGACCAGGCATAAGTTGCCCGCTATGCACGAACGGTGTTTAAGACTCTTTCGACAATTTGTCGTAGACAAAAGCGACGGCGGCCCATGCGACGAGGAGTACGCCAACACTGATAAGGGCAGGATACATCTCGCGACGGCCAATCAGCACATAGTTGAAATCAACAAGTAAGATCTGAGATAGTGCAATCACCATCGCCGAGAACATCGTCTTGCCGGTGTTCTGGACGACCCAATCGAAGAACACGATTGAAACGATCCAAAACACAACCGAAGCGGCAATGGTGTTGCTCAGGATGGGCGCGAACGCAGGATCAGGCATATTCGGATTAAATATGCCCTGGACCGCGAAATGCGTGATGACAGCACCGGTGACCGCACCACCTACGAGGGAGTTAATTCTTCCGACCATTGTCAAATCTCCTTTGGGCAGAGGGCCTGAGGCCCAACAACCCCACCTGGATAGAGAAAATGCGCCCGCTCATGGTGTCCCGCCAAGCTGGTTTTGGCAAATAAGATGCACATCGACCACGACCATGAGTGGACGGGGCAACCATGAATCGTCCGCACCCTGGCTGAGGTGCGCGGCAGCGGCTGGACCCGAGGCCCAAGAGATCTGCGCGGGGTGGCGGACGCCACGATGGAAGACGGGAACCCCAACCGCTTCTACCTCCTGAAATTCGGTGACGTAGAGCTGGTCCCGGAGTTCATCCCGTTCCCGTTCGCCGCCGACGCAGCGCCTGCGCATCGTGCTGGACCCGTGACGCGAGAACTCGACCCCCACCACCAATCGGAGCGCGCTGCGCGGATACCAAGGTGATCACCCCCTGCCCAGTCCTGCCTCGCCTCCCCCCGCCAAAGGCCCTTTGAACTTCTTATCCACTGTGCCCGATCGACGAGAGGACCACAGTCCGGGCATGCCGTTTGCTACGCAGCATATCTGCGGGATAAGTTGCTGACACACTCACTCTGGGAGCGACTTATGAGCGGCATAAAAATGCTGGCAGGCACAATCAACGGAGCCGTGGCGATGATGGCGGTGTCGTTCCTGATTTGGAGCGTGCTGCTGGCGGATTACTTCAGTGCGCAAATGCCCGGAGTGGAGGCGCTCGATCCACAGAACCTTCTGTTTCAGATCTTGGCTGCGTCAGTGCACGCACTACTCGTGACGATATTTCTGCATCGCAAAGAAGCTTCTAGCCTCGGTGCGTGCATGAAGGATGCTGCCCTTCTGGGAGCCCTTATGTGGCTCGGTGTGAATCTCTGGAATATGGGATCTTATGGAATGTGGACCATGCAGGGCGCGATGGCAGATGCTCTACTCTCTTCCATCCCGTTCGGAGCTGGCGGAGGAGCGATTTTCTGGACGACAATGCGAGGGGAATTGCAATCGGGGCGGGCTGGCGAGTCGGATACAGGCGATTCAGCCTAGGGGCGTAAACTTCAACTTGATCTAATCACCTCCTTACGGAAGCGAGTGTGCGAGTCTGTCGACTGCTGAGCTGATGTTGGCGATTTCAAAGGCTGAAGTATGCTCCCTGTTGCCATTGCTGGCCGAGAAACGCACCCTCGAACGGGAACAGAACGCGTGTATTGGAAGCGCCGGCATTGGACACCTTTTCGGTGCCCAATGAATCAGTTGGCCGTTGGCGCCTCTGGCCGAACATGGGCGGTCCGCTTCGCACAGGATTAATCTTGCACCTGGCTTGTGTGACGACAGGTCAGGTTGAGGCGTTGACCGACCCGGGCTAGGCTGAGTTTTCGCAGTGGAAACTGAATGAAGGGCGAATAAAACTTACTGCGTTCAGGTGGCGGGCTTCCCCAGCTCTGAATGTGCACTCCCTAAAGAAATATCAAACATGCGTCTCAACTCTGTGGTTGGTCTCCTGGCTGCGTTCTTGATCGCCCCTGCCGTGGTAGCTGGACAGGGGATCGGTGTTGGCGCCCACGCGGGCTTGAACGGGTTCGGCGCGGACGCCGGTCTAGGGCTGAGCTCACACGTTGTACTTCGCGCTGGGGTTTCCATCGTTCCCGAGAACTACTTCCTCACCGATCTCATCCCCTCTGAAATCTCCGGTGTGGCCTATGACGTCATTCTCCCGAAGCGAACCCTGCGTGCAGGTTTGGACCTTCACATCCTTGGGCCGCTCAGGCTCATGGGTGGAGTCATGCACCGCAGCGATGATCTGGTGACACAGGCTGCCGTAACGCAGAGCATCGATTTGGGCGGCACCACATTCACCCAAACCGGTACTGTCGAAGCCAGGCTGGAACAGAATCCTCTGACTCCCTACGCAGGGATTGGACTTGGAAACGTGTCCTCAGGCTTCGGACTCTACCTGGATATCGGTCTGGCCTACTCCAGTGAGGCGAAGGTCCTCATGAGTGCTGTGGGTCAGCTTGCCAGCGCACCGGGGATCGACGCTGCGTTGCAACGAGAGGCAGATCAGTTCCTGGCGGATGCACCTGAGTTGCTGACACAACTTTACCCCATTGTGCAGATTGGCTTCAAGTTCGGTCTCTGAGTTATCGGTGGGCCTGAACCCAGGTCAAGTTTTTGACATGCCTGCGCTGAACTCAGCACGGAGGTCAGGACCCGGCAGCTGACGTCAGTGGAAACCGAGGTGGAGATGGACGGGGGACGCCACGCCACGGAACCGATGATTCGCTCTGCCTGGGTTTGTGGCGTTTCATGCCGTGATCTGGTGAGACACTCCTCGCTCAACGTTCACCCGCATTACCACTTCGTCGTCCTCGACGGTGTCTCCAGCACGACCAATCAAGGCGAGGTCGCTTTTCATGAGGCCGATGACCTGACGCCCGATCGCATCACTCACGTCGAGTCTGTCGTCCAGC
>DGOW01000003.1:2738-19799 GCA_002390225.1 Gemmatimonadales bacterium UBA4456 | reverse complement strand
CGACAGGGCGCGAGTTTATCCGCATCAGCCTTGGCGGTGTGCGTGACGAGTCGGAAATTCGTGGCCACCGTCGGACCTATATTGGCTCCATGCCGGGCAAGATCATCCAGTCGCTGAAAAAGGCGAAGACGACCAACCCGCTGATTCTGCTCGACGAGATCGACAAGATGGCCCGAGATTTCCACGGAGATCCCGGGGCGGCGCTCCTTGAGGTGCTGGATCCGACCCAGAACAAGTCGTTCACGGACCATTACCTCGAACTCGAATACGACCTGTCGGACGTACTCTTCATCGCGACCGCCAACACCCTGCAGGACGTTCCCGAACCCTTACGGGACCGTATGGAAGTCATCCGTCTGGCCGGGTACCTCGATACGGAGAAGCGAGAAATCGCAGAGCGCTTTCTCTGGCCACGACAGGCGATTCAGCACGGACTCGGGGATACCGAGATCAGGCTCTCGAGCGAGGCGCTCCACGAAATCATCGGCCGGTACACACGCGAGGCGGGCGTACGGGAGCTGAACCGCCGACTCTCACGTGTAGCCCGCAAGCTCGCCCGCTCAGTCGCTGATGGTGGGCAGCGCGATGATGTCGTGCAGCCCGAAGACCTCAAGGAACTCCTGGGGCCACCCACGTACCAACCACCCGACCGGGACGACGACAACGACCGGATCGGTATCGCGAACGGTCTCGCCTGGACCTCGGCTGGTGGAGAGGTCATGGATGTGGAGGTCGCAATTGTGGCCGGTAGCGGCAACCTCCGACTTACCGGAACGCTCGGCGACGTCATGAAGGAATCCGCGCAGGCGGCTGTCACCTACGCACGGTCACGGGCGTCGCTACTCGGGCTCGACCCGCAGTTCCATGAGAAAATCGACGTTCACATCCATATACCCGAGGGTGCTACGCCAAAGGATGGTCCATCGGCAGGTATCACAATCGCCGTGGCGCTGATTTCGGCGCTTACCGACATCCCGACACGGAGTGATGTCGCGATGACTGGCGAGATCACTTTGAGGGGGCGGGTGATCGGCGTCGGTGGTGTGAAGGAAAAAGCGGTCGCGGCGCTCCGCAGCGGGATGACCCGTGTGGTTCTTCCCGCAGCTAATGAGACGGATCTGGAATCCCTGCCTCAGGAAGTCCTGGACGCGGTCGAGTTTGATCTGGTCAGGACGATGGACGAGGTCATGACGGCGGTCCTGGCCCGCCTCCCGGCCGATCGTCGAGCCTTGTCGCCCGCCGCAGGCGCTGAAGTGCGGGCCCCTCACGGATGAAGATTCGCACGGTCACCTACGCCGGAACCATCGCGGCCAAGGGCGGCCCCGCACCCGGCACGCTGCCACAGGTTGCGTTTTCTGGGCGCTCGAACGTTGGAAAGTCCTCGCTCATCAACACGGTTTTGCAGCGCACACGGAGCAAAATCGCGCACGTGTCCGCAAAGCCTGGAAAAACGCAGGCGCTGAACTTCTACGAGGTGAATGGCGAGTTCTACCTGGTCGACCTTCCCGGCTATGGGTATGCAAAGGTGCCTGTGGCAATGCGGGACGCCTGGGGGGAGCTGATCGAGTGGTATCTCGGTGAAACGGGAGGCATACGCGGTGTCGTGCACCTTGTCGATGCCCGCCACAAGCCGACCCCGCACGACCTTCGCATGGTCGAGTACCTGGCAGGTGTCGGACTGCCGACACTCGTCGTGCTCACCAAGATCGACAAATTAAAACGCATCGAGCGCCAGAAGTCGATTGAGCGGGCCCTCGAGGTGCTGGAGATCGATGAAGCACAGCTCCTCCCCTTCTCTTCCAAGACGGGAGAGGGGCGAGACGACCTGCTCTCAGCACTCCGGGGACTCGTACACGAGGAGGCCTGACACTGAGATTTCGTAGCGGTAAGGCCGGGTCTCCCCGAAGACCATCAGCACCACCTCTTCACGTCCGTGCGTCTTTCCTCGCTGTTCTAGGTGGACTCGTATCGGCGTGCACTATCGCCCCCGTGGCAGAGGGGCCCGGTGCCGCGGCCCCAGTGTCAGTCATCCCTCCCCGCGGCTACGGATCGCTGATTCAGGCCGAGGTCTCGATGGCACTGGCTAGCCGGGACCTGGAAATCATGGTCACGCCGCTGGACGAGAGTGTGATCCGGGTGACGGCCCCAGACACGGAGGAACGCCTGCGCGGCATCGCTGCCGCCAACCGTGTCCTACTGCCGGACGACGCGAACCTCTTCCTCGTCTCCTTCTTCACGGCCCAGGCCGATATCGCCTTCGTCCCCGAGGAGGTCCAGATGATCGCACGAGGGCTTCGCATGCTTCCCATCGGGATTGCGCCGATCACGCCCGGATGGGGACAGAGGCGGGTCCTTCAACGACAGACGGAGCTCGCTGTCTACGCATTCCCGTCGGACGTCGATCTCGAGTCGGAGTTGGTCCTAGTGTACGGCTTCGATCAGACGAGCAGCTGGAGTGGCATCCTTCCCAGGATCCACGCCGAGCGGGCCCGAGCCCGTGCCCGTGCAAGCGGGGAGCGCTGATCGAGACGGGTCAGGAGTCGACGCCGTATCGCGAGATCTTTCGGTAGAGCGTCCGTTCCCCGATTCCCAGTAGCTTCGCTGCCATCCGACGATTCCCGTCGACCTCGTGAAGAGCCGCGGCGATCGCTGCCCGTTCCATGTCTTCGATCGTCATCCCGTGACGATAGATGACGACATCATCCTCGGGCTCCTCCTCGACGATCGGAGATTGCTCGCCGGGTACGTATGCCGGGATCTCGATGCCCGCCGGGATCGCGATCTCGCCCGAGCTCACCGAACCGAGGAGTGCGTCGGGAACGCCACGAGCCGTCGTACCGCCCCGATATGCCTCGAATTCACGCCGCAGGTCGTCCATATCCACTCGTAGCTCAACGAGCGTGCGGAAGACGAACTCCAACTCCGGACGGATGTTCGCGACTGCCCCCTCGGCGCCGACCGACCCGCCCCGAGGGATGGAGACAGGCAGAAGGGATACACCGACGCCCCGTACTTCATCGGGGATGTCCTCCGGTCGAATGATACCCCCGGGCGCCAGCACGACCATCGACTCCACGAGATTACGGAGTTCCCGGATATTCCCTGGCCAGCTGTGGTCAATTAGTAACTGCATCGCGTCCGGCGCGATGCCCGGGAACGCACGGTCGTTCCTGTCGGATGCATCCCGGACGAAGTGCTCCACCAAAAGCGGTATATCGGCACGCCGCTCCCGGAGCGCCGGAAGCTCGATGCCGAGCACGTTGAGGCGAAAATAAAGATCCCGGCGGAAATCGCCGATGGCGACGAGCTGCCGCAGATCCTGGTTCGTCGCAGCCACGATTCGAACGTCGACCTTGATCGATGCCTCTCCACCGACCCGATGAAACTCTCTTTGCTCGAGGACGCGGAGGAGCTTGGTCTGGGTCGCCAGCGGCATCTCGCCGATCTCATCCAGGAAGATCGTTCCCCCATGGGCCAACTCGAAGAGACCCCTTCGGGAGTCGATTGCTCCGGTAAAGGCCCCCTTCTCGTGCCCGAACAGCTCGGACTCGAGCAGCGTCTCGGACAGAGCAGCCACGTTGACCGCAATGAACGGCTTGTGCCTTCGCGGAGACAGCGCGTGGATGCCTCTGGCGACGAGTTCTTTACCGGTACCGGACTCACCGGTAACCAGGACCGTCGAGGTGACCGGCGCGATCTGCACGACCCGCTCAAGAACCTGATGCATCGCGTCTGTCTGCCCGACGATACCCGTGACCGCGCGAAGGCGCTGCCGCTCGATAGCGCGCCGGCCGAGCAGGACGACGTCATCAAGATCCCCGCCCGGCTCGAAGACTTCATCAAAGCCACCCAGTCGAGGGATCGCACCGGCGTCCCCCGTTACCGCGAAGACCGGCAGGTGCAGGTCCGCCACTACCTGAGCGGCCAGTTTACTCGAGCCGCCATCATCGAGTCCGGTTACGATCAGGAGCGTGGGCGCATCCGAATCCGTCAGTCGCTCCGTCGGTGTGACAAGGTCTGTCTCATACCCCTCCGCGTCGAAGCGCGCACGGAGCGCACCAGCCAGGGGAAGATCGTGCGTCGAGATCATGACACGACCGTCACTCATGGTCGTTCCTCTTTGGTCCATGGGGCGCAGCAACTCCACGCAGCAGCGCCACCGCATGGTCCACGACGGGAGCCAGAACCGCGAGACCGTCGGAAACACCACCTGGACTTCCCGGAAGATTCACGATCAACGTCCGGCCTCGCACCCCGGAGACACCGCGCGAGAGAATCGAATGAGGAGTCGCGTTGAGACCCTTTCTGCGGATCTCTTCCGATATACCCGGTGCATCTCGGTCAATGACGGCCCTGGTAGCCTCTGGCGTCACATCGCGCAGTGTGAGTCCAGTGCCCCCTGTAGTCACGATCAAGTCCACTCCAGCGTCCGCCCAGCGGGTGAGGGCCATGGCGATCTCGGTGGTCTCATCGGGCACGATGGCTCGTTCCGCGACCTCGTAGCCCCGCCCCTCACTCCACGCGACGATCCGCACGCCGCTCACATCCTCTCGTTCACCAGCGGCCGAGCGGTCGCTGACGGTCAGGATGCCCACGGAGAGGGTCGGATCGAGGATGGTCTCGTTCATGGCGACGCGCCTCAGCGCTTGATCGAGCCCTCGGTATAGAACGGAGGCCGCTGGACGACCGCGTCCACCAATCGGCCACGGGCGTCAACCTGCACTTCGGTGCCCGCTTTGGAGAGCTCGACCGGGACGTATCCGAGTGCAACACCATACCCAAGCGTGGGACTCACCGTACCACTCGTGACTCGCCCGACCACCTCTCCACCCAAGACCACGTTGTAGCCCGGCCGTGGGAACCCCTTCCCGGTCAGCCGGAGGCCGACCAGCCGGCGTGTCACGCCGGCTTCCTTTTGAGTCGCGAGGGCGTCACGGCCGACGAACTCACCTTTGTCGATCTTCGTCACCCAGCCAAGACCCGATTCGAGCGTCGTATGGTTCTCGTCGAGGTCGTTGCCATAAAGAGCATAGCCCACTTCAAGCCGCAGCGAGTCCCGGGCTCCTAGCCCCGCAGGAATCAGCCCGGCATCACGTCCTTGCTCCAGAAGCACTCGCCAGAGCTCGGCCGCGGAATCCGATGGGACATACAGCTCGAAGCCATCCTCGCCGGTATAGCCAGTACCACTGATCACGGCGGGGATCCCGGCGACCTCACCCTCGGCGAAGCGATAGTACTTCACGTCGTCGACGTCGAGGCTTGCCAGAGGGCGCAGGATCTCGCGCGCCCTTGGCCCCTGGAGCGCCAGAAGAGCCGTGTCGTCCGAGGCGTCCTCCAGCTCAACGTCGAAGTCCGCCGCCTGCTTCGAGACCCACGCCCAATCCTTGGCGAGGTTGGCTGCGTTGACGACCAGCATGTAGTAATCGGGGAATCGATAGATGATCAGATCGTCGATCACGCAGCCCGTTTCGAGACACATGGCAGAGTACTGAGCCTGCCCGATCTCGATCTTTGACGCGTCATTGACGGAGATGCGCTGCACCAGATCAAGCGCCTGAGGTCCGCGGACGAGGAACTCACCCATGTGCGAGACGTCGAAGAGACCGGCCGCCTCACGTACGGCAGCGTGCTCAGCCTTGATCCCCGACGGGTACTGAACGGGCATGGAGTACCCGGCGAAGGGCACCATCTTGCCACCGAGCGCGACGTGTTCGTTGTCGAGGGGCGTAAGCTTCAGCGTGTCGGACACAGGTTGACCTTTGTGTAAGTGGAATGCGCGATCCGTCGCGCGAGTCTGTTAGAGGATGTACCGGCTCAGATCTTCGTCCTCTGCGACCTCCTTCAGCCGCATCTGAACGAGCACTCGATCGACGACCACGAGGTCGCCTGCTGCCTCGGGAAGCTCGAACATCACATCCTCGAGCAGCGTCGTGAGAACTGTGCGCAAGCGGCGCGCGCCGATGTTCTCCATCCGTTCGTTCAGCTCCATCGCGATCCGGGCGACCTCCTGAACACCGTCTTCGGTGAACTCGATGGCACCACCCTCAGTCTCGACGAGTGCCTTGTACTGGTCCAGAAGTGCGTTTTTGGGTTCCTGGAGGATTCGGACGAACTCGGCCTCGCCCAGTGTCTGCAGCTCAACGCGGATCGGGAAGCGCCCCTGGAGTTCGGGAATCAGATCGGAGGGCTTGGCTACGTGGAACGCACCAGCCGCGATGAACAGGATGTGGTCCGTGCGCACCAGACCGTATTTCGTCGCTACCGTCGAGCCCTCAACGATCGGGAGCAGGTCGCGCTGGACACCTTCCCGACTCACATCCGGACCACGCCCGCCGCGCTCACCAGCGACTTTGTCGATCTCGTCGAGGAAGACGATTCCCATCTCTTCCGCGCGATACAGCGCCTCGTGTACCACCTCGTCCATGTCGATGAGCTTGTCGAGCTCATCCTGAAGCAGGATGCGACGCGCTTCAGCGACCGAAACAGTCCGACGCTTCTTTTTCTTTGGAAGCATGTCCTGGAGCATTTCGGTGAAGTTGTGGTCCATCCCTTCACCACCACCCATCGGGATCATCATACCGTCGATGGATGTCGACTGCGTGACCTCGATTTCGACCTCACGCTCCTCGAGCTTCCCATCCTTCAGAAGCCCACCGAGTTTCTCCCGAGTGCGCGCGCGGCGCTCCTGAACGTCCCCATTGTGGGCTTCGACGCCGGCCGGGCCGGCCACGAACACGTTCGATGGATCCACCGGTGGATCGGGTTCCGGGTTCGTTACCGGCAAGAGCAGATCGAGGAGCCGCTCATGGACCCGATCCTCTGCGATTCCCTGGACCTCGTACTCTCGATCGGCTCGAACCAGATTGATCGAGATATCGACCAGGTCACGGATAATCGACTCGACGTCTCGACCGACGTACCCGACTTCCGTGAACTTCGACGCCTCGACCTTCAGGAACGGGGATCCCGCCAGGCGTGCCAGTCGTCGGGCGATTTCTGTCTTTCCTACTCCGGTCGGGCCAATCAGGATCAGATTGTTTGGCGCGATCTCGTGTCGCATCTCCTCCTCGACCCGCTGACGGCGCCACCGATTCCTCAGGACGATCGCCACTGCCTTTTTCGCGTCGTCCTGCCCGATGATGTACTTGTCGAGTTCAGCCACGATCTGACGGGGCGTCAGCTCATCGAGCCAGACGGGATCCTCCCTCTGTCCCTCAGCCTTGGTTTCAGGCGTCGGATCCCCGGTCTTTGCCAGCGCCTCGGTCGTCATTCCTCGCCTCCTTCAGGCTTGCCGAGCTCCAGGACGACGATCTCCCGATTCGTGTAGACGCAGATGTCACCGGCGATCTCGAGAGAGCGCTGGACCAGTGAAGGCGCGTCCAGGTCAGAATGCTCCTTCAGCGCTCGCGCAGCCGAAAGCGCGAACGAGCCTCCCGACCCGATCGCGAGCACGTCGTCGTCCGGTTCGATCACGTCTCCGTTGCCACTCACCAAGAACAGGTGATCTCGATCGGCAACCGCGAGGAGCGCGTCAAGCCGCCTCAGGTAGCGATCCATTCGCCAGTCCTTGGCAAGCTCCACGACAGCCTTCGTCAGGTTCGCCGGGTAGCGTTCGAGCTTCTCTTCCAGTCTCTCGAATAGAGTGAACGCGTCAGCGACGGCCCCGGCAAAGCCGGCAAGGATCGCTCCCTCTCGGAGCTCCCGGACCTTCCGAGCCGTCCCTTTCACGACGGTGTCGCCCATGGTGACCTGGCCGTCGCCTCCCATGGCGACGCGGCCATCCTTGCGGACGGCGAGAACGGTGGTGGCGTGTACGTCAGGCAGGCTCATGGACTCCAGGGGACGAAACGTGTGCGCTCAGGTGATCAGGCACGCCTAAGCTGCAAGCGCGAGGCCACGAATCTAGCGCAAATCCTGCCTATCTGGCAGATACTACTCGGAGCGTGGGTGCGCGTCCCGGTACACGCGAAGCAGGCGCTCCTTGCTCGTGTGCGTATAGATCTGCGTCGTGGAGAGGGAGACGTGTCCGAGAAGCTCTTTCACGGCCAGTAGATCGGCCCCTGCCTCCAGAAGATGGGTGGCGAAGGTGTGCCGCAGGGCGTGCGTAGAAAGACCACGGGCTCCCGCCGCGTGCTCCAGGCACGCCCGCACGGTCGACTGGATAGAACGGCGCGACAGACGTCCCCCGCGGGGATTCACCAGCAGGGCTGCCTGCTCTCCTGCTAACGCCTCCGCACGTCGCGGCTCGTATCTGACCAGCGAGCGCAGAGCTGCGTCGGTCACGGGCACGATACGCTCCTTTGAGCCCTTCCCCATCACGCGCATCTGCTTCGTCGTCCGGTCGATGTGGTCACCGTCAAGACTATGCAGCTCGGAGAGGCGCAGCCCGCTGCCGTACAGCAACTCCATGATCGCAAGCGTCCGGGTTCCTGCGAGGGTATTGGCCTCCGCGCATTGCTCGGCGTACTCGAATACAGCTTCGGCGTCGGTCCGCGTCAGGTGGCCAGGCAGGCGACGTTCGAGCTTTGGCGCCCGAAGAGTGCGCCCGGGATTCGACGGGATTCGCTCTTCCAGGTGCAAGAAGGAGAGGAAGGTGCGCGCCGATGTCAGCTTCCGGGCTACACTGCGCTTGGCTAGGCCCCGACGGGAGCAGGCACCCATGAACGCGCGTAGCGCCAGCCGGTCCACATCAACGTCTGCCCACTGCCAGGTAGAACGCCCCAGATATTCGATCAGGAACGCCTCAAGCTCCTCGAGGTCGCGACGGTAGGCCTTGAGCGTATTGTGGGAGAGTTGGCGTTCGTCTGCCAGGTGTCGGAGGAAGTCGGCGACTTCGGGGCGTGAGCTCGCCTCGCCGGTCACGCAGGGACGGCAGCGGTCAGGCCGTGGTCCACCATCCATGAGGTGAAGTCATCCTGTGCCCGTTGGGCAAGAATCTGCCGCTTCTCTTTCTTGTTCTTCACCCGTCTGGGAAGTGGATCCACGAGTCCCCAGTTCGAATTCATCGGCTGGAACCGTCCGGGGGCCGCATCGCGCAGGTAGCGGAAGAGCCCCCCCAGCATCGTTGTCGGCGGCGGTACAACCGGTCCATCCCCAGCAAGCAATCGTGCCAGGTTGATCCCGGCGAGGATGCCCGACGCTGCCGACTCCGTGTATCCCTCGACTCCGGTCAGCTGGCCTGCAAACAGGAGATCAGACCTATCCCTGAGCCCGCCCCACGCGCTCAGCCGCTCCGGGAAGTTGAGATAGCTGTTCCGGTGAATCGAACCCCAACGCAGGAACTCCGCGTCGTGGAGGCCGGGGATCATGGAGAAGACGCGGCGCTGCTCACCAGTCCGCAGGCGCGTCTGAAAGCCCACCATGTTCCACATCTGGCCCGCGCGATCCTCGCGTCGCAGCTGCACGACCGCCCATGGACGGTCTCCCGTCCGAGGATCCGTCAGGCCGATCGGCTTCATCGGCCCGAAGCGCAGGGTCTCGTGCCCTCGTGACGCCATGACTTCGACGGGCAGGCATCCTTCGAAGTACGGGACCGTGTCCCAGTCGTGTCCCTCGTGGGCTTCCCCTGCATTGAGTGCCGCAATGAACGCATCGTATTCCTCAGGGTTCATCGGGCAGTTCAGATAGTCAGCATCTTCGTCGTACCGTCCTGCCTCGAAGACGATCGACTCGTCAAGGCTGTCCCGTTCGACGATCGGCGCAATCGCGTCGAAGAAGGCAAGTCCTCCGTCACCGAGGGCGCCTTCAATCGACTCATAGAGCGCCCCCGAGGTGAGCGGACCGGTCGCGATGATCGCAGGGCCATCGGGAAGCTCGGTGCACTCCTCTCGCACGACCTCGATCGCCGTTTCGGATGTGACCGCCGCGGTCATCGCCTCCGAGAACAGCTGTCGATCGACCGCGAGGGCGGAGCCGGCTGCAACCTTGCAGGCATCCGCCGACTGAAGAAGCACCGAGCCCAGAGCGCGCATCTCACGCTTCAGCTGCCCATGAGCGTTCTCAGGAGCCTCGCTCTTGAACGAGTTCGTGCAGACCAACTCGCCGAGGTGGTCGGTCTGATGGGCCTCAGTGGTTCGCACCGGGCGCATCTCGACCAGGCGCACCCTGTGCCCTGCCTGGGCGAGTTGGAGCGCGGCCTCACAGCCGGCGAGGCCCCCACCGACGACCGTCACCACTGCGGTCATTCCTTTGACCCGCCCGCCTTCTTACTGACAGTAGCCTTCTTCTTCGCCGCGGGCTTCTTCTTCGCAGCTTTCTTCTTCCCGGCCGGCTTCTTCTTCGCCCTCCGGCGGCCACCACCCCTGGCAGCTTTTTCGGCCAGCATCGTCACGGCCTCTTCCAGGTCGATCTCCTCCGGCTCGGTACCCTTGGGCAGCGTGGCATTGGTCGTACCATCGGTGACATAGGGGCCATACCGGCCCGACATCACGGCAACGTCCTCACCGCTCTCGGGATGCTTCCCTAGTTCCTTGAGGGGAAGACGCTTACCGGCGGCTTTCGCATCGAGCAGCGCGACGGCTTCCTCGATGGAGACCGTCCACATCTCGTCATTCGACTTGAGACTCGCGAAGGTCTTGGCACGTCGCACAAAGGGTCCGAAACGCCCCAGGCCCGCGACCACGGTCTCATCGGTCTTGGGATCCGCTCCAATCGTCCGGGGCAACTCGAGGAGCTTCACCGCGTAGTCGAAGTCGACCGTCGTGGGGTCAACCTCTTTGGGGACACTGACCCGCTTCGGCTTCTCGTCTTCGGTGGGTGGCGTAAGCTCGACGTAGGGACCATAAGGACCGTACTTGAGCTTCATCATGCGCCCCTCGACCGGGTGGTCGCCAAGCTCTTCACCCTCGGGGTTGAAGCCGTCGAGTGATCGGGTGCTCTTGCACTCAGGATATCCTGAACAGCCGAGGAAGCGCCCGTAGCGATTCCAGCGGACCAGCATAGGGCCGCCGCACTTGTCACAGGTCTCCCCTTCAGCCGCCAGAATCTCCTTGATGATCTCGTCGGAGTTCGCTTCACCTTCCTTGATCCGCTTCATAAGACGCGGATAGAAGTCACCGAGTAGCTCGCGCCAGTCAGCAGCCCCGTCCTCGACCTTGTCGAGCTCACCTTCCATGCGGCTGGTGAATTCTACGTCGAAGATGTTGGGGAGCACGCGAACCAAGAGCTTGGATACGACCT
Source organism: Gemmatimonadales bacterium UBA4456 (assembly GCA_002390225.1). GTDB lineage: Bacteria > Gemmatimonadota > Gemmatimonadetes > Longimicrobiales > Gaopeijiaceae > UBA2589. The sequence goes on along the minus strand of DGOW01000003.1, from coordinate 8,621 downwards.
CGCCGAGATCCGTCGGATGGAAGCGCCGTTGCTCCAGCTCGACGTATCCGCGGTCGGTGATCACCGAGATGATCGACGCGTATGTCGAGGGACGCCCGATACCCTGTTTCTCCAACTCTTTGACCAGGCTGGCCTCGGAGTAGCGCGGAGGTGGCTGGGTGAAATGCTGCCGAGGCTCAACCTCGGTAACGTCCGCCGTGTCGCCCTCCGAAAGCTCGGGGAGCGGCTCGAGATCACCAAGACGCCGCTTGTCGCCTTTCTCTACAGCTTCCTGATACAGTTTCGTAAAGCCGTCAAACTTCACGATCGAGCCGGTCGCTCTGAACAGGTACCGGCGGCTGTCCGAGCCCCCCAGGTTGAAGTCTGCCGTGGTCGTATCGTAGATCGCCGGCTCCATCTGACTAGCCACGAAGCGCAACCAGATCATCTCGTACAGCCTGGCCTGATCGACTTCGACGTACTGAGCAACCTCCGAAGGGAGAATGGTCGCGTCCGACGGTCGGATCGCCTCGTGCGCGTCCTGCGCGGCCCGAGCGTTGTTCCCACCGTACAGTCGCGGCGAGGTCGGGACGTAGCGCTCGCCGTACTCGGGCTGCTCCTTGATCCACGTCCGTGCCTGATCGACTGCCGACGGTGAGACGCGGGTAGAGTCGGTACGCATATATGTGATCAGACCGATCTGACCCCGCCCGCCCATCTCCTGACCCTCATAAAGCCTCTGCGCGTTCGACATCGTGCGGCGCGCGGAGAAGCGCAGTCGCTTCGCCGCTTCCTGCTGCATCGTCGACGTGGTGAACGGGGCAGCGGGATTCTTTCGACGCTCGCGCCGCTTCACCGTCGTGATGGTAAACGGGACGTCACTCACTGCGTCGAGAACGGCTTTCGCGCCGTCCTCATCAGAGATTGTGAACGCCTTATCGTCGATATGGTGGAGCTTGGCCTCGAACGACTGCCCGTCCTTCAGCAGCTGTGCCGTGATCGACCAGTACTCTTCCTGAACGAAGGCTTTGATCTCCTCCTCGCGCTCGCAGATGACCCGAAGCGCGACGGTCTGAACACGACCAGCCGAAAGACCCGGGCGGATCGGCCGCCACAAGAGCGGGCTGACCTTGTACCCCACGAGACGATCCAGAATCCGACGTGCCTGTTGTGCCTCGATCTTCTGCAGGTCCAGTTCACCGGGAGTCTCGAGCGCACGCTGAACCGCGCTCTTCGTGACTTCGCGGAAGATGACCCTCTGGAACCGTTCCGGCTTCTTCTCGTAGCCGAGTTGCTCCGCGATGTGGTACGCGATCGCTTCACCTTCACGATCCGGGTCAGTCGCTAGAATGACCGACGCCGCGTGCTTGGCCAGCTTCTTCAGGTCGGAGATGACCTTCCCCTTCCCGCGGATCGTGACGTATTTCGGCTCGAAGCCGTGGTCCACATCGACGCCGAGCTCTTTCGTAGGAAGATCACGGACGTGGCCGACCGAGGCGGCGACTTCATAGCCGCTACCCAGGTACTTGCCGATGGTCCGTGCCTTGGCCGGAGACTCGACGATGACGAGGTGTTTTTCACTCATTCGGCTTCTGTTCTCGTTCCCGCGTTTCGAGGATCGCGAGGACCCGCGACGTGACATCTTCTACCGACTGGCCGTTCGTGTCCACTCTGACCTCCGCGAGGCCATACGCACTTCGACGCTGATTTAGCATCTCATGAGCCTTTCGAAGGGCACCCTCTCCGGAGAGTAACGGACGGAGCGAGACGTCGTCCTCAACCCGTCTGAGCGCTTCCGAAGCGTCGACGTCGAGCCAGACCGACACCGTATCCCCACTCAGCCCTGCAAGACGGCCTGCCTCGACTGCCCATCCACCTCCACTCGCGACCACCACGTCCTGTTCCCGAAGCACATCATTACCAATCTCGGCCTCAGCCACTCGAAAAGCCTGCTCTCCAGACTCCATGAACCACGCGTCGATCGATCGGCCCGAGCGGCGCACGATCTCGGCGTCGAGATCAACGAAGTCCCACGCCAGTCGGCACGCCAGCGCTTCGCCCACCGATGTCTTGCCTGCACCCATGAAGCCAACCAGGACGACCTGACGAGTGCGCACGAGACTCAACGCTCTCCGAAGCCTCGCTCCGCCAGATACGTGATGTACCCATCCATATTCCGACGAACCTCTCCAACGGAGTCCCCACCGAACTTCTCCAAGACCGCGCCAGCAAGAACCAGCGCGACCATCGACTCTCCGACCACTCCAGCGGCAGGCACAGCACAGACATCACTCCGCTCCACCGCCGCATCTCCCACCGAGCCGTCCCGCAAGTCCACGCTGGGCAAACGCGTTCGGAGCGTAGAGATCGGCTTCATAGCACCTCGCACGACGACGGGCTCACCGGTCGTCACGCCGCCCTCCAATCCCCCAGCACGATTCGTCGCCCGTCCGATTCCACCCGACCTCAGCTGGCTCTCGTTCGGCACGATGGCGTCGTGAACCTGGGAGCCGGGTCGCATCGCGCCCTGGAAGCCGATCCCGAGGTCGACCCCCTTCACCGCCTGGATCGACATGACTGCAGCGGCCAGACGACCGTCGAGTCTTCGGTCCCATGAAACGTACGAACCCAAACCCACCGGCAGACCCCTGGCCACGACCTCGAAGACGCCGCCGAGCGTGTCCCCACGCGTCTTCGCATCATCAATCTCGGTACACATACGCACCGACGCATCCGAGTCCAGGCACCGAACGAGGTCGGCATCGGCAACTTCGTTGAGATTCTCCGGGAGCTCTCCGCCGTCCGCCACTACTGACCCTATCGAGCGTACGTGACTGCCGATCGAGATTCCCAGTTCCGCGAGCAGGCGCTTGGCGACCGCACCACACGCCACACGAGCCGCCGTCTCCCGGGCACTCGCACGTTCTAGAATGTCTCGCACGTCCCGGCGATCGTACTTGAATGCCCCAGCCAGGTCCGCATGGCCAGGGCGAGGTAGATAGTGAGGCCTGAGCGCCTTCGGATTCACCTGTTCCGGCGGCGCCTCGTGAGCCATCGCCGTCGTCCAGTTCTCCCAATCGCGGTTCCGGATGACCATCGAAATGGGAGACCCCAGAGTCTCACCTAGCCGAACCCCGCTCAGAAGCTCGACCCGATCCTGTTCGATCTGCATTCGGCGGCCACGGCCGTACCCGCCCTGACGACGTGCCAGCTCGGGATCGACGTCTCGCTCCACCTCGAGACAGAGACCAGCCGGCACACCTTCAAGAAGGGCCGTGAGGGCCTTGCCGTGTGATTCGCCAGCGGTATGAAAGTGAAGTGACGTCATGCCGAATCAGAGACTCCCGCGCGTGGGCTCTATCAACGCCACCGGACACGCAAAAGCCCAGCCGCAGCCGGGCTCCCACCGACTCCGGGGGGCGCAGTATATATAGAAGCGCCGTCGACGGTGACCAAGCCGTCTAGTTCGTGATGGTCACTCTGACCGAGTCGCGACCGGTGTCGCCAGTCACGTCCAGGAGTTCCACCACGACATAGACGTCACCAATCACCTGGCCTGGGGCCGGCGATATCGTCGCGAAGGCCGACAAGCTGTTTGCGGTCAAGCTTTGGGTGACGCTTCCATAGGCTTCAGCACCTTGGCCCGCATACCGACCCAAAACCCTGTATGACGCCGCCCCCTCGGTCGCGCGGATATCGAAGCCTACGCCCAACGAAGCGTTCAGGCCCACCGTGGAACCGTCGTCGGGCGAAGTGATCGTGGGAGCCGGCCCACCCTCGGCAGACACGACGATCGCCTGGAAGAGATTGCCTCCCTCACATCCCGCCAAACCGACTGTACCGAGCAATGCGATCGTCGCGTACAGCCGGAGCTTTCTTGCGTGGCAGTTCATCGTCGGTCCGGTCGTCGGGTCTTACTGGAACGAGCTGCGAACGATCGTCGGCGTCACCAGGATGATCAGGTCTCGCTGGATCTCCTGTGTACGGCGAGTCCGAAACAGCCCTCCGATGAGGGGCAGGTTCATCAACAGAGGGATGCCCGCCAGCGCTTCCGTGCGTTCAGATTGGGTCAGGCCGCCGATCACCACCGTCTCACCATCACCAACGAGCACGCGAGTCTGTGCACGCTGTGTCCGGAAAATGAAGCCCGCATCCGAATCAGCGAGCTCGGCCGCGGAACGTTCCGCAAGCACTTCGAGGAGGATCTTGTCCCCCGTGACGTGCGGCGTAGCCTGAAGCTTGATACCGGTCTCCTGCTGCTCGACCTGCGCGACCGGGAAACCACCGCCACCGGCGGCGGCGCCACCACCCGCAGCTACATCAATCACCCGGATGGGCGTCAGCTCACCGACCAGGAGGTCAGCAGCCTGGTTATCGAGCACCGTCAGCTGTGGCGTCGCTTCGATGTCACTCAGCTGTACCGACTCGAGTGCGTCCAGGAAGCTCAGCAGCGTGTGACGGCCGATGACCATCGAGGTCAGAAGTTGCAGAGTCGGAGCTGTGACACGGTTAGATGCGTTGCCGAGGGCGCCGATCGAGTTACCACCGAGGAGCACGGACTGGGTACCCTGAGTGACGACCTCACCGGGAAGCGGTCCATCGCCATCTGGATCCACGAAGCCAGAGCTGAGTCGATTAAACTGGTTTCCGCGCGAGTCTTTTAGCTCATACGTAACACCCAGTTCGTCCAGCGCCGTGCGGTTTACGAAGATGATCTTGGCTTGAATCGAGACCTGAGGTGTCTCGATGTCCAACTGAGCGAGCATGTCGGCCACCGCGTCCTGCACTCGCTGGATATCGGAAACCACCAGCGTGTTTGCTCCTGTGCTGGCGGCCACGTTCCCCCGCGGGGTAAGAAGCGGCGTCACGAGTGTCTGGATCTCAGCCACCGTCCCGTAAGAAATTCGGTAGGCCCGCGTCAGAATACTCTCGATTTGCTCTCGGTCGTTGATGTCTGAGATATTATCGACGCGGATGATTCCGTTGGTGTCCTCCTCACCAACCAGGCCCTGTCCGGCCAGGATCGTCATCAGGGCGACATCCCAGGGCTGGTCATTGATATCTGCCGTGACGAAGCCACTCACGTTCGATCCGGGCACAATCGACTTCCCGGAGAACGCAGCAAATGCGAGAAGCACGTCGTTCACCGGAGCCTCAGTCCAGGTAACCGAAATCCGTTGCGCTTCTTGAACACGAGCCGCCTCGGCGACTGTCGACGAGATCATGGATGTCGGGTCGAACGCAGGCTCTCGGGCGCCGGACGACCATGGCTCGAAGTCGCCAACCGGATTGTCTAGTTGAACGCGCAGCCCTCGGCGATCCTCGACAATCTCATAATCGAGAGTCTGCTCCAACACGAAGACGAGTCGAACGACGTCGTCCGCGTACTGACTGGACCGCATTGCTATGATGCCACCGCGATTCACAGCGGAAAATTCGGTCCGGGGAAGCGCATGCGTCGCGCCCATTAGGTCAATGACCAGACGATGCGGGCCTTCCATCACAAAAGAGCGATACTCGACGAGCTCACCGGTCACCACGAGAATATTCGTCTGCGACTCCATCGGGGTGATCGTCACTTCAGTGACCGACCCTCCGAGGGCGAGGAGCGTACCCGCCCATAGAGCGAACATCGACGTCATGACGTGCCTCCGTCGCGGCTGGATACGAAGCTCATGGTCTTCCGTTGAACTGCGTCGAAGACCTCGACGTCGACGACGACTGCGTCACGCCGTATCTCGATGATAGTAGCGTTTCCGATGATCTGACCCACCTTCAAATAATACGCGTCGCCCGCAACGCCACTGGTTGTCCCGTCAGCGGCGACAGAGACGGATCCCGTTGAGATGACGGCGACGCTTGCGGCGGGATCAGGCGAAAACATAATCCCAATCAACGTGAGCT
>DGOW01000003.1:1836-2706 GCA_002390225.1 Gemmatimonadales bacterium UBA4456 | reverse complement strand
CGTAGCGCGGCCCGCCTGCCGTACCCTCGAGGGGCAGGAAGGGGTTACGCCGCGTGAACGACGGATACGAGAAAACTTCTCGTTCAAAGACCAACTCCGTGCCCGTGGGCGGAGACTGAGGCACGGGGTCCTGCGCCGGAGCTGGAAGGGCCACAGCGAGGCAGGTGCCGCACACGGCCACCGCCACAACGAATCTCTTCATCATCAGCCTCCCGGCAATTCGGCCGGAGCGATGGAGGTCGCATCGAGGAGGACGTACGTCTCGATCCGGAAGGACGCTTCAATTGGGGACACCATATCAGCGCGCTGGCTAACACCGGAATAGGTCTGCATTTCGACCTGGACCGGCGTCACGATACGCGACAGACTACCGATCTCGGTAAGGAAGCGGGCTACTTCATGGTACTCGCCGACGACCGTCATCTGGTAACCGGTGCGGTTATACGGCCCAGCTGACTCTGTGGGCCCCGGATCGAGGCCCACCACTTCCACGTTCGACATGCGAGCTCGCGCCTGAATGTCGTCAACGAGAGCAGGCACTTCTTCCTGTGCCGGAATCAGTTCTTCCAGACGGGCCACATGGCGCTCGTAAAGCGCCATACGCTCCTCCAGTTCACCACCGCCTCGGGCCACAATCACTCCGGCCTGAACATTCTGACTTCCCAGGGCCTCGACGCGATCACGAACGAGGTCGTTCGCCTCGTGTTTCGGTGCCATGAAATAGGTCTCGAACGGATAAGTCAGCGCAAGCGCGACAATGCCACCAATCATCCAGTTACGCTGGATGGGGTCATCGGGCTTATACCATGCCATGGCTCAGTTCCCCCGCTCGGCAGTGAGGGCCTGAGACGCGCCATCGTCAAAAAGCGG
>DGOW01000003.1:1214-1789 GCA_002390225.1 Gemmatimonadales bacterium UBA4456 | reverse complement strand
CAGCTCGAACATATAGACCAGATCCTCCGGGTTCGCCTCGGAGGAAACCTGCTGCATGGTTTCAGGACTGACGCCACGCAAGAAGCGTGAGGCTTCGAGGCGACGCATATACCGAGTGATGGCGAAGAGCGAGCCGGCCCGCCCTGTGACGCGCACCATGAGCGGACTGTCACTCTGGTACAGTACTTCACGGAGCCACAAATAGTCCGGGACCGCAGCCGCAACCTCGTCCAGTAGGTGTGGCCAAACATACCGGCCCGCGTCGATCTCCTGAATGATCGCGACCCGCTCCTGAATGGAGTCTCCACGGGCTTCCAGTCGTCGGATATTTTGGATGATCACCGCGTTGCGGCTAGAATCGGCCACCGCTTTTTCAAGCTGAACGCTCAAGCTCTCAGTCTCAGTCTGCACGTTCCAGAAAGACCAGCCCATATAGCCGATCGTGATGGCCGCAGCGACGGCGAAGAAGCTCGAGTACCGGTCGACCGGACTTCCTGCACCCCCGCCCCCTCGACTGGTGAGGCCCTTGAGCGCACCAACGACAACGGCGAAAGGGCTTCCACCCCAACCGCGCT
>DGOW01000003.1:279-1158 GCA_002390225.1 Gemmatimonadales bacterium UBA4456 | reverse complement strand
TCCGAGCGGCAGCAGCAGCATCGGGGCAGCCTCATCAATGGACACTTCACCCGCCGCGCCGGGGCGCACGGGAACCCGCTCGAACGGGTTCACGATCTCCGTTTCCACGTTCATACGGCGGGCAAGCGATTCGGCCATTCCAGGGATTCGCGCACCACCCCCACTGAGGAAAATACGCCCCACAGAGTTGCCATCTTCACGAGTCATGAGGAATGCACTCGCTCGCTCGATATCGATCGCGACCTTGTCCGCCGACGATGCGACGAAGCTCTCGAGATCATGGGTCGTCTCCCGAGCCTGAACGACGTCCTCGGCCTGCTCAGCCGTCAGCCCACGCTCTCGCTGAAGATCCTCACGAATCTTTCGACAACCGAACGGATAGTCGCGCGTCAGAATCGGCACGCCATCCTCGAGAATACTGACGTTGGTGGTCTCATGGCCGACGTTGACGAGAGCCACGATCCCTCCAAGAGCCTCCGGATAATTATGTTCGAAGGCGTTGTGAAGGGCGAAAGCATCGATGTCGATCACGATCGGTTCGACGCCCGCGTCCTGCAGCAGACCAACCTTGTTGTCCACTAGCTCGCGCTTAGCCGCAACGAGGAGCACGTCCATCTGAAGGCCGTCACCGTCCGGATTCAGGATCTCAAAGTCGAGCTCTACGCTCTTGATGTCGAAGGGAACGTACTGCTCGGCCTCCCACTTGATGACCTTGCGTGCATCGGCCTGTTTCATCCGATCCATTTCTATCTTCTTGATGATGACATCGCGCCCGCCGACGGCCGTCACCACTTCGGCGCCTTTCAACCCGATGTCGGCAAAGAGTCCGGAGACCGCATCGGAAACCAGGCCGTAATCCATGATCTCGCCCTCGACGAT
>DGOW01000003.1:0-244 GCA_002390225.1 Gemmatimonadales bacterium UBA4456 | reverse complement strand
GACGCCGACGACTTCCGGCTGATCACCGGAGTGGTCCACCTCGACGACCTTTACGAAACCGGACCCAATGTCGAGGCCGATCACGCTCTTGTTTCGTCCGAAGAGGCGCATGCTTCGCCTTTAAGCGAGGATTTGAGGACTGAAAAACGCCAGAATCACGTCGTCAGGTTACACCTAAAAGTCGAAGCATGTCAATAAAAACATGCATTTTGGCCATACTACAGAATTCAGTAAACATTTGGCG